>JAWVDC010000172.1:0-2987 GCA_033857715.1 Gaiellaceae bacterium | reverse complement strand
GTCGTCTCTTCGGGGGCGGACTCTGTGGAGTCCGCCTGGGTGTCGCTGTCGACCGGCTCCGCCTCAACGACAGGCTCTTCCGTCGTCGCGACCGCCTCTGCAGCGGGGCCGTCCTTCTCGAGCTGCTCGATGCGGGCGTCGATGAGCCCGACGAGGTTCTGCAGCGGAGCGTTGAGGAGCGCAGCGAACGCGCTGAGCGGCGCGATGATCGCGCCGAGCACCTGGCCGCGGAGCACCTCGACCGGCGGAAGCGTTGCGAGGCTCTCGACCTCGGCCGCCGTCATCGCGCGGCCGGACATCACGCCGCCGCGAATCGCGAGCACCTTCGTCTCGCGCGCGGAGTCGGCGAGCGCCTTCGCGGCCGCGACCATGTCGCCGTCGGCCTCGAGGAACGCGATCGCGGTCGGCCCCTCGAGCAGCGTGAGGAGCGCGTCGGCTCCCGCTGCCTTGGCGGCACGGCGCGTGAGCGTGTTCTTCGTGACGGTGAACTTCGCTCCGCTCTCGATGAGCTTCGAGCGCAACGTGTCGATCTGCGGCATCGTCAGGCCGCGATAGTCGGCAACGAGAAGCGTCTCCGCGGCCTTCAGGCGCGCGGTCAGCTCATCGACAACTTGCTCTTTTTGATCCTTCTTCATCTCACCTCGGCGGGTCTTCTGTCCTCAGAGGGAGGACTGCCAGCGGTCTTAGGCGGGGCAGCTACTAGGCGGAGACTGTAGCTGGCTCCTGCGTGTTTTCGTCTACTTCCTCGACGATCCCTCTCGTCTTGGCCGGATCGAGACGGATGCCGGGGCCCATGGTGCTCGTGAGCGTGATCTGCCGGATGTAGCGCCCCTTCGACGCGGACGGCTTCGCGCGGATGATCTCGTCGAGCACGGCTGCGTAATTCTCGACGAGGGCGCGCTGGTCGAAGCTCTTCTTGCCGATCGCGACGTGGACGTTCGCGCCGCGGTCGGTGCGGTATTCGAGCTTGCCGGCCTTCGCCTCGGAGACGGCCTTCGCGACGTCCATCGTCACGGTTCCGGTCTTCGGGTTCGGCATGAGGCCGCGCGGGCCGAGCACCCGGCCGAGACGACCGACGTTGCCCATCTGGTCCGGCGTGGCGATCGCGACGTCGAAGTCGGTGAAGCCTTCTTCGATCCTCTTCGCGAGATCGGCGGAGCCGACGACGTCGGCGCCGGCCTCTTCGGCCTCGCGCGCCTTGTCGCCCTCGGCGAACACGGCGACGCGCACGTCCTTGCCGCTGCCGTGCGGCAGCATGAGCGTTCCGCGCAGCTGCTCGTCGGCGTGGCGGACGTTGAGACCGAGCCGGAAGTGCACCTCGACCGTCTCGTCGAAGTTCGCCGCGTTCATCTCCTTCAGGAGCTTGACGCCCTCGGCGGGCGAGTACAGCTGCTCGCGCTCGAAGAGCGCGCGAGCGCCGCGATACCGCTTGCCGTGCGCGGACATCAGCCCTCCACCTCCACGCCCATGCTGCGGGCCGTTCCGGCGATGATGAGCGCCGCCTGCTCGACGTCGCGCGCGTTGAGGTCGGGCATCTTCGTCTCGGCGATCTGGAGAACCTGAGCGCGCGTGAGCTTGCCGACCTTATTGCGGTTCGGCTCGCCCGAGCCCTTCTCGAGCTTCAGCGCCTCCTTGATAAGGACGGCCGCGGGCGGCGTCTTCGTGATGTACGTGAACGAGCGATCCTCGTAGACCGTGATCTCGACCGGGGTGATGCGCCCGTTCTGATCGGCCGTCTGCGCGTTGAACGCCTTGCAGAACTCCATGATGTTCACGCCGTGCTGACCGAGCGCAGGGCCGACCGGCGGCGCCGGGTTTGCCTGGCCGCCGGGGATCTGGAGCTTGATGAGTGTCAGAACTTTCTTGGCCATCTATTCCTCAGTCGAGTTTCTTGACGTTTTCGAATCCGACCTCGACCGGCACCTGCCGCTCGAAGATATTGACCATCACCTGGAGCTTCTGCGCGTCGGCGTTGACGTCGGTGATCTCACCGTCGAAGTCCGCGAGCGGGCCGGAGGTGATCTTGACCGACTCGCCGAGCTGGAACTCGACCTGCGAGCGTGCCGCAGCGAGCGCCGCCGGCGAGGCGGTGTGGAGAATCTTGTCGACCTCGGGCTGCGAGAGCGGCGCCGGAGTGGCACCTGCGCCGACGAAGCCGGTCACGCCGGGTGTGTTCTTCACGACCGTCCACGCGTCGGGGTTCATGTCCATGTTGACGAGCACGTAGCCCGGCAGAGTCCGCTTCTCGGCCTGCACCTTCTGGCCGTCTTTCGTCTCGATCACCTGCTCGGTCGGGACGACGACGCGACGGAACCGCGAGCGCTGGTTCATCGACTCGATCCGGTGCTCGAGATTGGTCTTCACCTTGTTCTCGTGCCCGGAATACGTGTTGATCACATACCAGCGAAACATCGGTGCCTACCTTACGAGGACGTGTTGGACGAAGTAGGCCCAGACCCGGTCGTTCGCGTAGAGATACGCGCCGACGAGGACGCAGGCGACGAGGACGACCGCAGTGCCGCTGACGACCTGCTGCTGCGTCGGCCACTCGACCTTCTTGAGCTCCGCGATCGCCTCCTGGATGAAGCCGAGGCCCGGAAAACCACCGCGGCGCGCCTCGCCCGGGCTGTCGGCGGCAGGCTCGGCCCCGTCACTCGCCGTCGGGCGAACGTCCGCGACGGGCGGCTTGCGCGGAGGCTGAAGCGGCGGGGTGCCGGCCGCAATGCCGCGACGCTGGCGGCGCTGCTGACGATCGGTGCGCGCCATGGCGGTCTAGCGGGTCTCCCGGTGGATGGTGTGTCCACCGCACCAGCGGCAGTACTTCTTGAACTCGACGCGGTCCGGCGTGTTCCGCTTGGACTTGTTCGTCTGATAGTTGCGGCGCTTGCACTCGGTACAAGCAAGCGTGATTGCGACTCTGACTCCGGTTGCCATTTCTTCTCTCTCGAATCTTTGTGGACGCGCTTCAGTAGCGCCGGGTGGGCTCG
>JAWVDC010000171.1:0-8878 GCA_033857715.1 Gaiellaceae bacterium | reverse complement strand
CCCGGCGTCGATGATCGTCTTCTCGTTCGTCTTCTCGACGCGACCAAGCCACCGCACCCGTGCCCGGGTGATCCCGTTCGAGTCGGGCGTCTCGGAAGGCCCGCCCAAGCAGCAGCGCTTCACGGTCAGCTTCTCCCTGACGGCGATGCTCTTCATCGTCTTCGACATCGAGATCGTCTTTCTCTATCCGCTTGCGGTGCAGCTCAACGCGCTCGGCTGGTTCGGGTTCTCGGAGCTCGCCTTCTTCGTCCTCATCCTCCTCGTCGCCTACGTCTACATCTGGCGCAGGGGAGCACTCGAATGGTGACCCGTGGCTGACGAGCAGGAAAAGCCGGTCACGCGCCTCCGCGACTACGGCCTCCAGTCGGAGCGCCTCCTCTGGCCGACCAAGGGCCCGTCGAAGTTCGAGGAGGACCTCGGCGTCGCGGAGCTCGAGAGCGCGCTCGGGCTGACGACGCTCGAGAAGGCCGTGCGCTGGGCGCAGACGAAGTCGATGTGGCCCGACACGTTCGGCCTCGCGTGCTGCGCGATCGAGATGATGTCGATCGTCTCGGCGCGCTACGACCTCGCGCGGTTCGGGATGGAGGCGTTCCGCTCGTCGCCGCGCCAGGCCGACCTGCTCATCGTCTCGGGCCGTGTCGCGCACAAGATGGCCGAGCCGCTTCGCCAGATCTACGACCAGATGCTCGAGCCGAAGTGGGTCATCGCGATGGGCGTGTGCGCGAGCTCCGGCGGGATGTTCAACAACTACACGATCCTCCAGGGCGTCGACCGCATCGTCCCCGTCGACATCTACATCCCCTTCTGCCCGCCGCGGCCGGAGGCGCTGATGGAGGGGATCATCCGCCTCCACGAGGCGCATCAGGCCGGCGTGCCGCCGGCGTACGAGCGGAACGGAGTCGCGACGTGACCCGGTGGAGTGCTGTGCCCGGTTACGTCTCCGAGCGCGCGGGCGCGGACATGGCGACGGTGACGATCGAGCGCGAGCAGATCCGCGAGGCGTGCGAGTACGCGCGCGACGAGCTCGGCTTCGACATGTGCGTCGACCTCGTCGCGACCGACTACCTCGGCTGGGGCGGCAAGGGCGTCGCCGGCTACATCGGCACGGCGACCGGGCGCGACATCATGCACCCCGCGACGCAGGGGCTCCAGGTATTGCCCGACGTGAAGCCGAAGCGCTTCTCGATCTCGTACCACCTCCTCGGGCTCCGGCAGGGCGCGCCCCGCGTGCGCCTGCAGTGCTGGGCCGACGACGGCGAGAGCGTGCCGAGCGTCGTCTCGGTCTGGCCCACGTGCGACTGGCACGAGCGCGAGCAGTTCGACCTCATGGGCATCGTCTTCGACGGCCATCCGAACCTCGAGCGCCTCCTCATGCCGGAGGACTGGGAAGGCCATCCGCTCCGCAAGGACTACCCGCTCGGTGGCGAACCCGTCCGATTCTCGGACGCCGAATAGATGGCCACCGTCGCGAACAAGACCGAGATCTACGAGGGCTCGCGCATCCCGGAGCGCGTCCCGACGATCCTCGACGTCCCGGAGGAGCTGCGCGACAGCGACGACGTCCTCCAGGTCAACTTCGGCCCGAATCACCCGTCGACCCACGGCGTGCTGCGCCTCATCGTCGACCTCTACGGCGAGCAGGTCGTCGGAACCTCCGCAGTCATCGGCTACCTCCACACCGGCTTCGAGAAGACGATGGAGTCGAAGACGTACTGGAAGTGCGTGACGTACCCCGAGCGCATCGACTACGTCGGCTACCAGAACAATGAGCTCGTCTTTGTGTTGGCAGTCGAGCGGCTCCTCGAAATAGAGGTGCCGACGAAGGCGAAGTGGATGCGGATGCTCCTCTGCGAGCTCAACCGGATCCACTCGCATCTCGTCTACCTCGGGACGTCGGCTCTCGAGCTCGGGGCGATCTCGATGTTCTGGTACTGCTTCCGCGAGCGCGAGACGATCCTCGACCTGTCCGAGATGGTCACGGGGCAGCGGATGCACACCCGCTATTTCCAGGTCGGCGGCCTCGCGGAGGACATCCCGTCCGGCTTCTACGCGCAGGCGCGCAAGTTCGTCGAGTGGATGCCGCACGCGCTCGACGACTACCGCGGCCTGCTCGACAAGAACCAAATCTGGCTCGAGCGGACGGTCGGGATCGGCAAGCTCTCGGGCCCCGACGCCATCGCGCTCGGCCAGACCGGCCCGAACCTGCGCGCGTCGGGCGTCGACTGGGACCTCCGCCGCGACCAGCCCTATCTCCACTACGACCAGGTCGACTTTCGCGTGCCGGTCTATCCGAACGGCGACGTGTACGACCGCTACCGCGTGCGCATGGACGAGATGCTGGAGTCCAACAGGATCGTCCGCCAGTGCCTCGACAAGCTCGAGCGGATGGAGGGCATGCCGTGGATCGCCGACGACCGCAAGGTCGTGCTGCCGCCGCGTGAGGAGCTCCACACCTCCATGGAGAGCCTCATCCACCACTTCAAGATCGTCACCGAGGGCTTCCGCGTCCCGGCCGGCGAGATCTACACAGCGATCGAGTCGCCGCGCGGCGAGTCGGGGTGCTACCTCGTCTCGGACGGCGGGCCGAAGCCGTGGCGCGTCCACTTCCGCGCACCGTCGTTCGTCGCGCTCGAGGCGACCGCGACGTGCCTGCGCGACACGTACGTCGCCGACCTCATCGCCGTCGTCGGCTCGCTCGACGCCGTCATGGGAGACACGGACCGGTGAGCACGTTCTACGACGAGGTGCAGAAGATTCGCGAGCGGTATCCGGCCGGCTCGCACTCGGCGGCGCTGCCCGCGCTGCGGCTCGCGCAGGAGAAGCACGGTTACCTCTCCCGCGAGGCGCTCGAGGAGGCCGCCGACGCGCTCGACGTCACGCCGGCCTTCTGTTACTCGGTCGCGACCTTCTACGACATGTTCCATCTCGAGCCGCTCGGCACGCACACGATCGAGGTCTGCACGAACCTCCCGTGTGGGCTGTGCGGCGCGCAGAAGGTCGTCGAGGCCTTCGAGCAGGAGCTCGGCATCAAGGCCGGCGAGACCACCGAGGACGGGACCGTCACGCTCCGCGCGGTCGAGTGCCTCGGCGGCTGCGGCTACGCGAGTGTCGTCGCCGTCGACCACCGCTACCGCCACAACGTCAAGCCCGAGGACGTCGCGGAGATCGTCGAGGGGCTCGATGGCTGACGCCCAGATCACGACGCTGCTCGGCGGCACCGAGGACCACGACCTCACGAAGCTCAAGGAGTACCAGGCGATCGGCGGCTACGGCGCCGGCCTCGAGCGCGCGCGGGCGATGACGCCCGACGAGCTCATCGCCGAGCTCCAGACCGCGACGCTGCGCGGCCGCGGCGGCGCCGGCTTCCCGATGGGCCGCAAGGCGTCGCTCATCGACCGGAAGAACGCGAAGCCGAAGTACCTCGTCGTCAACGCCGACGAGTCGGAGCCTGGCGCCTTCAAGGACCGCCAGGTCATGGCCACCGTCCCGCACCGCCTCATCGAGGGCTGCCTCATCGCCGCGCACGCGATCGAGTCGACCGACGTCTTCATCTACATCCGCGGCGAATACCTGACCGAGTACGAGATCCTCGCCGCCGCGGTCGAGGAGGCGCGCAGGGCGAGACTCCTCGGCGGCGTCGAGATCACCGTCCACCGCGGCGCCGGCGCGTACATCTGCGGCGAGGAGACGGCGCTCCTCGAGTCGCTCGAGGGCAAGCGCGGCCAGCCGCGCCCTCGCCCGCCGTTCCCGCCGATCCAGGGCCTGTACATGGCGCCGACGCAGATCAACAACGTCTGCACGATCGCGACCGTCCCGCTCATTCTCGACATGGGCGCCGAGGAGTTCGCGAAGACCGGCGTGCCGAGCTCGCCGGGCACCGCCATCTTCTCCGTCTCGGGGAACGTCGTGCGGCCGGGTAACTACGAGCTGCCGCTCGGCACGCCGATGCGCACGCTCATCTACGACTACGCAGGCGGAATCGCCGACGGCCGCGAGCTCAAGTGCGTGATCCCGGGCGGCTCGTCCGTGCCTGCGTTGACGCCGGATCAGATCGACGTGCCGCTCGACTACGACTCGCTCGGCGCGATCGGGACGTTCTTCGGCGCCGCCTCGCTCATCGTCGTGGACGACCGCTGCTGCATGGTGCAGCTCGCCCTCCGCTCGACGAAGTTCTACATGCACGAGTCGTGCGGGAAGTGCACGCCGTGCCGCGTCGGGACGCGCTGGATGGTGCAGATCCTCGAGTCGATCGAGGCCGGCACCGCGACGATGGCCGACCTCGACCTGCTCGAGAACGTCGGCGACAACATCCTCGGCAAGGTCCTGTGCGCGCTCGGCGAGTTCGCCGTCTATCCCGTCGACAGCTACCTCAAGAAGTGGCGGGCGGAGTTCGTCGCGCACGTCGAGCAGGGCGGCTGCCCGTTCCACGGGGAGTCGTCGCTCGAGGGGATCCTCGCGCCGAGCGACATGCATCACCACTCGCCGATGTCGCAGGAGGCGCCCGTATGAGGCCCCTGGCCGCGGCGTCGCTCCCGGCCGGCGGAGCCGGCCTCCGCGACGGCGCTCTCGCCGCTGGCTGCGCGGTGCGGCGCTCACTCGGCGAGGCCGTACCGGTTGTACTGTCCTCACCTCGTTCGCTTGCCCCGCTTCCCAGCGACGAGCCAGGAGCCTCAACGTGAGCACGCCGGAGCTCGTCCGCGTCACGATCGACGAGCGCGACGTCCACATCCCGAAGGGGACGGGCATCGTCGAGACCGCGCTCGCGGCCGGGATCGAGATCCCCGTCTTCTGTTACGAGCCGCGCCTCGGCGCGCCGATCGGCGCCTGCCGCATGTGCCTCGTCGAGGTGGAAGGGATGCCGAAGCTCCAGACCGGCTGCACCCTGACAGCGCAGGACGGGATGGTCGTCAAGACGGCGCGCACGTCCGAGAAGGCCGCGGCCGGGCAGAACGGCACGCTCGAGTTCATCCTCGTCAACCACCCGCTCGACTGCCCCGTCTGCGACAAGGGCGGCGAGTGCCCGCTGCAGGATCTGACCTTCCGCTACGGCCCCGGCAACACGCGGATGGTGTACGAGAAGCAGACCTTCGAGAAGCCGATCCCGATCTCGCCGACGATCGCGCTCGACCGTGAGCGCTGCATCCTCTGTTACCGCTGCACGCGCTTCAGCTCGGACGTGAGCGAGGACGGGCAGCTCGTCGCGGCCAACCGCGGCGCGAATTCGGTGATCACGACGTTCGAGGACGTCCCCTACACCGGCGCGTTCACGGGCAACGTGACGGAGCTGTGCCCGGTCGGCGCGCTCCTGCCGACGCAGTACCGCTTCGAGGCGCGCCCGTGGGAGATCGTCGACGTGCCGACCGTCTGCGGCCTTTGCCCCGTCGGCTGCAACATCAACGCGACCGTCCGCGAGGCGAAGGTCAAGCGGATCCTCTCCCGCAACCACTTCGAGGTGGACGAGGGCTGGATCTGCGACAAGGGCCGCTTCGCCTTCACGCACCTGCGCGCCGAGGATCGTCTGACGCAGCCGCGGCGCCGGGTACACGAGATCTCCTGGGTCGAGGCGATCGACGAGGCCGAGCGCCTGCTGCGCGGCGCGCGCGGGCGCGTTGTCACCGCACTCTCAGGCTCCGAGACGGTCGAGCAGGCGTATGCGCTCGGGAAGCTCCTCCGCGCCGGCCTCGACTCGCACCAGGCGATGCTGCCGGAGGAGGTCTCGGGCGCTCTCGACGCGTACCGCCTGCCGCTCTCCGCGATTCGCGACGCCGATGCGGTCGTCGTCCTCGGCGACATTCCCGTCGTCGAGCGCGCCCCTGTCGTCGATCTCTGGATCAAGGCCGCGCGGCGGAACGGCGCGAAGATCCTCGACACGGTCGATGCGGTTGGCGATGCAGAGCGCGTCGTGCTCGTGTGGTCCGGCCCGGGTGGCCACGGCGGCGCGACGGTCGCCGCCCTCGCCGCGAAGCTGGGGCTCGCCGGCCGCGAGGGCTGCGGCGCCTTCTACCTCCCCGAGACGCCGAACGGGCGCGGTGTCGCCGACGCCTGGGCCGCAAGCTCTGACGACGAAGGCGAGGAGTCGGAGTCGATCGGTGTGCTCATCGTCTCCGGCGACGAAGCGGCTGCGAACCCGAACGTCCGCGCCCTCGCCGAGCAGGCCGACGCGACCATCGTCCTCTCGATGTTCGAGGTCGAGGAGGGCTGGACTCCCGATCTCCTTCTGCCGGGCACGGGCTACCTCGAGCGCGACGGGACGTTCGTGAACCTCGAGGGCCGCCTCCAGCGCCTGCGCCGCACCGCGACCCCGCCGTGTCCCGACGAGCTCGAGTGGATCTCCGAGCTCGCCGCGCGCTTCGACGTCGACGTGACGCCGTACGCGGCGGCCGTCTTCGGCGAGGTGTCGGAAAAGGTCTACGGCGGCCTCGCGTTCGGCGAGGTCGGCGAGCGCGCGCCGCTCCGCGGCTATCCCGACGCTGCGACGCGCGTCGATCTGCCCTCGCAAGCCGAGCGCGAGGTGAATCCCGGCCAGGGCGAGGTTCGCCTCGTCACGTACAAGCCGCTCTTCTCCGGCGCAGCCGTCGAGCGCGTCCCCGAGCTCCAGTTCCAGCGCCCGCAGGCCGAGCTCGAGCTCTCCACCGAGGACGCAACCTGGCGCGGCATCGCGACGGGAGACATGGTCACGGTCGGGACGAACGGAAGCGCGATCACGCTCCCCGCGCGCGTCAACCGCCGCCTGCGCAAAGGCATCGCGCGGGTCGCGCTCGAGCACGCGAACGGCCTCGGCGGCATCGTCGAGCTCAGCCGCGCCACCGAGGAGGTGAGCGCATGATCCTCGCCGTCGCCTCGGAGCCGTGGTGGATCGCGATCATCGAGGCGGTCATCATCGTCAACCTCCTGCTCGGCCTCTTCGCGTACCTGACGCTGATCGAGCGGAAGGTCATGGGCCGCATGCAGCTCCGCTTCGGCCCGAACCGCGCCGGCCCCTTCGGTCTCCTCCAACCGATCGCCGACCTCGTGAAGCTCGTCCGCAAGGAGGCCTTCTCGCCGTCGTCCGCCATCGAGCTGCCGTACATCCTCGCCCCGGTCGTCTCGGCGTTCACCGCGCTCGCCGCCTTCGCGTTCATCCCGTTCGGGCCCGGCTGGACGGTGCACGGCTGGCACATCAACGGCGAGGTCGCGAACGTCTCGATCGGCCTGATCGCGATCTTCGCGCTCGGCTCGATCGGGATCTACGGCTTCATCGTCGGCGGCTGGGCGTCGGAGTCGAAGTTCTCGATCCTCGGCTCGATGCGCACGTGCGCGCAGCTCGTCTCGTACGAGGTCTCGCTCGCGCTCAGCGTGCTCGGTGTCGTCATCCTCGGGCGGAGCCTGAACCTCTCGGAAATCGTCGCGCGCCAAGGCGAGTTCCTGCCCTTCGTCATCCCGCAGTTCGTCGGCCTGATCGTCTTCTTCTTCGGCGGCATCGCCGAGACGAGCCGCGCGCCGTTCGACCTCCCCGAGGCCGAGCAGGAGCTCGTCGCGGGCTACCACACTGAGTATTCGGGGATGCGCTGGGGCCTCTTCCAGATGGCCGAGTACATCAACCTCATCACGCTCTCCGGCCTGATGGTCACGCTCTTCTTCTCGGGCTGGCACGGGCCGTGGAACCTCGGGCCGATCTGGTTCATCCTCAAGCTGCTCGGCGTGCTCTTCGTCTTCATCTGGCTGCGGACGACGCTGCCGCGCCTGCGCTACGACCAGCTCATGCGGTTCGGCTGGAAGATCCTCCTGCCGGTCGCGACGATCAACGCGGTGCTCACCGCCCTCTTCGTGGTGGCGTTTTAGTGAGCCTCCCGACCCCGATGACCGGCGTCTGGGCGGCTGCAGAGCGGCGCGACTCCTCGCTTCGCTCGTCGGCCGGCTTCGCCGGCTGCGGCGTCCTCAGTCGCGGCCGTAGTCAAGACTACGACCGCTCCCTCCGTCCTTGCCTCGCTTGCTCTTCGCTCGCCAGCCATCCGGCCCTCGGAATCGGGAGACTCACCTGATGACGCAGCCGCTGTCCACGCTGAAGGGCTTCGGCGTCACCTTCAAGCAGATCTTCAAGAAGCCGATCACGGAGCAGTACCCGGAGTACAAGCGCCCGGTGTACCCGCGCTTCCGCGGCCGCCACCGGTTGTGGACGCACGAGAACGGACTGGAGAAGTGCGTCGGCTGCTCGCTCTGCGCCGCCGCGTGTCCCGCGGACTGCATCCGTGTCGTCGCCGCCGAGAACACGCCCGACAACCGCGTGTCGGCGGGCGAGCGCTATGCGCGGATCTACGAGATCAACCTCTCGCGCTGCATCTTCTGCGGCTACTGCGAGCTCGCGTGCCCGTTCGACGCGATCACGCTCGGCAACGAGTTCGAGATCTCCGAGTACAACCGGGACTACCTGATCTACACGAAGGACATGCTGCTGGCACCGCCGCGCAAGCGGGTCCCGGTCGCGGACCGCGACCTCTACGACACGCCGATCCCCTACTACAAGGACAACTCGTAGTGACGAACTTCCTCGTCTGGGTCGTGTGGGTCGTCGCGGCGTTCGCGTGCCTGGCGAGCGCGCTCGCGGTCGTGTCGTTCACCAACCCGTTCTACTCGGCGCTCTCGCTGATCGGGAACCTCGCGTCACTCGCTGTCCTCTTCCTCCTGCTCTCCGGCGAGTTCGTCGCAGCCGGCCAAGTGCTCGTCTACGGCGGCGCGGTGATGGTGATGTTCCTGTTCGTGATCGCCTACCTCGGCGACAAGACCGGCGATGCGCCCTGGGCGGGCGGCCCTTCGTGGCAGCTGGTGGCGACCGTCCTCGCGGCGGGCGCGATCCTCGTCGAGGTGATCGTCGCGGTCGGCCTCTCGACCGGCGGCGAGC
>JAWVDC010000170.1:0-2525 GCA_033857715.1 Gaiellaceae bacterium | reverse complement strand
CGCGAAGCGGATCGTCGAAGGGGCCGGCGACATCGACATCCTCGTCAACAACGCAGGGCTGACGCGCGACACGCTGCTCGTCCGCATGAGCGACGAGGACTGGCGGGATGTCATCGAGACGAATCTCTCCTCGGTCTTCTACACCTGCCGCGCCGTCGCCCGCGGGATGATGAAGCGGCGCTCCGGCTCGATCGTCAACGTCGCGAGCATCGTCGGCCTGCGCGGGAACCTCGGCCAGGCGAACTACTCCGCCTCGAAGGCCGGGATCATCGGCTTCACGAAGTCGATCGCCCGCGAGCTCGGCTCGCGCGGCGTGCGCGCGAACGTCGTCGCGCCCGGCTATGTCGAGACGCGGCTCACCGAGGTGATCCCGGACGAGCTCCAGGCCTCGATGCTCCAGAACACTCCGCTCGGCCGCTTCGGTAAGGCGGACGACATCGCGGGCGCTGTACGCTTCCTCTGCTCGGACGAGGCCTCCTTCATCACGGGCGCGGTTCTGCTCGTCGATGGCGGCCTCGGGATGTAGAGAGAGGGATCCCATGAGTGACTCGAATGGACGGCGCCGCGTCGTCATCACCGGCATGGGTGCGGTGACGCCGCTCGGCAACGACGCCGAGGAGAGCTGGCAGAACCTGATCGCCGGAAAATCCGGGGCGGGCCCGATCACGCTCTTCGACCCGGCGGAGTACCCGACCAAGATCGCCTGCGAGCTGAAGGGGTTCGATCCGGAGGAGTGGATCGACCGCAAGGCAGCGCGCAAGATGGATCGCTTCGCCCAGATGGTGCTCGCCGCTGCGCGCCAGGCGGAGACCGACTCCGGGCTCGACGTCGCCGCCGAGGCCGAGCGGATCGGCTCCTCGATCGCCACCGGGATCGGCGGGCTTGGCGCCTTCCAGGACTGCTACTCGACGCTGGTGGAGCGCGGTCCCGAGCGGGTCGGCCCGTTCTCGATCCCGGCGATCATCCCCAACATGGGCGCCGCCTGGGTCTCGATGTCGCTCGGCACGCGCGGCCCGCTCACCTCGCAGTGCACCGCCTGCGCCGCGTCGAACATGGCGATCGGCGAGGCGCTCGACGCGATCCGGCTCGACCGCGCGGACGTGATGTTCGCCGGCGGCACCGAGGCCGGGATCACCAGGGTCGGCATCGCCGGCTTCGGCGCCATGCGCGCGCTGTCGCGGCGCAACGACGACCCCGAAGGCGCGTCCCGGCCCTTCGACGCCGGTCGCGACGGCTTCGTCATGGGCGAGGCAGGCGCTGTACTCGTCCTCGAGGAGCTCGAGCACGCCAAGGCGCGCGGCGCCAAGATCTATGCGGAGCTGCTGGGCTACGGCGTCTCCTCCGACGCGCTGCACATCACCGAGCCCGACCCGACTGGCGAGAACCCTGCGCGAGCGATGCGGATGGCGATGACCGACGCAGGCGTCGCTCCCGAGGACATCGGATACATCAACGCACACGGCACCTCGACCCCGGTCGGTGACGCGAGCGAGACGCGGGTCATCAAGCTCGCGCTCGGGGAGGAGCATGCGCGCAAGACGCCGGTCTCCTCGACGAAGGGCGCGACCGGCCATTGCCTCGGCGCGGCGGGCGCGGTCGAGGCCATCTTCACGACCCTGGCGTTGCGCGACGGGATCCTTCCGCCGACGATCAACCAGGACGTGGCGGATCCGGACTGCGACCTCGACTACATCCCGAACGAGGCACGCAAGGCGGACATCCGCTTCGCCGCGTCGAACTCGTTCGGCTTCGGCGGGCACAACGCCTGCATCGTGCTGGCCCGCGCCTAAGCGCTACCCTGGCCGCCTCATGCGGCGTCTCGCCTTCCTCGTAGCCTTGCTCCTGCCTGCTCCGGCGGCTGCGGCGACGCGTGAGTTCGTCGTGGCCGGCTACGGCTGGGGGCACGGCGTCGGGATGAGCCAGTACGGCGCACAGGGCTACGCGCTCCACGGCTGGAGCGCGACGCAGATCCTGGCGCACTACTACCCCGGCACGGAACTTGTGCGGCAGGCGCCGCAGGACGTGCGCGTGCTGCTCGCGGAGGGACGCTCGCGCGTGACGATCGGCTCGCGCGAGCGCTTTGTCGTACGCGACGCCCGCGGGAAGCGTCTCCGCCTGCGTGGCCGGGAGGTCTTCACGGCGACGACGAGGCTCGCGTTTCCGGTGCGCGTGCTCCCTGGCGCGGCCCCGCTCTCGGTCGACGGGCGCGGCTATCGCGGGGAGGTCGTCCTCTATCGGCCGAGCGCCGGGCTCCAGGTCGTGAACGAGCTGCCCCTCGACCGCTATCTGCGCGGCGTCGTCCCGTGGGAGATGCCACACGACTGGGCTGCGGCGGCGTTGCGCGCCCAGGCGGTCGCGGCGCGCAGCTATGCGCTCGCGACGCTCGATCCCGGCGGCCGCTACGACCTCGTCGCAGACGCGCGCGACCAGATGTACGGCGGGATACCCGCGGAGACGGAGACGACGAACCTCGCGGTGGGCGCGACGGCGGGCGAGGTGCTGACCTGGGACGGAAGCGTCGCCTT
>JAWVDC010000169.1:0-5478 GCA_033857715.1 Gaiellaceae bacterium | reverse complement strand
CAAGCGCTCGCGTACGCCGCGCTCGGCCAGCAGGCGCCGTCGGTACGGCGCCGGCACTCCGCCTAGCCGAGCTTGTACAGCGTGCCGTTGAGCGAGAGGGCGAAGAGCTCCCCGTGCCCGTTCGTCCCGAACGACGAGAGCGACGGGACGGTTCCGGACGCGACCGGCGAGGACGTGCGGCCGTGCAGCCCGGTGGCGAAGCTCCAGATGGCGCCGGTGCAGTAGTCGCCGTAGAAATAACGGCCGCGCGCGCCGGGGACGGACGAGCCCCGGTAGACATAGCCGCCCGTGATGGAGCACTGGCCGTTCACGTGCTTGTACACGAGCGCCGGCCACTTTTTCTGCCCGAGGTTCGTGTACGTGTGGCCGGCGTCGTAGACGGCGAAGCCCTCGTACCGGCTCCAGCCGTAGTTCGCGAGCAGGCCGAGCTTCGCCGCCGCGCGGAAGTCGACTTCCTCCCACGTGTCCTGGCCGACGTCACCGATCCAGAGGTTCCCGTTCTTGGAGTCGAAGGAGAAGCGCCACGGATTGCGGAGGCCGAGCCCGACGATCCTCCAGCCCGTTCCGGGCGTCGTCGTGCGCGAGCGCAGAAGCTTGCCGAGATAGGAGCTCATGTTCTGCGCGTGCTGCTCGGGGTCGCCGCCCGATCCGCCGTCGCCGAAGCCGGCGTAGAGGAAGCCGCGATTGTCGAACGCGAGCTGCCCGCCGTTGTGGTTCGAGTACGGCTGGTGGATGCGGAGCAGGATCCGCGCGCTCGAGCGGACCCCGCGGCCGTTCGCCGAGCGGTAGCGCGCGACGCGCGAATCCCCGTCGCGGTTCGTGTAGGAGACGTAGAAGAGGTGGTTCGTGGCGTAGTGCGGGCTGAAGGCCATCGAGAGCAGCCCCTGCTCGCCTCCGCTCACGACGAGATCGCTGATGTTGAGGAACGTCCCGGTGATGCGTCCGCTGCGCACGATCCTGATCGTCCCCGGCTGCTCGACGACGTAGAGCGTGTCGGGATCGCCGGGAGCCGATGTGACGAACACCGGTGAGTTGAAGCCGTGGGCGACCGGGTGGAAGGAGAAGCTCGCGACGCTGCCGGCGGCGCCGGTGCTCCCCGACACGGCGAGGACGCATCCGAGCAGGACGACGAGACGCGCTACGGCAGGCGCCATATGTCGAGGACCCCGGACATCGTGTGCAGGTTCGCGTTCCCCTCCGGCAGGGCGATGAACCCGTCGGTCGCGATCGGGCTGCTCCAGTGCCCGCTTCCCGCTGGCAGGGTCGCGATCGGTGTCCCCGTTGCGGGCGCGTACACGCGGAGCCCGCCTCCGGTCGGGTCGTACACGTAGAGGAGGCCGCCTGCGATCATCGGGCTCGTGCCGGCGTTCGGCTGGCTCCACTTCGGGACGAGCCGGCCGTTGCGCAGCACCCACGCCTTCGTCGCTCCGCTGTCCGCCGCGATGAGCCAGGTCTTCTCGTCGCGCCAGACGGCGGGCTGCGTGAGCAGCAGCGACGACGGCGTGGAGACGATCTGCAGCTCGTGGCCCTTGTGTGGGCTCGTGCCGCTCAGCTGCGGCAGCGAGAGGAGCCGGATCTTCTTGTCCTTGCCGCCCTGCGCGATGAGCTTCGGCGTGAGGTAGACGGGCGACGTCGAGCCGAGGTCGAGGTCGCCGTCGTACAGCCGCGCCGTGTTCGTCGGCGTGTAGTTGCCGATCAGCTTCGCCGTCGGGGACAGCTCGATGACGGAGTCTCCCCAGTTCGTCTTGCCGTTCCACGGCGCGTTCCCGGTCGCCACGAGGAGATTCCCGCTCCCCGGCATGACGACGGCGCCGCCGCGTCCCCAGATCCCGGCGTCGCTCGAAGGGCACGACGACGGAACGAGCAGCCCGGTGCGGTCCGAGCAAAGCGCGTTCCAGACGTGAAGGAGCCGGCCGCTCTGCGAGATCACCGCGACGTGCCCCTGGTACGGCGCCTTGTCGGAGAAGCTCGCGGTCGTCGCGATTACGTGCCCGCTCGCGAAGTTGAGCGGTGACGAGATCTTCTCGCGCTGCGGGAGCTTCGTGATGCGGACACGCCACGCCACGGTCCCGTCGACGACGGAGAGCTTCTGGATCTTCCCGTCCGGCGACGCGGCGTAGATCCACTGGCGGCTCGGGTCGGCGACCGGCGTCGACGTCGTGATGTGCGCGCTGCCGGCGAGGGTCGCGTAGCTCGGGGGCGTGTACCGCCAGAGGATCGCGCCGGTGCGCGCGTCGATCGCGAGCGTGATCCCGTACGACGTCGTGACGAAGAGCGTGTCGTGGATGCTCCCCTCCACCGCCACTCCTCGGAGATAGATCGCGGACGAGTCGGCCGTGCCCGGGAGCTCGACCTGTTGGAGCACGAGCGACGCGACGTTCGCCGCCGTGATGCCGGTCGCGTTCGGGTTGTCGCTGCTGCGGCGCGCGTCGTGGCCGAAGCGCGTCCAGTCGGCGGTTGCGGCCGAACGCATCGCCGCCGCGCCGCTACCGGCGCAACCGGCTGCGACAACAACCGCGAGGGCGATCGCGCGGGCTAGCGACGAAGAAGGATGCGGCGTAGCTCGTCTTCCTTGCCCGGCTCGAGAATGGCGAGGACCTGGTCGCCCGACTCGAGCACCGTCGAGCCGATCGCGATCTCCGCGCGACCGCTGCGCATGACCGAGATGAGCCGCGAGCCCTCGGGGAGCCCCAGCGCCTCGACGCGCTTCCCCACCGACGGCGAGTCGCCGTCGATCATGACCTCGACGATCTCGAGGTTCTCCTGGCGCAGCTCGAGGAGGTGGATGATCCCGTGCTCGGGCACCTCGTGCTCGACGAGCGCCATGATGCTCGAGGTCGCGCAGACCGTCGGCGAGATGCCGAGGAGGTCGAAATGCGCCTGGTTGCGCGGGTCGTTGACGCGCGCGATGACCTTCGGGACGGCGTACTTCTCCTTCGCGATCTGCCCGATGATCATGTTGTCCTCGTCGTCGCCGGTGAGCGCGAGCAGGATGTCGGGCGGCCGAGCGATGCCGGCGCGCTCGAGGACGAAGATCTCGGTCGCGTCGCCGCGCTGAACCTGGTGCTCGAACTCGTCCTCGAGCGAGGCGAAGCGGTCACCGCGCTGCTCGATGAGCGTCACCTCGTGGCCGAGATCGATGAGGGAGCGCGCGACGTTCGCGCCGACCTTCCCCCCGCCCGCGACGATGCCGTACATCAGCCTGATTCCGTTCCGGTCGGGATCGCGCACGTCCGCGCGGCGTCCAACAGGCGGTCGATCGAGACGCTCGTCGGGCAGACGACGTCGAGGCCGCGCCCGGAGTAGAACTTCGCGCGGGCCGGGTCGAGCACGCGGACGACGACGCAGCGCACGTCGAACCGCTTTTGCGCGACCTGGCCGATGATGATGTTGGTGTTGTCGCCGTCCGTCGCGACGACGACCGCGTCCGCATCCTCGATGCCCGCGTCGCGCAGGAGGTCGGCGTCCATGCCGTGCCCGCGGACGAACGAGCCGGGCCAGCCGTCGCCGAGACGCGAGAGGGCGTCCTCGTTCTCGTCCACCACAGTCACGTCCCAGCCCTCCCGCTGGAGCTCGAGCGCGACCGACGAGCCAACACGTCCGCAACCGATGACGAGCGCCTTCAACATGGAGTGAGCGTAGCCGTCTCAGGCGTCTTCGAGCACGCCCTGCGGGAAGGCGACGACGAGCACTTCCGCCGACGCCTTGCGCAGCACGTAGTCGACCGTCGGCGAGAAGAAGCGGGACTGGCGGCGCCAGCGGGGAGACGAGCCGAGGACGATCAGGTCGGCGTCTGTCTCCTTTGCGGCCTGCACGATCGCCTCGCCGATGGAGCGCGCGCGGATGGCCCGCGTCTCGACCTCGACTCCCAGGTCGTCGCCGAGCTGCGCCGCTTCGGCGAGGGACGCGGTCGCTCGCTCCTGTTCGTCGATCATCTCGGCGTCGAGCGCCATATCGAGCGGGACGCGCGTCACGTGGATTGCGATGACATGCGCGTTCCGCTCCTGCGCGAGCTTCACGGCGGTCGCGATCATCTCCTCGCCGATCTCGCCGAGCTTCATCGGCACGAGGATCTTCGAGAACGCCGCCTCGGGCGGCAGCTCGCGCTCGGTCGTCGCCTCGACGTGCTCGAGGAGCCCGGTGCCGCTGCTGCGGCGGACGAGGAGATATACGCCGAGCCCGCCGAGGAGCCATGCCGGGCCGCCATAGCGCGCGCCGATGTGCGTCACCATCGCCGCTACGAAGATCGCCGCCGTCGCGATCGTCCCGAGCACGGTCGGTATCGGGATGTCCGCCCCGCGGAACCGCACCGAGAACGGCACGCGATACGGGTGGTCGACGTCCGGCTCCCGGAAGCGCAGCTTGATCACCGCGAGCTGTGCCGCCGTGAACGCGACGAGCACGCCGAAGCTGAAGAGGCTCGCGAGGAACGCGACCGGGTTCGACGTGAATACGTCGGTCGCGAGCAGGAGCGCCATCGAGATCCCTCCCGCCGCGAGGACGGCCTCGGGCGAGTGCATGCTGCGCCGGCTCAGCCGGGCAAACGAACGGGGAAGCTGGCCGTGCTCGCCGAGCGAGTACGCGAGCCTCCCGAAGCCGGAGTTCGAGGTGATCGCGGCGGTGAGGAGGATGAGCGCTCCGGTCAGCCCGACGTAGACGCGCAGGATGGACGCGAACGTCGCGCCGACGTGCGAGCCGAGCGCGTCGACGATCCCCATCAGCGGCGCGCGCTGCCACCCCTCCGTCGTCCCGAGCGCGGTCGTCCCACCTTCCGCCGGGAACGCCGAGAGACCGACGAGCGCGATGAGCACGGTGACGAGGACGACGGCGCCGATCGTGGAGAAGAGGCTGCGCGGAATGTCGCGGCCCGGGGCCTTCGTCTCTCCCGCGAGATTCGCGACCGTCTCGAGGCCGGTGTACGCGAGGAACGCGAGCGGCACGGCGAACGTGAGCTGGTACCAGGACGGACTCGTGCCGAGATGGAGACCCTGCCCGAGCCTGTGCGGCGAGAAAAGAACGATGAAGCCGAGCGCGACGAGCATCAGCTGCGTCACGAGGTCGAGCACCGGAACGAGGAACCCGAGCGTGTACATCTTCGTCCGCGCGATCAGCCGAGACATGGCGATCCCCGCGATGACGACGCAGCCGACGATGACGTCCCCGGGGTGCTGCGCAATCGAGTCGATGCCGAGCGCGAGCCCGAGATAGTGCGGGATGAAGAGCGCCGACAGCGCGATGACGATCAGGTAGTCGAGGAAGAGCGCCCAGCCGGTGAGGAAGCCGGCGAAGTCGTTGAAGGCGACGCGCACGAACGCCGCCGCGCCGCCGGTGCCGCGATAGGCGGTCGTCCCTTCGACATACGACGCGGTGACGATGAGGAAGATCAGCCCGACAAAGGCGAGCACGACGGGCGTCATCCCGAGCGCGTGGAAGGCGATGATCCCGAGCGCGAAGTAGAGCGACGAGGCGACCTCGCCG
>JAWVDC010000168.1:0-8892 GCA_033857715.1 Gaiellaceae bacterium | reverse complement strand
GCGTTGGGATCGGCGGCGTGCTCGAGCCGGTCAACGCCCGGCCGGTGATCGTGGAAGACGGGGCGTTCCTCGGCTCGCGCTGCATCGTGACCGAGGGCTGCGTCGTCGGCGAGGAGGCGATCCTCGGCGCCGGCGTGGTCATCACCGCCTCGGTGCCGATCATCGACGTGACCGGCTCGGAGCCGGTCGAGCATCGCGGCCTCGTCCCGCCGCGCGCGGTCGTCGTGCCGGGCGTGCGGCAGCGCGAGTTCCCGGCCGGGACCTACGGCTTGCCGACGCCGCTTATCGTCGGCTGGAGAGACGAATCGCACGACCGAATGTCGCTCAACGACACGCTGCGCGAGTTCGACGTCGGCTCCTGAGCGGGACGCCGCAGGGCGGCGCCCCAGAACAGGAGAAGCGCGAGCTGGAGGCCGGTCATGAGCGTGTCGAGATCGACGCCCTCGTCGAATGTGTCCTTGCCGAGCGAGAGGCCGAAGCCCGCTCCGGTGGCGAGCTCGAAGTTCGCGACCATCGCAAGTGCCGCCGCCGAAGCCGCGACCGCCGCGAGAATCGCGGGGCGCGGCAGCCGAAGTGCCGGGCGGACGAGCAGCACGAGCGCGAGTGCGACGAGAACGACCCCCGCCACGAGCTCGGTGATCTCGATCGTCCAGCCGAACGCGTCCGCGTGCGGCACGACGACGCCTGTCAGCAAGCCGCGGTACCAGCCCGGAGCGTCTTTCGACATGTCTCCGAGCTGGGCCGCGAGTCCTGCCGGGAAGTCGCCCCGGCTGAGCTTCGTCAGGGCGGAGACGAGCCACTCGTAGCCGATCACGACCTGAATGAGCAGGAGCGTGGTGGTGCCGGCCCTTCTCGTCCCCGCAGTCGTCATCAGTGGTTCATCGTCCCGTCGACGTTGCCAACGTTGAGGAGGCCGACCTCGCCGAGCATGACGCTCGCGAAGCTGTGGGAGACGAACGGATAGATGCCGGGCTTGTCGATGGTGACGTCGAAGACGCCGCCGCCGCCTGCCGGCACCATCGCCGTCTGGATGCCGTGCTGCGGGGCGTCGATCAGGTCAGCGTTGATCCACGCGCGCTGAAGCACCGTCCCGACGACGTGGAAGTCGGTGTTGAGCGACGGGCCGCCGTCGACGACCCAGAACCGCACGGTGTCACCGGGGTCGGCCGTGAGGGGATGCGTCTTGTACTGCGCTGCGTACCCGTTCCACGTGACCCAGTCCGGGGTCATCTGCTCGGCCTTCGTGACGTCGAGGTTCGCGGGAGCTGTGTTGCCGGGAGCGTTGAGGTACCACTCGCTCGAGACGAGGACGTACTCCTTGTCCGCCGGCGGCATGTTCTTCGGCTCGACGATGATCGCGCCGTACATCCCGTTGGCGATGTGCTCGAACGCCGGCGCCGTGCCGCAGTGGTACATGTACGCGCCCGGCACCGAGGCCACCCAGCTGAACGTCTTCGACTCGCCGGGGTTGATGTCCGAGAACGCGAGGTTCGGCGCGATCTGCGCGGCGTGGAAGTCGATCGAGTGCGGCATCGAGCCGTTGTTCGTCATCGTCACGTCGACCCGCTGGCCAACGCGGACATGGATGACCGGCCCGGGCGCGGTCGTGCCGAACGTCCACGCGCGGTACTTGATCCCCGGCGCGATGGTGACGACGCGGTCGTTGATTCCGAGGTTGACGTGCGCGACGGGCCCTGCCGGAGCGGCGGGCAGCGTCGCCGGGAACGCGGCGTGCTTCATCGCGATGTCGGCTGCGTCGGTCGGCGCGATGCCTGCGAAGCTCGGCGTCGCGACCGTTCCGATGGCAGGAGCGGCCGGGGTCGCCGGCGCTGCAGCCGCGGCCTTCGCGGCGCTGTTGCTCGCATCGTGGGCCGAGATCGCGAGCCACGCCCCGATCCCGATCACGAACGGGATCAAGAAGCCCGCGATGACGGCGAAAACCTTCCATCCAAACCCATCCGACTGCTGGTGACCGACCGGATACGTGCTCATGACGCCTCCTCTTCGACTTTTCACCACGACGGTAGGAGGAAGGCGCCAGAGGGGAATCGGTACTTTCTACGAGTCCCCTCGTGAAAAGTTCGCGCGACGATTGGAGGCGTGAACGGAGAGCTGCAACGGGAGATGATCCTCGAGGCTCTGCGCGACGCGCCAGACGGTCTCGACACGAACCAACTGGCTCGCCGCCTCGACCTTCACCCGAACACGATCCGCTGGCACGTCGGCCTTCTCATGGACTCCGGGCTCGTCGAGGAGGTTCCCGAGCGGCGGCGGGGGCGCGGTCGGCCGAGCATCGTCCATCGCATTACCGGTGACGGGATGGCACGTGGGCGCGACGAGTACCGGCTGCTCGCGACGATGCTGACGGAAGCCCTCTCGGGCGACCCGAACGGCGAAGCTCGCGCGTACGAGACAGGCGTGCGTTGGGGCCGACACCTCGAGCAGGCCGACCCGGACGCAACCGTCGTCGAGGTTCTCGACCACGAGGGGTTCGCGGCCGAGCGGCACGCCGACCGGATCGAGATGCGCCGCTGCCCGTTTTACGCCCTCGCCGAGACCGCGCCGCAGGTCATCTGCACGCTCCACCACGGCATCATCGACGGCGCCCTCGAGGAGGCCGGCTCAGGCGAGATCGTCGAGCGGGTCGACCCGTTCGTCGAGCCCGGCCTCTGCGTCGCTCATCTCGAGCGCTGGCCCGGTCAGCCACGCCTGTCCCCCGGCTAGCCGCACGCGCAGATCCCCGCCGGGGAAGTGGACAAGGACATCTCCCTCGTCATGGGTCGCGGCGGCCACTGCCACGGCGCTCGTCCCCGACGCGGTCGTCTCCCCCACGCCACGCTCCCAGACCCGCGCGGTCACCTCGCCCGGGCCGTCGATGCGCGCAACCTGGACATTCGTCCGCTCCGGGAAACGGGGGTCGGTCTCGAGGAGCGGACCGAGCTCGGCGATTCGCTCCGGGTCGCCGACGACGACGGCGTGTGGGTTGCCCACCGAGACCGGAGTCAGCTCGACGCCCGCGACGATCTCCGCCGGCGACACCTCGACGTCGCCCATCGCCGACTCGTATTGGCCGTCGCCCACGTGGCGCACCTCGACCTCACGCTCGCCTACATGCACGCGGGCGACGTCGGATCCCGTCTGCGCCATCAGCCAGGCGGCGGCGATGCGCGTCCCGTTGCCCGACATCTCGGCGTGTGAGCCGTCGGGATTGAGGATCCCGATCGTGATCCCGTCGCCCTCGGTCGCAAGCACCTCGACGACGCCATCGGTGCCTTCCGCGTCGGCGGGCGTCGCCGGCCCGTCATGGACGAGGTAGACGTTCCCGTGCGCGTGCCAGGTTGACGATTTCAGCGGCGGTTTCCTCCGGAGGGCGGTCGGCAGCGACCATAACGACGCCCTCGAGGCTTCGCATCCACTTGCGCTGGTACGCGGCGTAGCGGCGGGTACGGATGATCAGCGCGTCGATGGCCTCGTCCCGCGGAAGCGTGGCGATCTCGTCGAGGCCGATCGCCTTTCGCGCGGTGGACGAGAGACCGGCCGCAAGTGCTCGGCGGGCTTCCTCCTCCACTCCGAGGTCGAACATGCGGCGCGTCCGGTCGGCGATGCGCGCGTCGAGCACGTCTTTCGGAACGTCAAGCCCGAAGACGACGGTGGGATGCCGCCATGCGCCGCGAAAGAGCTTGTCCTCGTCCGGCACGAGAGACTCGCCTGCGTCGGCCAGCTCCAGAGCGCGGACGATCCGGCGGCGATCGTTCGGGTGCAGCCGCTCGGCCGCAGCCGGGTCGAGTTCGCGGAGACGCTCGTGCGCCGCGTCGGCGCCGTCCTCGTCGTAGACCTGAGACCACTTCTCGCGTGCGCCTTCCGACGGAGCGGGCGGAAGCTCGAGCTCGGCGAGTGCCGCCCGGAAGTAGAGACCCGTGCCGCCCGCGACGACCGGCGTTCGCCCGGCGGCGAGGATCTCCTCGATGGCGGCGTGCGCGAGCGGCGCGTACTCCCCCACCGATGCCTCGTGCGTCAGCGGCCAGATCCCGACCAGTCTCTCCGGATGCGCCGAGCGGTTCGTGAGGATCGACAGGCCCTCGTACACCTGCATCGCGTCGGCGGACACGACCTCCGCAGGAATCAGTGCTGCGATCGCGGCGGCGACGTCGGACTTGCCGCTCGCGGTGGGGCCGAAGAGCCCGACGACCGGCATCGGTTCAGGCGACGGCGAGGGCGAGCTGCGCGCCGGCAAGCGTCGTCGACGTGGCGCTGTCGACGCGCACATCGACGAGTTGCCCGGGCTGTGCGTCGCCCGCGAAGTTGACCGTCGTGTTGCGGCGCGTCCGCCCTCGCAGGAGCTCGGGCTCGGTGCGGCTGCTGCCTTCGACGAGCACTTCCTCGATGGAGCCGACGCGCGACCGGTTGCGCTCGGCGGCTCCGCGTTGCACGACCTCCACGAGGCGCTCGATCCGCTCGCGCTTGATCTCCTCCGGGATCTGGTCGGTCATCGCGGCCGCCTCGGTTCCGGCGCGCGGCGAGTAGACGAAGGTGAACGCTGCGTCGAAGCCGACTTCCTCGACGACCTCGAGGGTCTCGGCGAACTCAGCGTCGGTCTCGCCCGGGAAGCCGACGATGATGTCGGTCGTCAGGGCGAGGTCGGGGATCGCCTGACGCAGCTCGGCGACGAGACGGACGTAGCGCTCGCGGGAATATGTGCGCCGCATCGCCTTGAGGACGCGCGTCGAGCCGGACTGCAGCGGCAGGTGCGCGTGCTCACACACGGCGGCGCACTCGGCCATCGCCTCGATCACGTCTTTGCGGAAGTCCTTCGGGTGCGGGCTCGTGAAGCGGATCCGGTCGATCCCGTCGACCGCGTCGACCGCGCGGAGCAGCTCGGCGAAGCCGGAGCCGACGTCGCGGCCGTACGAGTTGACGTTCTGGCCGAGGAGCGTGACCTCGCGGACTCCTTCGCGCGCTAGCTCCTCGATTTCGGCGAGGATCTCGCCCGGGCGGCGGGAGATCTCTTTGCCCCGGACGGCGGGGACGATGCAGTAGGAGCAGACGGAGTTGCAGCCCATCGATACCTGCACCCATGCCTGGAAGCGTCGCTCGCGGCGCATCGGGAGGCGCGCGGCGAAGGCGCGCTCCTCGGCAGTGCCGAAGCTTCCGCGCGCGACGCCTTCGCCGCCGGCGCCGAGCCAGTCGCGCAGATGGGAGATCGTGCCGGGGCCGAAAGCGACGTCGACGTGCGGGTAAAGGTCGAAAATGCGCTCACGCTGCGCTTCGGCGTAGCAACCGCCGACGGCGACGACGGTATCCGGCCGCTCGCGCTTGCGCTTCGCGGCGTTACCCATGTACGCGGCGAAGCGCTGGTCCGGCTTCTCCCGGATCGTGCACGTGTTGAAGACGAGGACGTCGGCCTCGTCGGGATCGGCCGCCTCGCCGAGGCCGAGCTCCTCGAGAGCGCCCTTGATCCGCTCGGAGTCGTGGGCGTTCATCTGGCAGCCGAACGTCGTTACGTGGTAGCGGCGCATCGCCGCAGGGTACCCGGGCGGCTACGCCAGATGGCTCTCGAGAACCTCGAGCGAGTCACGTGAGAAGCCGCGGGAGGCGAGCCGGCGGAGCAACGCCGGTGTGCGCTCCTTGCCTTCGACGATCCTGACAGCTCGGTCGGACTCCGGCTCGAGCGCTTCGATGGCGGCCGAGATCGTCTCGGCATCGATGCGTCGAAGGCGCAGATCCGACCTAATTGCCGCGTCGCCGTACCCGCGCCGTGCCATGTCGCGTGCTCGCGACTCGGCCACGCGCACGTCGTCTACGAGTCCCAACGCTTCGAGTGAGCTGAGCGCGTCCTCGCGCGCAGTGCCGCTCACGCCCGCCTCGTCGAGCCGCGCTTCGAGCTCGCCACGCGAGCGGTCACGCGTCGAGAGGGCGCGGGTCGCCCGGGCGAGCGCCTGCGCCCGACGGAGCTCCCGCGCGAGGAGGCGCGCCGACTCCCGGTCGAGCGGCCGTCCGACCCGGAGCTGAGCCCGGACGACGGCCGTGGCCGGAAGGACGCGCCACGGCTCGCCGTCGAGCTCGACTTCGACCTTGTCGCGCTTCCGCTCGCGCAGGGACGTGACGGTCTTGGTCACGCCTCCACTTCGGCCGCGGCGAGCGCTTCCGCCGCCACTTCGGCTTTGCCGTTGCTCTCAGCCGTAACCTCCGCCGAGACCGGCAGGAGCCGTGCCGAGACGATCTGCTCGGGGCCGAGCTCGTTCTGGATCTGTTGGAGGATCTGCTGCGTGACGTCGGGGTGCTCGCGGAGGAACGCGGTTGCGTTGACGCGGCCCTGGCCAAGGCGCTCGTCGCCGAAGCTGAAGTACGAGCCCGACTTCGCGACGACCTTCCGCTCGATGCCCGTGTCGAGGACGGTGCCCTCCCACGAGATGCCGGAGCCGTAGATGATGTCGAACTCGGCCTGCTTGAACGGCGGCGCGACCTTGTTCTTCACGACCTTGACGCGGACGCGGTTGCCGTACGCCTCGGCGCCATCCTTCAGCGTCTCGATGCGCCGGATGTCGAGGCGGACCGACGAGTAGAACTTCAGCGCGCGGCCGCCCGGCGTCGTCTCGGGGCTGCCGAACATCACGCCGATCTTCTCGCGGAGCTGGTTCGTGAAGAGGCAGATCGTGTCGGTGCGGTTGAGCGTGCCCGCGAGCTTGCGGAGCGCCTGGCTCATGAGGCGTGCCTGCAGGCCGACGTGACTGTCCCCCATCTCACCCTCGATCTCGGCTTTTGGCGTAAGAGCGGCGACGGAGTCGACGGCGACGACGTCGAGTGCGCCGGAACGGATCAGGAGCTCACAGATCTCGAGCGCCTGCTCGCCGGTGTCGGGCTGCGAGACGAGGAGGTTGTCGATGTCGACGCCGATCCGTTTTGCGTAGGCGGGATCCATCGCGTGCTCGGCGTCGATGAAGGCGCAGATGCCACCGCGGCGCTGGGCCTCCGCGATGACGTGGTAGACGAGCGTCGTCTTACCGGACGACTCCGGGCCGAAGACCTCGACGACGCGGCCGCGCGGGAGCCCGCCGATGCCGAGCGCGAGGTCGAGCGCGAGGGAGCCGGTCGAGACCGCCCCTACCGAGACGGCGGCGCGGTCGTTCATCTTCATGACCGATCCCTTGCCGAACTGACGCTCGATTTGGCCGAGCGCGACGTCGAGTGCTTCCTGCCTGTCCACCTTATTGGCCTCCTAGTTCTCTCTCTGGGGTCTCACCACATAAGCAACCCCGTCGGACGGAATACACGAACACTCGTTCCCCTGACCGCACTGTACTCCTGCACGCTAACTCCGCACGGGTTACGGCTTCGTCAAGCCTTTGTGCCACCTTCGAGAAGGCGCCGGAGGAGGTGGAGCGCCGTCACGGTCGCTCGGGTCCGCACCTGCTCCCGGTCTCCCGGGACGTCGAGAGTGCGCGCCTGCGACCCGTCGGGCCCGCTGACGTGGAGATGGACGAGACCGACCGGCTTTTCCGCCGTCCCGCCCTCCGGCCCCGCTACGCCGGTGACAGCCACGGCAAGATCGGCCCCGAGTCTGCGGCGCGCGCCTTCTGCCATCGCCTCGGCCGTCTCGGCGGAGGCGGCGCCGTGCTCGGCGAGGGTCTCTGCGGGGACGTCGAGCTCGGAGGTCTTCACCGCATCGGCGTAGGCGACGACACCGCCGAGAAAGCTCTCGCTCGAGCCGGGAACACGGGTCAGCCGCGCCGCGACGAGGCCGCCCGTGCACGACTCGGCGGTCGCGATCGTCAACCCGCGCGCCCGCGCAAGCGCGAGGACGTGCTCCTCGACCGAGCGCTCGTCGCGGGAGAAGATCCACTGCTCGAGCCGCGTCCCGAGCTCGTTCTCCAACGCGTTCGCGCGCTCCTCCCCGCCCGGCTCGACGACGAGGTCGACGTAAATCTCGAACTCGCGCGCGCAGATCGTGACCTCGACTCCGTCGCCGTCTCCCCCGGCCTCGTCGAGCGCGCGCGCGACCGCGGACTCGCTGAGACCGAAGAGACGGAGGACGCGACGATCCGGCGGAGTGGTGCGTGCGAGAAGCTCGCGCACCGGTTCGCTCGCGAGCGCATTCGGCCAGAGGCGCTGCAGCTCGGGAGGCGGGCCCGGAAGGACGACGACGACGCAGCCGTTGGGCGCACGTAGGACGAGACCGGGCGCGGTTCCCGCGAGACCGATCGAGACGGCCGGCGCCGGACGGGTGGCTTGTTTCCGGACGCCTGCCTCGAAGTCGGCGTACGGCCGGCGGAGCCGCTCGGCGACCGCGCGCGAGACTGCGCCGATCTGCGCCTCGAGCTCCGCGTCGACGACGAGCTCGAGCCCTGCTGCGCGGGCGAGCATCTCGACGGTGCGGTCGTCGTGCGTCGGCCCGAGCCCGCCCGAGACGAAGCACGCGTCGGCTTCGAGGCCCTCCCGCAGCGCTGCTTCGAGCTCGACCGGATTGTCGCCGACGATCGTGATCCGCGCCGGCTCGAGGCCGTGCTTGAGCGCTTCGCCGGCGAGAAACGGGCCGTTGCGGTCCGTGCGCTCGCCGCGAACGAGCTCGCTTCCGGTGGCGACGACCGCTACCCGCGGGCGTGCGCTCACCCGTGGACGACGGTCACGCCCGCGGCGTGCGCCACACGGAAACCCGCCGGCGTCCGCGCGGAGACATAGAAGCGCGTCCCGTTGAAATGCTCGACCTGGCCCGAGGTGAGCGCTCCTCGGAAGAGGACGGCACCGGTCCGCGAGTTGTGCCTCACGACGACGGACGTCCCCGAGCCCACGCCGCACAGGACGAGGCCCGTTGGCGGCTGCTTGCACTTGCCGAGCCCGGATGCGTCGACCTTCGCGCCTCCGTACATCCACGCGCCGACGGTCAGCGCGGCGAGA
>JAWVDC010000167.1:0-4674 GCA_033857715.1 Gaiellaceae bacterium | reverse complement strand
AAGAAGAAAGTCGAGGGATATTTCTAGTGTCGACCGATCTCATCGAGCGCGACATCGAGGCCTACCTCGAGGCCCACGAGAACAAGAGCCTCCTGCGTTTCATCACATGCGGCTCCGTCGACGATGGCAAGAGCACGCTGATCGGCCGGCTGCTGTACGAGTCGCAGATGCTCTTCGAGGATCAGATGGCGGCGCTCGAGGCCGACTCGAAGAAGGTCGGGACGCAGGGCGAGGAGCTCGACTTCGCGCTCCTCCTCGACGGCCTCGCCGCCGAGCGAGAGCAGGGCATCACGATCGACGTCGCGTACCGCTTCTTCTCGACCGACACGCGCAAGTACATCGTCGCCGACACGCCGGGCCACGAGCAGTACACGCGGAACATGGTCACAGGCGCCTCGACCGCCGACTGCGCCGTGATCCTCATGGACGCGCGCAAGGGCGTCCTCACGCAGACGCGCCGCCACAGCTATCTCGTGTGGCTGCTCGGGCTGCGCCACGTCGCGGTCGCCGTCAACAAGATGGATCTCGTCGACTACTCCGAGGAGCGCTTCCAGGAGATCGACCGGCAGTACAGCGCGTTCGCCGAGCGGCTCGGGCTCGAGGAGTTCACGCTCATCCCGCTCTCGGGCCTGCGCGGGGACAACGTCCTCGAGCGCTCTGACGCGATGCCGTGGTACACGGGCCCGACGCTCATGGAGTACCTCGAGACGGTCGAGGTCGACCAGGAGCGGATGCAGGACGCGCCGTTCCGGTTCCCCGTGCAGTGGGTCAACCGCCCGAGCTCGGATTTTCGCGGTTACACCGGCACCGTCGCGGGCGGGCAGATCGCGCCCGGCGAGCGCGTCGTCGTCCTCCCCGCGGGGATCGAGACGACCGTCGACCGCGTCGTCACCTACGACGGCGATCTCGAGCGCGCCGTCGCCGGCCAGGCCGTGACGCTCACGCTCACCGAGGAGATCGACATCAGCCGCGGCGACATGATTGCCACCGCCGAGGCGCCCGCGCCCGTGAGCCAGCAGTTCGAGGCGACGATCGTCTGGATGGCCGAGGAGCCGCTCCTGCGCGGCCGCACGTACCTGATGCGCGTCGGCAGTAGCACCGTGCCCGCGACCGTCGCGCCGATCAAGTACAAGCTCGACGTCGACACGCTCGAGGAGCTGTCGGCGACGCAGCTCGACCTGAACGAGATCGGCGTCGTCCACGTCGAGCTCGGGCAACCGGTCGCGTTCGACCCATACGTGGAGAACCGCGACACCGGCGGCTTCATCCTCATCGACCGGATCACGAACCACACGGTCGGGGCGGGGCTCCTCCGGCGCGCTCTGCCGCGCAGCGAGAACGTCCGGTTGCAGGAGCTCGAGGTCGACCGCGATGCGCGCGCCGGGCTGAAGGCGCAGCGCCCGTTCGTCGTCTGGCTCACCGGGAGGCCCGGCGCCGGCAAGTCGTCGATCGCGAACGCGCTCGAGTCGCGGCTCTTCGCCACCGGACGCCACACCGTCCTTCTCGACGGCGCGAACCTCCGGCGCGGCCTTTCGAAGGACCTCAGCTTCAGCGACGCCGATCGCGCCGAGAACAACCGCCGCGCGAGCGAGGTGGCCCGGCTGATGACCGACGCCGGGCTCATCGTCATCGCCGCGTTCGTCTCCCCGTTCCGCGCCGACCGCGAGACGGCGCGCTCGCTCTTCGACGAGGGCGAGTTCGTCGAGGTCTTCGTCGACCTGCCGGCGGACATCGCGGCCGAGCGCGACACGACCGGCCTCTACGCGAAGGCCGGCACGCCGGGGGTGCTCAACCTCACCGGCGTCGACTCGACGTACGAGGACCCGGAGGAGCCGGACATCCGCCTCGACATGACCGAGGTGGACGTCCAAGCCGCAGCCGACCGTGTGCTCGCGCTGCTCAATGAGCGAGGATTGCTGTCATGACCTGGCAGCTCGTTCTTGTCGGCCTCGGCCTCGGCCTCGTCGTCGGCTTGACCGGCGTCGGCGGCGGCTCGCTCATGACGCCGATCCTGATCATCTTCTTCGGTTTCTCGGCGAAAGTCGCGATCGGGACGGACATCTTCCACAGCGCCGTCTTCAAGACGTTCGGCGCCTGGCGCCATCGCCGTCTCGGCACCGTGCACGGGCATCTCGCGCTGTGGCTCTTCGCGGGCTCAGGCCCGCTCGCCATCGTGGGCGTATGGCTTTCCTGGTACTTGCAGGATTCGCTCGAAAACCCCGAGTCGATCCTCAAGGTGATTCTCGGAGTCGCGCTCATTCTCGGTGGCGTCGGGTTTCTCGCGAAGTCGTTCATCACGCGCGGCCCGGAGACGAGCGACGGCCCGTTCATCATGTCGCACCGCGACAAGGTCATCGCGGTCATCACCGGCGCCGTCTTCGGCTTCGTCGTCGGACTCACGTCCGTCGGTAGCGGGACCTTCTTCGGCCTCGTGATGGTGCTCGTCTACCCGCTGACGATGTCGAAGATCGTCGGAACGGACATCTTCCACGCCGCGGCGCTCCTCTGGGTCGCCGGCATCGGACACGCGTTCATCGGCGACATCGACTGGCACGCCGTGGGGTGGTTGCTGATCGGCTCGATCCCCGGCATCCTCATCTCGAGCCGCTGGGCCGTGCGCGTCCCGCAGCTCACGATTCGCCTCGGCCTCGGCGGGGTCCTCGTCATCAGCGGGATCAACCTCGTCGACGTGGACAAGAGTCTCCCGAGCTGGATCTTCGCCTCGCTCCTCGGCACCCTCGCCGTCAGCGTTCTCACGTACACGTTCGTCGCAATGCGTGGCCCACGCCCCGCTCCCGAACAGGCCTGACCCGTCGGCTAAACGCCGCCCCGTAGAATCTGCCGCGCTTTGCAGCGGGTTCTCTCGACGGTCATCCTCCTGGGCCTGCTCTTGGCCAGCGCTGCTGCGTTCGCGATCACCGAGCACCTGAAGCTCATCAAGAGCCCGATCTATAAGACAGACGTGACTACGGTGTTTTCCCCGGTCTGCGGTTGCGCGACCGATCGGGCGAAGATCATTTTCTCGCTGCGGAGCCCCGACACGATCACGGTGACGATCGTCGACTCGTCCGGGAAAGCGGTCGCCACGCTCGCGACCGACCGGAGCGTCCCCAAGGGCAAGGTCACCTTCTACTGGGACGGGCGCACCGATGACGGCACGGTCGTCCCCGACGCCTCTGCCTATCAGCCCCAGGTCGAGTTCCCGCGCCGCACGATCCGGATGCCGAACAGGATCCTCGTCGACACCTCCGCTCCGACCGTCGTCTCGGCGACCGATGGGGACGGGCTGCTCATCCCCGGCGACCACGCGCTCAAGATCGACTACGTCCTGAGCGGAAAGGCGCGCGCGGCCGGCTATGTCGACGGCCGTCGGGTCTTCCTCAGCCGCTCGAAACAGCCGCGCGGACAGGTGAACTGGAACGGCAAGCGCCTCGGCAAGCCGCTTCCGCCAGGCCGTTATGTCCTCGAGGTCGGTGCCGTCGACGTCGCCGGGAACGAGACACCGGCGGCGGAGCGGAAGCGCGTCGTCGTCCACATCGAGGACATCGCTCTCGGCGAGACAACGATTCATGCCCGGGCCGGCGCGCGCTTCACCGTCGACGTCCGAACCGGCGCGACGCAATACACGTGGGTCTTCGCGGGCAACCGCGACTCGGCCGAGGCGCCGCGGCTTCGCCTCCGCGCGCCGTCGCACCGCGGCAGGTATCGGCTTGTCGTCACCGCGCAGGGCCACTCAACGCGCGCCACCGTGATCGTGGGCGCGCCGTGATCGGCCTCGCGCGCCTCGCGGCGCCGATCGCGTGCTTCGGCATCGCCGTCCTGTTCATGGCACGGACGCGCAACAACCGCATCGCGGGGCTCTGCTACGCCGGAGTCGGGGCGGTGCTGCTTCTCGCGGCGCAGACCCGCCTGACCACGGTCGCAGCGGCGATCGTCGGCGTCTCGGTGTGCGGCCTCGCGCTCGCCTGGCTCTTCCGCCGCGAGCCGTGGCTCGTCGCGTATCTCGCCCTCGCGATGCTGCCGGTACGGATCCACTTCCTCGGCCATCAGCTCCTCGTCCCGCTCTACCTCGTCGCCGCAGGAGCGGGGCTCAATCTCCTCTGGGAGCTCGTGCAGGGAGACGAGCGGTCGCGCGAGTTCGGGCGCGCGACGAAGCCGCTCGCGCTCTATCTCCTCTGGATCGGCGTCTCGATGACGTGGACGAGCGACATCCGCACCGGCGCCGTCGACGTCATCGCGTTCTACCTCCCGCTCTCGATTCTCGCCTTGTCGATCGCGCGCCTGCCGTGGGAGCCGCGGCGCCTGAAGCTCCTGTACGGGGAGCTCGTGGCGATGGCGGTCGTCTTCGCATGCGTCGGCCTGTACCAGTACGAGACGCGGCACATCTTCGAGAACCGGAAGCTCATCACCGGCAACTCGTACGCGGCTCTCTTCCGCGTCAACTCGGTCTTCTACGACCCGTCGATCTACGGGCGCTTCCTCGTCGTCGCGCTCCTGCCGACGGCTGTCCTCATCGTGCGCGGCAGGTCGCTGCGCGCGAGCCTGGCCGCCATCGCGTTCGCGATCGTCGCGTGGCTCGGGCTCTTCGTCTCTTTCTCGCAGTCCAGCTTCGCGGCGCTCTTCGTCGCCGTCGTCTGCCTGTGCGCGTTCCTCTGGCGGGGAGGGAAGGGGATC
>JAWVDC010000166.1:0-3764 GCA_033857715.1 Gaiellaceae bacterium | reverse complement strand
TTGGCTGGAAGCATCGCCGGCAAAGCCGGCGACGCCCGGCCGGAGATCGCGACGCCTTCGGCGTCGACGGAAGGAGCAACTGCATGAGCCGGAACGACGGCCGCAAGCCCGACGATCTGCGCCCGATCTCATTCGAGGTGGACTACCTCGAGAACCCGCACGGCTCGGTCGTGATCTCGGCGGGGCGGACAAAGGTGCTCTGCACGGCCATGGTCGAGGAGGACATCCCCCGGTGGCTCCGTGGCCAGGGCAAGGGGTGGATCACCGCGGAGTACTCGCTTCTGCCAGCGTCGACAGGCGAGCGCGTGCAGCGGGAGGCCTCGCGCGGGAAGCAGCAGGGCCGCACGGTCGAGATCCAACGGTTGATCGGCCGCGCGATCCGTGCCGTTGCCGACTTCGAGGCCCTCGGCGAGCGGACGCTGTGGCTCGACTGCGACGTCCTCCAGGCCGACGGCGGCACGCGGTGCGCGGCGATCTGCGGCGCGTACGTCGCGGCGCGGCGAGCGCTCGACCGCTTCGGTCTTTCGAAGGCGTTCCGCGACTCGGTCGCCGCCGTCTCGGTGGGCGTCGTCGACGGTGTGCCGCTCCTCGACCTCGACTACTCCGAGGACTCGAGCGCCGACACGGACATGAACGTCGTCATGACCGGAGATGGCCGTCTCGTCGAGGTGCAGGCGACCGCCGAGCGCGATCCGTTCGCGCGCGAGACGCTCGACGAGCTCCTCGGGCTCGCGACCGCGGGGATCGGCGAGATCGCCGCGCTCCAGGCCGAAGCGGTCGGACGTGCGCTCCCTTAGCGTCCTCGCAGTAGTCCACGACATCGGCTGGGCGCACGTCCTGCTCCGGCTCGGCGTCGCCGCGGTGCTCGGCGCGGCGATTGGTGCCGAGCGCGAGTTCCGCGAGCGGCAAGCCGGGCTCCGCACGCACCTCGTCGTATCCGTCGGCGCGGCGCTCTTCACGCTCGTCTCCGCGTACGGGTTCTCCGGCTTCGGCGGGAAGGTCGACCCGACGCGCATCGCCGCGCAGATCGTGACCGGGATCGGTTTCCTCGGCGCGGGAGCGATCATCCGGCAGGGGCTGTCCGTGCGGGGACTCACAACGGCCGCGACGCTGTGGCTCGTCGCCGCGATCGGCATGGCGGCGGGCGCCGGCTACTGGTCGGGTGCGGTGATCGCCACGCTCGGAGCCCTCATCACTCTCGGCCCGCTCCGCATCGCCGCGTTCAAGGTGATGACCCGCTACCGCCCGGCGCTCGACCGGCTGCTCGTCCAGGTTCCCGCGGGCGGCAGCCCGGTGCCGGTGATCGAGGCCATCGAGCGGCAAGGCGCGCGCGTCGTCTCCCTCGATGTCGCCCAGGAGGCAGACCGGCGTTCCATCTCGGTCGATGTCCAGATTCTCCAGGGGACGGCCCCCGCGGTCGTCGCGGCGGTGGCGGAGATCGACGGCGTCCTCGCGGTGCAGTGGACGGATTGAAGGCGGTCCTGTGCTCGCGTAACGCGCACAAGGCGCGCGAGCTCGAGCGGCTCCTACCCGGCTGGGCGGTCGAGCCCCTCGACCGCGACGACTATCCGCCCGAGACCGGCGCGACGTACTACGAGAACGCGCGGATCAAGGCGGACTTCGGTCGCGCGCACTCGGCCGGCTGGGTGCTCGCCGAGGACTCCGGCATCGAAGTCGCGGCGCTCGGCGGACGGCCCGGCGTCGAGTCGGCGCGGTACGCGCCCGAAGGCGCGCCGGCGATCGCGAAGCTCCTCGCCGAGCTCGGCGGCTCCGGCGAGCGCGGCGCCCGCTACGTGTCAGAGCTCGTCCTCCTCGCGCCCGACGGAACCGAGTACCGCGGCACCGGGACGCTAGACGGGCGGATCGGCGCGGAGCCGAGCGGCGCCGAGGGCTTCGGCTACGACCCGGTCTTCGTCCCCGCGGGCGAGGAGCGCACAGTCGCGGAGCTCGGCGACAGCTGGAAGGCGCTCAACTCGCACCGGGCTCGGGCTGCGCAGTCTCTTCTTCGAGCGCTCGCAGCCGCTCCCGCCACCACCAGTTGACCTCGCCGCCGAACACGACGAAGTTCGCCATCACGTAGAGCCACAGCAGGAGGATCGCCGGCCCGCCGAGCGCCCGCAGCGTGACGTTGACGTCCGCGTAGCGCACGAAGACCGGCAGAACCTGGAACGACAGCTCGAGCGCAACGGCGCCGAGGACTGCGCCGGGAAGGGCCTCGCGCAGGCTTACGACCGTGTTCGGCAGCCAGCGGTACACGGCGAGGAGAAACAGCAGGACGCCGAGGGTCGACGCGCCGACCGACATCCCGTACGCGAGAGCGGCGCTGCGTGCGAAAGCAAAGTTGTCCCGAAGGAAGGCGAAGCCGAGGAAGCCGACGACGAGGCTCGCGAAGAGCGTCACGATCATGCTCGACATCAGCGCGGCCGCTAGGCCCTTCCCGTGGAGGAAGCGGCGGTTGGGCAGCCCGTAGACGATGTTGAGCGCCGACTCGAGCGCGCTGAAGAGCGACACGGACGACCAGAGCAGGCCGACGCCGCCGATGATCCCGAGCGTGGTCGCGTTCTCCTGGACGTGGCGGAGGAGTTTCCTGATGCTGTCGACCGACGTCGCGGGGAACGTCCGCTTCAGCTCGCTGACGAAGAAGTCGCCGGCCTCGGCTCGGTGCGTGAGGCCGAAGAGCGCGAGCGCGAGAAAGATCAGCGGGACGAAGGAAAGCAGCGCGAAGTACGCGACCATCGCGGCGAGATGGGTGCCGCGGTCGGCGAAGAACTTCTTGGGGAGCTGGCGGAGCCCGGTCTGCACAAGCGGAGTTTGCACCGAACGACCTCTAGCCGAGTGACCACGCGCCGATGGGGCGTGCTGGGTGCGTGCGATGCGAGGACGCAGGGAGCGCCGATAGCAGAGCTATCGGGGCGACCGAGGACGCCGCAGCGTGCGTGCACAGCGCGTTTCAGCGGCCCGTGCTCGGTCGGTTAGAGGTCGGCAACCCTGCTAGCGTCGCGCTCGTGGCGCCTGCGCATGCTCTCGCGGATCTCCTCGTCACCTCGCCGCAGGTGGAGGCGGCAGCCTTGTTTGCCCACGATGCCGAGCCCCTCGGCTCGGTTGGTGGCTCGGACCGGTGGGCGTTTTCGGCGGTGCGCGCGGGCCGGACACTGCTCGAAAACGCGGGGGAGTTCCGCGGCGTGGGGGAGGCCACACAGGTTCATGCCTCGCTCGAAGGCGGGGACGTCTTCGTCATCGGCGCGCAGCGCGGGCCGGGGATCGTCGCGGTCACCGCGCCGGGCCAGCCGGCCGGGCTCCTCTTCCACGACCTCAAGCGCTGCCTCGCCGCGATCGTGGAGGAGCCGAGATGAGGCGCGGTCTGTTCGCGCTCGCCGCCCTTGCCGGCGCCGGAGCAGTGGCGGGCACGGCATACGACCGCTGGGTCGCGAGCCGGCGCGACCAGCTCGACGTCTACTTCGACGACGGCTCCTTCGTGACGTACGTCGAGGGATCGTCGGAGGCCGAGCGGTTGCTTCCCCTCGCGCGCGAGGTGCTCGCGGCGGTGCGGCCATGAGCGTAGGCTCGACGGAGCTCATCAGGGAGCGGAGGCGCCGGCATGTACGGCGCCGGAGCGGGAAGTGAACGACGAGGAGCTCCGCAAAGCGCTCGTCGATGCCGCGTACCTCGAAGGCGACTTTCTCCTTCGCTCGGGCAAGCGGTCGCGCTACTACCTCGACAAGTTCCGCTTCTCGACGCGGCCCGACCTGCTCGCGCCCCTCGGC
>JAWVDC010000165.1:0-9216 GCA_033857715.1 Gaiellaceae bacterium | reverse complement strand
TCAGGCCGGTCTCGAGGCAGCGGCGCGCGAGGTGGAGGAGCTCGGCGGGCGCGCGCTCGTACTCCCGACCGACGTGGCCGACCCCGACCAGGTCGAGCTCGCCGCGACCACGGTCGAGGTCGAGCTCGGTCCGATCGACATCTGGGTCAACAACGCGATGGTCACGGTGTACGGCGAGTTCCTCGACGTCGAGCCCGAGGAGTTCCGGCGCGCCACCGACGTCACGTACCACGGCGTGGTGTGGGGAACCCGTGCGGCTCTCAGCCGCATGGTGAAGCGGAATCACGGCACGATCGTCCAGGTCGGCTCCGCCCTCGCCTTTCGCGGCATCCCGCTGCAGGCGCCGTACTGCGGGGCGAAGGCCGCGGGCAAGAACTTCACCGAGTCGGTCATCACCGAGATCAAGCACAACGGCTGGGACATCCACGTGTCGATGGTCCACCTCGCCGCCTTCAACACGACGCAGTTCACGTGGGGACGGACAAAGCTCCGCAACCAGACGCAGCCGGTCCCGCCGATCTATCAGCCCGAGATCGCCGCCGACGCCATCTACTGGGCGGCGCACCACCGGCGGCGCCAGGTGTTCGTCGGCCTGCCGACCGTCCTCAACGTGCTCGGCGAGTGGGTCGCGCCGAGCTTCCTCGACTGGTACCTCGCACGGACGGGCTACGACTCGCAGCTGACCGGAAAGCCGCTCGACCGCACGGGCCACGACAACCTCTTCGAGCCGATGGACATGGACGAGGACCGCGGCGCGCATGGGCCGTTCGACGACCGCGCCCACGAGCACAGCTTCCAGACGACGTTCACGAAGCACCGCCGCTTCGCAGGCGTCGCGGCCGGCCTCGGAGCGGTGGCCGGCGCCGCGCTCTTGCGCAAGCGCGACTAGCGGCGTTGCTTGTGCGGGACGAAGGCGTAGACCTTCCCCCAACCGACCATGTAGAGCTTCTCGCCGTCCGTCACGACCGGGCCGAACCCGCCGTCGTGCCAGAACCAGACCTTCCGGCCCGTGCGAGCGTCGAGCGCGTACGTGCGGCGTCCGCCCGGAGGACCGAGGCTTCCGAAATAGACCAGGCCGTCGACGAGAGACCCGGAACCCGAGATCGGGCCGTCGGCCGTGAACGTCCAGACGGTCTCCCCCGTGGCGGCGTTGAGCGCATAGAAGCGGTGGTTGTACGAGCCGATGTAGACCCGGCCGTCGTCGACCGCGGGTGAGCCGTAGACGTAGGCGCCCGTCGCGTGCGCCCACACGAGCTTTCCGGTGCTCTCGTCGAACGCGTACACCTTGCCGTCGGTCGAGCCGATGTACACCCGGGCGTAGGCGACCGCGGGCGTCGAGTAGAACCTGCCGGAGCCGCCCGTGAAGTCGCGGGACGAGGACGCCGTCCACACGAGCTTGCCCTGGGCGGCGCCGAGCGCATAGAGACGACCGTCGTACGCGCCGAAGAACACCTTGCCGCGGTCGTACGCAATCGCACTCTTGACGGGCGCCGGGACGTGGTAGTGCCAGATCGTCTTGCCGTTGTCCGCGTGGAGGCAGTAGACGTCACCTGCCGCCGTCCCGATGTAGAGCCGCGAGCCGAGGAGGAGCGGCGAGGTCTCGGAGGCGCCGAGGTTGCGCTTCCAGCGAACGGTGTGTGGCCGTCCTGCTGCGATCGCGAGGAGGAGCCCGTCGGACGGGTCCTGCGATCCCGCCTTGCACGGCTTGTGATTGAGGAAGGTCTCGTAGACGGTTCCGTGGTGGTACGTGCTCACCGCCGGCCCCGCCGCTTCGCAGTGGCCCACGTGCTCGGTCCACAGCCGATCGCCGGTCTTCGTCGAGACGGCGATGAGGTCGCCCGAGAGCGTCGCGTAGTAGAGGTAGTGGAAGGCAAGCGCGGGCGGGAACTCGACGAGTGACGTCCCGTTCGCCGTCCAGGCGAGCCGGAACGGCGGCCGCACATGGCCGTCGCCGACGTGGAGCCGCTGGGGCACGCCGCCGAACATTGGCGAGACGATCCCGTCGCTCGCGCGCGGAGGTCGCACTGTTTGGGTACTGACGTATCCGCTGGAGGAGCCGAGAACGTCCCCGCCGAAGCGATCCCTGGTCAGGAGGTACGCCGCGGCCGCTCCGCCGGCGAGGATCACGATGCCCGCGACGACGAGGAAGCGGCGACGCATCTGTCGATGATGCCTGCGCCGTACGCTTTCCAAGCGTGGAAGGCCTCCTTCTTGCCTGGTTCGACGAGCACGGCCGCGACCTGCCGTGGCGGCACACGCGGGACCCGTACGCGATCCTCGTCAGCGAGGTCATGGCCCAGCAGACGCAGCTCGAGCGCGTCCTCCCGCGGTGGGAGCGGTGGATGGAGCGCTGGCCGACGATCGAGTCCCTCGCGGCCGCGCCGGCGGCGGACGTGATCCGCGAGTGGCAGGGCCTCGGCTACAACCGCCGCGCGCTCGCGATCCACGCAGCGGCGCAGGAGGTTGTGCGGCACGGCTGGCCGGACGACCTGACGGAGCTACCCGGTGTGGGGCGCTATACGGCCGACGCCGTCGCGTGTTTCGCGTTCGGGAGGGACGTGCTTCCCGTCGACGTCAACGTCCGTCGCGTGTCGGAGCGGACGGGCCACCTGTTCTCCTCGGCGGCCGCGCAGGCGCTTATGGATCTCGGCAAGGGCGTGTGCCTCGCGCGCGTGCCCCGGTGCGGCGTGTGCCCGCTGGCCGAGGAGTGCCCGTCGCGCGGGATGCGGTTCGCGCCCGCGCGGAAGCAAGGGCCGTACGAGGGCTCGTTCCGCCAGCGCCGCGCCGAGGCCCTTCGCACCGTCCTCGCCGGCGGGCAGCCCGACGACGGCGAAGCAGTCGCCGCCCTCGAGCGCGACGGGCTCGTCCGGGTGGAGGACGGGGTCGCCGCGCTACCATCGGCGCCGTGATCGCCGACTTCGTCACGCTCCTCATCCCGCTCTGGATCCTGCTGGGGCTGCTGGCGCTGCTCGTCGCGTTCGGGCTGCTCGGCCGGATCCAGAACGGCCGGTTCGTGCGGCCGCTGCTCATGCCGCTCATGAAGGTGCCACTGTTCAAGCGGTGGATCGAGAAGGGCTCCCGCGCGGCCCTCGAACGGCAGAACCCCGAGCTCGCAAGCGCAATCCGCAAGCTCGAGCCGCACCAGAAGCATCTCCACGATCCCATGCGCGCGCAGAAGGCGATGTCGCAGCTCACGAAGCAGGAGCGGGCCGCGCTACTCGAGATGCAGGAGCAGCAGGGCGCGGTACCCGAGGAGGCGCAGAACCGTCAGATGCGCCGCGCCCTCGAGAAACAGCGCAAGCGTCGCTAGAGCTCCGGCTCAGACCATGTGACGGACCCAGACATTCGGCTCGACGTAGAGGCCGCGCCCGTTCTTGAAGTGGACGGGGACGAGGGCGCCGGGTACGACGTAATCGCCGTCGTCGGGGAACTTCATGCCGGTCCACTCCTCCCACTCGGCGCGGGTGCCCGCGACGGTCATCGAGCGCGGCGCGCTCGCAAGCATCTCTCCCCCGAGCCGTTCGTGGGCGCGCAGCCATGGGTCGTACGGGAGGCCGTCGCCGCGCCGCCACGCGGCGTACCGCTGGATCGGGATGAGCGGGTAGCGCTCCTTCCAGGTCGGACGCACGGGCGCAACGAGAACCTCGAGCCCGTGTCCGGCGGCGATCGATCCGAGCCGGCGGAGAATCGCCTCCGCGATCCCGAGCCCGCGGTACTCGGGAGCGACCCCCGCGACGACGGCGCAGAGCGCGTTCGGGGAGCCTTCGACGCCGTCGGTCAGCGCCCAGTTGAGACCGCGCGCCGACGGCGCGTCCCCGTCCCACGCCACCGGCACGCTGCACGCGTACCCGATCGCCCGGCGTGGCTGCGCCTCGCGGTCGACGACCCAGAGCTGGAAGTCGGGATAGACGTCGTAGAGCTTCGGCCAGAAGGCCTGCACGACGTTGTCGTGCGACATGAACTCCGGGAAGGCGTCGTCCATGGTTCCGCGCAGGCGCGGTCGCTCGAGATGGGTTACGAGCGCAAGCTTCATCGCCGGAGCAGGGCGACCGCCTGAGCGGCGAGCCCTTCGCGGCGGCCGGTGAACCCGAGCCCGTCGGTCGTCGTGGCGCGCACGGCGACGAGCTCCGGCGCGACGCCGAGCGTGCCGGCGAGGCGCTCTCGCATCTCGGCGCGGTGCGGCGCGAGTCGCGGCTCCTCCCCGATGAGCACGACGTCCGCGTTCGCGAGCTCCCATCCGTCCGCGCGGACCCGCTCCCATGCGCGCGCGAGCAGGCCGACTGAGTCGGCGCCGGCGAGCTCTGGGTCGTCGGAGGAGAAGTACGCACCGATGTCCTCGAGCCCCGCCGCGCCGAGGACGGCGTCGGTCAGGGCATGCGCGAGCACGTCGCCGTCGGAATGTCCCGCGAGGCCCCGCGGATGGTCGATCCGCACGCCCCCCAGGACGAGCGGCGCGCCGGCCTCGAAGGCGTGGGCGTCGAAGCCGGTGCCGACGCGGAACTCAGGCATCGAGCACCTGCGGAAGCTCGGCGAGAGACGCGATCTCGGGGACGCCGGGCGGCGTGTCGGTGTGCGCATGCGGACCCCGCCGGATGCGCACCGCGGTCATCCCCGCGGCGAGGGCCGGGACGACGTCGTTGTCGACGCGGTCGCCGACGTAGGCGATCTCGTCCGCGGGCACCCCCGCCATTTCGACAACGTGCGCGAAGAAGCCTGCGTCCGGCTTCCACACATCCCAGCGCTCGGACGAGCCGGTGAAATCGACGTGGGGACGGAGGAAGTCCTCATGCCACGCGCGCATGTTCCCCGCCGCGCCCACGCGCAGCCCGCGCTCGCGCAGAGTCGCGAGACAGTCGAGCACGTCGCCGTGCAGGTCTCGCTCCTCGAACGGGACCGGCGGCGTAACGCCCTCCTCGTCCCAGCGCGCGTACGTCGTCGCCTCGTCCACGAGCGTCTCCCCCACGTCGAACACGACTGTCGTCACAGCCATGCCGCAATCCTGTCGAGATCGGCCGCCGTCGTCACCTTGAGCAGGCGCGGATCGCCTTCGACGACCTTCACGCGTCCTCCCGCCGCCTCCACGTGGCCGGCGCAGTCGGTCGCTTGTGACAACGCGTCACCAAGGGCGCGGCGGATCGAGTCGGCTGCGAAGGCTTGCGGCGTCTGGACGGCCCAGAGACCATCGCGCGAGACCGTCTCCTCGACTCCGCCGTCGGAGCCGACGCGCTTGAGCGTGTCACCGACGGGCAGACCCGGGACCGCGCCATCCCAGCCCTCGGACAACGGTGCGATGACGCGCTCGACGACGTCGTCGGTGAGGAGCGGCCGCGCGGCATCGTGCACGAGCACGACGACCGCGTCCTCGGGCACCTCGCCGAGACCTGCGCGCACGGAATCGCTTCGCTCCTCGCCGCCGGGGACGCACGCGCGCACCTTGCCGCAGCCTTCCTCCTCGGCGAGGAGGATCGCCGGCTCCTCCCAGCCCGGCGGCGCGACGACGACGATCGCGTCTACCCAGGCGCAGGCATCGAGGCGGCGGAGGGACTCTGCGAGGAGCGGCTCGTCACCGAGATTCGCGAACGCCTTGGGCCGGTCCAGGCCGAGACGCTCCCCCCGCCCGGCGGCGACGAGGATCGCCCAGACCGACATTCGAGAGGCCGAGCCTAAGCCGCGGCTGCGGCGGCCTTCTTCTTCGGCGCCGCCTTCTTCTTCGGCGGCGGGCCGTCGGACGCGAGAACCTCTTCGAGCCACTCGGCGCACGCCTCCTCGTCCAGGTCCTTGGCGTACATGAGCTCGGAGGCGAGGATCTTCTTCGCCTTCACGAACATCTGCTTCTCGCCCGTGGACAGGCCCTTCTCGCGGTCGCGGAGCGCGAGGTTGCGCACGACTTCCGCGAGCTCGAGGATGTCGCCCGTCTTCATCTTGTCGCGGTTGTGCTTGAAGCGCCGGTTCCAGTTCTTCGGCATCTCGGTGGAGACGCCCGTGAGCGCCTTCAGCACCGGCGCGATCTCCTTGTCACCGACGATGACGCGCCGCAGACCAACCTTGTCGCAGTTCTCAGACGGGACCTGAACGGTCATGTCGTTGTGGAGAATCTGGATCGTCAAGTACTCGCGCTGTTCGCCGAGAACCTCGCGCTTTTCCTTCTTGACGACCGTCCCCGCACCATGGTGGGGATAGACCACCTTGTCGCCGACCTGATACAAGCCCGACCTCCCATACTGAAAATGAGCTCTTCCGCCAAGAAAGCCGGCACGCTCTGAGCGCCGGCCAGAAGGAACAGACTAGCAGAAACGGCCTATCTAAGCCAAATCTGCGTTGTCTGAGCGGGATCCGGCGGGTTCGAGCCCGGCTTTGACCGCTGCACGGAGCGTTTCGGCGGCTTCGACCCTGATTTTCGTGCCGCTCGGCGTCCCGGTCGGCGCGACGACGGCGGTGAGGCCGAGCTTCTTGCACTCCTCGAGGCGGCGCTCGGCCTGAGCGGCGGTGCGGAGCCGGCCGGTTAGGCCAATCTCGCCGAAGGCGGCATGGCCCTCTTTCATCGGAATGCGCCGCGCGGCGGAGGCGATCGCAAGCGCGATCGCCAGGTCGGCGCCGGGCTCGTCGATGCGAACGCCGCCGGCGACGTTGACGAAGACGTCGGCCTGTCCGAGCGCGACGCCCGCGTGACGCGCGAGGACGGCGACGATCATCGCGAGGCGCTTCGGGTCGACACCGGTGGCGACGCGCCGCGGCATCGCGAGCTCGCTCTGCGCGACGAGTGCCTGGATCTCGAGGAGGATCGGCCGCGTCCCCTCGAGGGCGCACGCGACTGCGGCGCCGGGCTCGCCGGCGACCGTCTTGCCGAAGACCTCCGACGGATCGGGAACGCCCGACAAGCCGGCGCCCGTCATCTCGAATACTCCGAGTTCGTTCGTCGAGCCGAAGCGGTTCTTCACCGCGCGCAGGATGCGATGCGCGTGATACCGGTCGCCCTCGAACTGGAGGACGCAGTCGACGAGGTGCTCGAGCACGCGCGGCCCGGCGACCGTTCCGTCCTTCGTCACATGGCCGACGAGGATGATCGCGACGCCGTACTCCTTCGCCACGCGAAGGAGCCGGGATGCCGACTCGCGCACCTGCGCCACCGAGCCGGGGGCTGAGCCGAGATCGGTCGCATGGAGCGTCTGGATGGAATCGATCACGCAAACGTCGGGACGCTCGGCCCGCAGCGTCTCGCACACCGTCTCGAGCTCGGTCTCGGCGAGGATCTCGACGCGACCGGCGCCCCCGAGGCGCTCGGCGCGCAGCTTCACCTGAGCGACCGACTCCTCGCCTGTGACGAGCAGCGCACGGCGATCGATGGAAATCGCCGCAAGCGCGCTCAGGAGGAGCGTCGACTTGCCGACGCCCGGCTCGCCGCCGAGCAGAACGAGCGACGCCGGCACGAGGCCCCCTCCGAGCACGCGGTCGAGCTCGGGAACGCCGGTGGAGATCCGCGCGGCCTCCTCGACCTGCACGTCGACGAGCCGCAGCAGCGGTTTCGGCGGAACCGAAGCACCGGATACCTGCCCGACGACCTCCTCGACGAGCGTGCCGAAGGCGTTACAGCCGGGGCACTTCCCGAACCACCGGCCGGCCGAGTAGCCGCACTCCGTGCACGCGAACTGGACTGTGGGCTTCGCCTTGGCCATGGGAACAAGCGTACGGTCGCGTCCGGACGCTCGTGTGCCGCCAGTGTGGAAAAACCGCAACGAGATTCGGGGCGGGCGCTGCTGCCGGTGCCTGCGACCGGAGCCAGCATGGGGACATGGCAGTTACGCCAACGTCAAGGAGATGAGCGTCATGAAGAAGTTCCTCGAGATCGGTGGAGTCGTCGCAGGCGTTGTCCTCATCGCCTTCGGTGTCGCCGCAATCGTGCTCGGAGTCAACGGAAAGAACACCGTTGGCAGCGAGCTGAAGAGCCAGCAGATCGTCGGCTCGCCCGACATGAGCCCGGCCGGCATTGCGGCCGAGGTCAAGGGGCAGCCGTGGGCCAAGACATACGTCCTGCCGACGTGCACCGTGGCAGGCATGGCCGTCACGAACGGTGACCGTGCCCGCTGCTTCGCGCAGTACATGCAGGTCCACACGCTCGAAGCGACGCAGGGTGTTCGGTACGCCGACATGGGCCGCTACGTCGCCCTTCCGGACGCGCCCGCATCGGCACTGAACGCGGACGGCGCAACGAGCGATCCGAAGTACGCGCAGATCGATCCGGTCACGAAGCAGCCGGTCACGAGCCACGCCCGCGACATCTGGGTGACCGAGACCGCGCTGACCACCGCGCTCAACACGTCCTACATGGCTGAGCAGATGGCGAACTTCGGGATCGTGGTCGGGATCGCGCTCCTGCTCTCGGGCGTCGGCTTCATGATCCTCGCCCTGGGCGGCGCACTCGAGGCGCAGTCGGTCTTCGCCGCTTGGCGGAAGAAGTCGCCGATCGAGCCGAAGGCCGCAGTCATCGGCGCGTAAGACGGCACTCGCCGAGAACGGAGAGGGCGGCTCACGGGCCGCCCTCTCCTGTTACTCCTCTTCGGCCGGCTCGTCGTCGGAGTCGGCGGCAGACGCCTCGGGCTCCACGGGCGGGACGGTCACCTTCTCGGGCGTGACCTCGCCCGGGATGAAGGTGATGTCGACCTCGTTGCTCGGCTCGCCGTCCTCGTTCACCTTGCGGGTGACGAGGATCGTGGAGCCGGGCTCGAGCTCGCGGCCGAGAACGAAGTCGGCGAGCGGATCCTCGATCTCGCGCTGGATCGCGCGGCGCAGCGGCCGGGCGCCCATGGCCGGGTCGTAGCCCTTGTCGACGAGTAGCTCCTTCGCCTCGTCGGTGAGCTCGATCGTGACCTCGTGCACCGCCATCTGCTCGCGCAGTCGGCGGAGCTGGAGATCGACGATGGAGAGGATCTCCTCTTTCGAGAGCTTGTGGAAGACGATGATCTCGTCGATGCGGTTGATCAGCTCGGGGCGGAAGACCTTCTTCAGCTCGGCCATCACGCGGCCCTTCATCTCGTCGTACGAGAGGCCCTGCTCATCGCCCATGGTGAAGCCGAAGCCCTGGTTCTTCGAGATCTGGGCTGCCCCGAGGTTCGAGGTCATGATCACGATCGTGTTCCGGAAGTCGACGCGGCGACCCTGGGAGTCCGTCAGCTTCCCCTCCTCGAGGATCTGCAGGAGGATGTTGAACACGTCGGGATG
>JAWVDC010000164.1:0-37740 GCA_033857715.1 Gaiellaceae bacterium | reverse complement strand
ATGAGCGTAGGCTCGACGGAGCTCATCAAAGAGCGGAGGCGCCGACCTTGGCGGCGCCGGAGCGGGACATGAGCGACGACGAGGCACAGGTCGACGCCCAGTCGCAGCCGTGCCAGTGCCAGGCGTATCTCCGCGCGACCGAGCACTCGGCGCTCGTTTCCGCGCGCTGGCTCGGGCGCGCCGACGAGCACGCCGCAGAGGAGGCCGCGGCGCAGGCGATGCGGACGACGCTCGACTTCCTCCCGATCAACGGCCGCGTCGTATTCGGAACGCTCGAGGACGCCGGCGGGCTGGCTCCCGGCGCGGTCGTCGGGAGCGGGGGGAAGGACGTCGATCTCGCGCTCGACCCGCTCGAGGGTCACGGCGTGGTCGCGCGCGGCGGCAACGGTGCGATGTCGATGATCGCGGTCGGCGAGCCCGGCAAGTTCACGACGCTGCCCGACATCTACATGCGGAAGATGGCCGTGGGAGCGAGCGCGCGCGGTGCGATCGATCTGCTCCGCCCGATTGGCGAGAACCTCGAGGCCATCGCGGAGGCGTACGGCCGGCGCGTGAACGACGTCACGACGATCATCCTCGACCGGCCGCGTCACCACGATCTCATCGAGGAGATCCGCAGATCGACCGCGCGGATCAAGCTCATCCAGGACGGCGATGTCACTGCGGCGATCTCCGCCTCGATCCGCGGCACGAACGACCACCTCGCGATCGGGATCGGCGGCACGCGCCAGGCTGTCTTGTCGGCCGCCGCGCTCCGCTGCCTCGGCGGCGAGCTGCAGGCGCAGTTCTGGCCGACATCGCGGCGCGAGATCGACGAGCTGCGGGAGGCGGGAATCGAGGACTACGAGCGTGTCTTCCGCACCGAGGATCTCGCGCCGGGCGAGGTCATCGTCGCGGCGACGGGCGTCTCGAACGGCGACCTGCTGCGCGGCGTCCGCTTCCTCGCCGACAGCGCACGCACGCACTCGCTCGTCATGTGCACGCGCTGCAACTGGGTGCGTTTCGTCGACGGGATCCACTTCTTCGCGCGCGAACGTCGCGAGGAAGTTCGCTTGCTGGGTTACTAGTGGTCGCGTCGGCCGGCCCGAACTGGCTCGGCGGCCCTCAGCACTTCGTCGTCGGTGCGATCGCTGCGGCGACGTTGTATGCCGTAGCGCGCTCGCGGCGGGTGCGCATGCCTAGATGGCTGGCGCTCATCCTCGCCATCAGCCTCGTGTGCACAGCCGAGCTCATTCTCGAGCTGTTCGAGTACCCGCTGCTCTACTCCGACCGCTTCCACCACTCGGCGTACTGGGACACCCTTGCGGACATGGCCAACAGCATCGTGGGCGCCGTCGCCGGAGCCCTTGTCGCCGCTGCGACAGGCGTGCTGGTAGCAAGGCGAAGGGTCTAGTCGGCCGGTGTCAGATGCCGGCGACTGCGTACAGACGCCACTCGCCGGGGATGCCCTTCAGCTCGTGAACGCCGCGGTCGTCGAACGTGATGCCCGACGCGGCGACGAGATCACGAACGGTCTGCGATACGAAGACCTCGGCGGGGCCGGCGTGTGCAGACACGCGGGCGCCCGTCGCGACGGCGATCCCCGAGACCTTTCCGTCAAGCAGCTCGCATTCCCCGGTGTGCAGTCCCGCTCGCAGCTCGAGATCGAGGGACCCGACTGCGTCTCGGACCGCGCACGCGCACCGGATCGCGCGCGCCGGACCGTCGAACGACGCGAAGAAGCCGTCGCCCGCCGTGTCGTGCTCCGTGCCACCGAATCGGATCAGCTGTTCGCGGACCACAGAGTGGTGGCGCTCGAGCAGCGCGCGCCAGGCGCTGTCCCCCGCAGCAGCGGCGCGCGCGGTTGACCCGACGATGTCGGTGAAGAGCACCGTCGCGAGGACGCGGTCGGCCTCCGTTCCACCGCGCTCGACCGCGCGGGCGACGAAGCGCCGTAGCTCGGCGAAGAGCGGAGCCGTGTCGCCGACGACCGGGATCTGGTCGGGCCGGTCGATGGCGACGAACTCGCCTGCGGGGAGGCGGGATGCGACCCAGCGCCCGGCTTCCTCGCCCGCTCCGTGTGCTTTAGCCATCACGAGTACCGGAACGCGGACGGAGGGGAGGATCCCGCGGACATCGACCTCGAGCGCCATCCTCTGGTACGCGGCGGCCGCGCCGGGGCTGACGCTGAGCCGAATCACGCGAGCGAACGACTCGCGCTCGATCGGCGTGAGGCTCGGCGTGCCGGCCTCGACGGCTTGCTTGAGCGAGCCGGGCCATCCCTGCTCGGTCTCCTCGATGCGGCGAAGCGCCACCTCGCGCGGTGGTGACCAGGGGTAGTCCGGAGCCCACGTGCCGCGAAACTGGCCGTGCCAGACGACGACGCAATGGACCCGTTCCGGATACGTCGCAGCGAAGACGAGCGCGAGGTCGGACGAGTCGCCGGCGGTCATGATCGCGGCACGCTCCGACCCCGCCGCATCCATCACGACGCGGAGATCGTCCATCCGCACCTCGACGGGCGGCGCACCGACCACGTGGTCCGAGAGACCCGTGCCGCGCTTGTCGAAGACGATCAGCCGGTACTCGGAGGCGAGCGCCTCCATCCACGCACGACGGTACGGCTCTTCCCACGCGAGCTCGACGTGCTGCGCGAACCCGGGGATCCACAACAAATCGACCGGCCCGTCGCCAATGACCTGATACGCGATGTTGACATCGCCGCTTCGGGCATAGCGCGTCTCTGGAACCTGCATCCAGCAAGTGTCGCCCACGGACGCGTGGGGCCGCTCAGTCGCCCTTCTGCCGCAGGAACCAGATCGCGAAGACGATGAACCCGCCAATCGGGACGATGATCGAGACGAGGATGAATGCGTCGATCCACGCGGTGCTGGCGCCGAGGAGCACGGCCCAACCCTAGACTGACTCCATGGCCACGAAGGAAGAGGTGCTCGAGGTTCTCCGCACCGTCGAGGATCCCGAGCTCGGGATGGACGTCGTTGACCTCGGGCTCGTCTACGAGGTCGAGGTGGTGGACTCGAAGGCGAAGATCCTCTACAGCCTCACGTCGATGGGCTGCCCCGCCGGTCCGCTCATCGCCGAGGACATGGCCGGTGCCGCGCGCCAGGTCGAGGGGATCGAGGACGTCGAGCTCGAGTTGACCTTCGACCCGCCGTGGACGCCGGACCGGATGTCCGACGACGCGAAGTTCATCCTCGGCTTCGGCTAGTCGATGGGTGGAGGAACGGGACGACGCCGCTCCAGCCCGCCGCGAGCGCCGGCAACACCGATTCCGGGGTGAGCAAGGGCGCGCGGCCGACCGCGGCTCGTCGCTCGGCGTAACCACCCGGCGTCCAGCGGAGCAGGTCGCCGCCGAACGCGAGCCACGCTTCGCCGTCCCGTAGGACGAACGCGCCGTCCGGCAACTCGCCGATCTCGCGCACGGGTCTCGCCCCGAGGCGCTCGGCGTGGAGGCGCTCGTCGACGTCGCCCGCGCGCTTCTCGCCGACGAGCTCCATGAAGCGGACGTAGTCCTCGCGCCGGCACTCGGCGCACGGACGGTGCCCTGCCGCGAACGCGGTCGCCTCGTCGAGGAAGAACAGGCCCGTGTAGCGGTCCGGCGCCATCGGCCCGCCGGGGCGGCGGCGGCCGCGGAACTCGAGCCGGCACGAGATCCAGCGCTTCAGCTGCCAGTCGCGCCGGATCCGCCCGTCCGCATCGTGGAGTCGGCCCCGGTTGCCGTAGACGAGCCCGCGCTCAGGCGTCGCAACGATCTCGCCGAGCGGAGTGACGCGATTCTGGAAGGGCCGCGCCGTCAGTCCGCGTCGATCTCCTCGGCGCCGTGCGTCGGGAGTGCGTCCCACTTGTACGCGAGGTTCATGTGCGCCTTGAACTCGCCGTGGCCGGCCGCCTCCATCCGCACGTGGCGTAGCGCGCCGCAGCGCGCGCACGTCGTCGTCGGGCCCGCGGCGTCGGTGGCCGTCCGCCAGCGGTGACCTCCGCGAACGAGACACATGAGGCCGCGCATGGAGGGAGCCTAGACCTAGGCTCCGCGGGCGTAGAGAGCGAGTGCGAGGAGGAGCGTCCCTGCGACGGTGATGCCAGAGAGCAGCCCGGCGAGGAGCGTTCCGCCGTTCCTGCGCCAAGCGCTGACGATTGCCCCCGCGGACCCGATCGTGAGGAGGCCCACTGCGATCGGAACGACGACGTAGAACCAGCCGTATGAACCGCCTCCGTTCGCGTGATAGACCCACCAGCAGAGAATCCACGCGCCGACAACGGCGGCGGCAAAGACAGTGAGGGTCGCTCTCCGGGACATGCGCCACCCTTGCACGTCATACGGGCGTTGTCTAGATCGAGAGCACGATCTTGCCGAGCTGCTCGCCGGCTTCGAGCCGCTCGTGCGCGGCGCGAATCTCCTCGAGCGGGAACACCTGGTCGACGACCGGGCGCGCGCGGCCGCTTGCGACGAGGTCGTACGCCGCGGCGAAGTCGGCGCCCGTGCCCATCGTCGAGCCGAGGATCGAGAGCTGCTTCCACCAGATCCGGTGGAGCTGCGCGGGCGGGTTCGGGCCTGTTGTCGCACCGCACACCGTGATCCGGCCCTCGCGTGCCGCGAGGTTGAGCGACTGCTTCCACGTCGCCTCGCCGACGTGCTCGACGAGGACGTCGATGCCGTGGCCGCCGGTCGCCTCCTTTACGGCCTCGCCCACGTCCTCGGTCGCGTGGTTGACGGCGAGGTCGGCGCCGAGCTCGCGCGCCCGAGCGAGCTTGGCATCGGAGGAAGACGTGACGATGACGCGCGCCCCGAGAGCCTTCGCGATCGCGAGCACCGCTGTCGAGACGCCGCTGCCGATGCCCCACGCGAACACCCACTCGCCCTCCTGCAGCCGCGCGCGCGTGACGAGCATCCGGTACGCGGTCTCGAAGACGAGCGGGAACGCGGCCGCCTCCTCGAAGCTCAGGTCGCCGGGGATGGGGTGGACGTTGCTCTCGGGAACCGCGATGAGCTCGGCGTTCGTTCCATCGCCGTGCTCGCCGATGACGTGAATCGCGCTCCCGTGCTCGATCCCAGGGTTGATGACGACGCGCTCGCCGGTGTCGACCCGAACGCCGGCGCCGTCGGCGCCGAGAATGCGCGGTTTCGGGACGGACGGCAGGCCTTTGCGGATCCAGACGTCGAGGTGGTTCAGCGCGGACGCGTGGAGCCGGACGAGCACTTCTCCGGGCCGGGGGACCGGATCGGGCACCTCTTCGAGGACGAGAACCTCGGGGCCGCCGTCTTCATGGATCCGCACTGCGCGCACCGCGGCAGACTATCCGCGTGAACGCCGCGGAACTTCAGGCGCTCGGCGCGGAGCTCGGGCTCGACGCGATCGGCGCGGCGCGCGCCGAGCCGTACACCGAGACCGAGCGCCACATCCGCGAGCGCCGCGCCCGCGGCCTCTTTGCCGACATGCGCTTCACGATGTCGCGGCCGGAGGAGTCGTGCCACCCGGAGACGCTCCTGCCGGGAGCGCGCACCGTCGTCTCGGCCGCGCTCTGCTACTGGCTTCCCGAGCCCGAGCGGCCGCCCGGCCACGGCCGCCTGCCGCGGTACACGTGGTTCGACGCGTACGCCGGGCTCCGGGAGAAGCTCGACGAGCTCGGGAGGCGCATCGGCGGCTCGTATCGCGTCCTCGTCGACGCGAACCAGCACGTCGACCGCGAGGCCGCAGCGCGCAGCGGCGTCGGCTTCTACGGCAAGAACACGCTCCTCATCACGCGCCGCCACGGATCGTGGGTCGTGCTCGGGACGCTCATCAGCGACATGGAGCTCGAGCCTACGCCGCCGCTCTCTGTTGCTGGGAAGGGGGCCGACTGCGGCGAGTGCCGTCTCTGCATCGACGCGTGCCCGACCGGTGCGCTCGACGAGCCGGGAGTGCTCGACGCGACGCGGTGCCTCTCCTACTGGACGCAGTCCGCCCACGAGGCGCCGGAGGAGTACCGCCGCCATTTCGGCGCGCAGGTCTACGGTTGCGACATCTGCCAAGACGTCTGCCCATGGAACCGCGGCGTCGAGAAGCGGCGCGCCGGCGAGTCGCTGCCGCCCGGCGCCGAGCCGCACGTCTCGCTCGCCGACTGGCTGAGCGCGGACCCTGACGAGCTGCGACGCCAGTACGCCCGCCTCTACGTCCCCCGCAACGACGGGCGGCTCCTGCAACGCAATGCGCGGATCGCGGGAGCGAACGATGCATAGGCCCAGAGCGGGACTAAGCGACCTCGAGACGTGGTTCGCATGGATCCGGCTCGCCGCAGTCGCCTTCGCGCTCCTCGAGGTCGGCGTCTTCACAAAGACGTACCCGCTGGGCTACGAGCAGGCGGGGTGGATCGTCACGGCCGTCTTTGCGATCGGTGCCGCCACGTTCTTCTGGATCGCGCAGCGCGAGGGCGGAAACGTGCCGCCCGGGTTCGGCCTCGCCGCGCTCGTGTTCGACACCGCGATCGTCTCTGCCTACTCGACGATCTTCACGTACGACTACGGGAACCAGACGCGATGGGCGCTCATTCTCATCGTCGCCGAAGGCGCGCTCCGCTACGGACTACGAGGCGGCATCGCCGTCCCGCTCGCGCTCATCCCGTACATCGCGTTCAACGAGTGGTATCGCGGGCACGAGTTCGGGCCGCCGGGGTTTCTCCTCGACCGCGTCACCTTCCCGTCCGGCGTGATGTTCTTCACGGGCCTGATCTTCGGCTGGCTCGTCCGGCACCTCGAGGAGGAGACCTCCATCAGCGGGGAACGCGCGGCCGAGGCCGAGCGGCTGCGCGACGAGCTGGCGCAGCGCGCCGACGTCCTCGAGTCGGCGAATCGCGCGGCGCGAGCGCTCGCGTCGTCGCTCGAGCTCGACGCGGCGTTCGGCGCCTTCATCCGCGAGCTGCGCGGCCTCGTCCCGTTTGAGCGGGCGGCGATCGTGCTCGTCGAGGGGGACACGGTGACGACGATGGCGACGGCAGGTAGGGGCGCGGACACGATCTTCCCGCCGGGCAGCTCCGGCCCGCTCGCGGGCTCGGTGCTTGAAAAGGTCGTCGAAGCCGAGATCGTCCTCCGGCGCAACCTCGAGGAGCGCGGCTACGAGGGAGACGACCTGCTTGTCGAGCTCGGTCTGCGCAGCGAGGTCGTCGCTCCGCTCATGCTCGGGGCCCGGACGATCGGGATGCTCAGCGTCTCGCGCGCCGCGGCCGATGCGTTCAGCAACGACGAGGTCGAGCTCGTCGCCCTGCTCGGGCGTCTCGTGGCGACGGCCGTCCAGAACATCCGCGCGTACGAGGCGGAGCGGCGCCGCGTCGAGGAGCTTGCGCGCCTCTCCGCACTCCGCGCCGACTTCGTGTCGCTCGTCTCCCACGAGCTGCGCAGCCCGATGGCCGCCGTGATCGGCGCGTCGCGCACGCTGCAGGAACGGTGGCGGCTCCTCAGCGCCGAGCAGCGGGAGTCGTTCCTCGCGCTCATCGCCGACGAGACGACCCGGCTCGCCGAGCTCGTTGCCGACGTTCTCGACACGTCACGCCTCGAGGCCGGGACGTTCAGCTACCGCTTCGAGGACATCGACCTCGCCGGGCTTGTGGGCGACGCCGTCGAGGCGGCGATGCTCACGCAGCAGGACGTCAAGGTCGTCGCGTCCGTGCCCGGGACGTTGCCGACGATCCGGGGCGATCGGGCTCGGCTCCGGCAGGTGCTCGGCAACCTCATCGACAACGCGGTCAAGTACTCCCCCGACGGCGGCCAGGTGGACGTGCGCGCGTTCGTCGCTGACGGTGGCGTCCGCATCTCGGTTCGCGACGCAGGGCCGGGGATTCCGCGCGAGCAGCACGCGCGCATCTTCGAGAAGTTCGGCCGGGTCGACATCCCGGGGAGCTCGAAGCCGGGCACCGGCCTCGGCCTCTTCATCGCGCGCTCGATCGCCGAGGCGCACGGCGGCACGCTCGAGGTCAGCTCGCTCCCGGGCGAGGGAGCGACCTTCGTCCTGACGCTCCCGGCCGCCGGCTAGGACTCGTTCTCGGCGAGATCCGCGGTGAGACGCTCGATCTCGCCTTTCGTCCGCTCGACCATCGTCTCGAGGTCGCTGACGAGATGGTCGTCGACGGGGTTGTCCGCGGCGCGGAACGCCTGGAGAGCGGTGATGCAGGCTCCGTAGAGGATCCTGAGCATCGCGAGATGCTGGGGCGTCTCGGTGGCCATCACGGGGCCCGTGCCCGTAGACGATGCGCCGTGAACGTCGTCGTGGGTGTGCGAATCAGTGGACATGGGTCAGGCAGATAATCGGAGACGGTCGGGAAGCGGAGCGGCGGGCGTCGAATTCGGCGAGCGTGAGGGTCACGAGGGCGTTACAGCCGAGATCGGGGCACTCGCAGATGAACTGCCACGTCTCCTCGCCCGGGGCTTCAACCGCCAGCCCGCGGATCGAGTCGTTCACGTGGCTGAAGAGCCCATCCTCGTCGATCATCGCCGCGCTCACCGTCTACGATATACCCGACAGGACCTACGTGAAAACAGATACGCGATACGAGTGACGCATGTCAGTCGACGAGCCGAAGACGTGGACGTTCCTCACGAATCACGCACAGGTGCTGCTTTGCCTGGCCGCGACCCCGGACATCCGGCTGCGTGACGTGGCGCAGCGGGTCGGCATCACCGAGCGGTCGACGCAGCGGATCGTCTCCGAGCTCGTCGCGGCCGGCTACGTGAAGGCGACCCGCGAGGGGCGGCGGAATCGCTACACCGTCGACCGCGATCACGCGATGCGTCACACGGCGCAGCGCGGGTACGAGATCGGCGCGCTGCTCGAGGCTCTGTCCCCGACTGATTAGGCGGGCGCGCGGAGACGCTCGACGCCGAGCTCCTTTGCGAGCGCCTTCGCCCGCGCCGCGATGCGTGTTCGCAGCTCCGCGGGCTCCACGAGTACCGCGTCGCCGCGACCGGCGAGGATCTCGCTCTCGAGCCACTCGTCGTCACCGTACGGGCGCTCGGCGAGGGCGGTCCCATCCGTCAGCCGGCGTGCACCGCGCTCTGCGGCGAAGCGGGCGACGTCCTTCGCGTAGAGGATCTGCGCCGTCCGAGCGTTGCGCAGCTTCGTGGGCTCAAACCCGTCGCGCGGCTCGAAATGCTCGTCCGTCAACGTGGCGCTGCGCATGCGGTCGAGGCGGAAGGAACGCTCGCCGCCGCTCGTCTGGTCCCACGTGTGCACGTACCAGTTCGGCAGCTCGCGTCCGAAGGAGTACGGCTCGACAACACGCGTCGAGGGCGCCGAGTCCGCTTCCTTCTGGTACTCGATCTCGACGAGCCGGTTCTCGCGGACGCCGCGCGCGAGCGTCTCGACGAGGTCTTCCTCGACATCGGCGTCGAGCGCTTCGGGGCTGCGGTCGAGCTCGAACTGGCCGAACGTCTCCTCGAGCTTGTTCCGGACCCGCGCGAGCGGCGAGTGCGCCTCGGCGGCGATCATCGGGCCGACGTACTCGAGCGCGAGCCGGATCGCGCGCGCCTCGAGCGGCGTCAGCCGCGGCGCGGCGCGGAACGTGTCGCCCCAGAGCTCCTTGTCGACGTACACGGTGCTGCCCCGCAGCTCGGCATAGACCGTGTAGCAACCGCCGCCGAAGTTGACGAGGTTGAGTAGCGAGAGGTGCTCCTCGAGCTCGTCGGGCGGCACCGACGGGAAACGCTCGATCAGATCGCTCACGGAGATCTCCGCTGTCCGCTCCTCGCCGCAGGCCGCGAGCAGGAAGGCGAGCAGCGACTGGAGCACTGCGAAACGCTCCGGTGCGACCGGTCCGGCGGGCCGTTCGACGACGCCGTCGAGGCTGCGCACAGGCTTCTCCCGCGCCGGCTGCGGCGGTGCTCCTTCGTGGCCCTCGCGCACGCGCCGAAGCGCGCCCCCGACCGCCTGCTTGAGCTCGTGCGGCTCGAGCGGCACCGCGCGCCCGTTCTGGCGAAGCACCCACGAGGCGAGCTGGGGGATGGAGGAGTAGTCGGTGACGAAGACGTCGTCCTCGAGCGTGCCCGTCGTGCCGTACGCGCGCCGAACCCACCACGCCGTGTCGCCCCGAACCTCGATCCGCGCGGTGCCCGCGATGTCGCCGATCTGCCACGGCGGGCGGCCGCGGTACTGCTCGACGTCGAAGTCGGTCGGCGCGCGGAAGTCGCGCTCGCGCCGCGTCGCGAACTTGATGTCGCCGCGGATCCGTGAGACGCGGAACGTGCGGATGTCCTTCCGGTCGAGGTCGAGACCGACGACGTACCAAAGGCCGTTGTCGTTGATGAGCGCGTACGGGTTGAGCGTGCGCTCCTTCGTCTTGTCGCTCGAGATCGACCAGTACTCGAACTTCACCGTGCGCTGCTTCGAGATCGCGTTCTCGAGCTTCGCGAGGCGACCAGGCGTCTCCGGCGAGTAGTCGGGATCGAGCACCTCGACGCGGCCGGCCGTCTCGGTCGGCGCCTCCGCGAATCCGGGGCGTCCGAGCGCGAGGTTCTGCAGCGCGAGCCGCAGCGGCTCCGCGTACGCGAACTTTCCCTCGAGGAGATAGAAGGCCGTCTGGAGGGCAGCGAGCTCCTCGTCGGCGAGCTCGAGCTTGGGGAGGAAGTACTGCTCGGAGCGGAGCGTGTACAGCTCCTCGCCGGTGAACTCGTCGCGCTGCGACTGGAGCGGCACGCCGAGCGAGAGCAGCTCCGCGCGGTCGGAGTAGAAGCGCCGCGCGAACGCCTCGTCCGACATCTCCGAGTAGCCCTCGACGTTCGACTTCACGTCGCGTGCGGTGATCGCCCGGCGCTCCGCCATCAAGAAGGCGACGAGCGAGAGCTGCCGAATCAGCTTGTCCGTATCGTGAGACATCCCCTTCGGCACCCTACTAGGGGGCGCCTGTGGATCGCGACTGTGGAAAAGCTGGGGACGATCCGGGAGCCTTACGTGCGGTGGATGCTCCCGATCGCCCGGTTCGCGGCGGCCGCCTTCGGAGCGTTCCAGTACAACCGCAGCATTCGCGCGATCTGCAGTGGCGTCGTCACGACGCAGTAGGCGATCCAGGCGGCGGCGAAGTATCGCCACGGCGCCGGGAGCCACACCCAGAGGTAGCCACACGTGAGCGCGAGCGCGCCGAGGATGGACGCCAGGTGCAGGAGCCATAGCCATGCACTTCTCCCGCGCGGGCGCTCGCGCGGCATCACCCAGCGAGGCCAGACCCAGGTGAACCGTCGCCGATCGAGGTATTCGGCCCACGCGGCCGCGAGCGGCGCATCGCGCGGATCCGTCACGGCGCGTCCGGCGCGAATAGCTTCGACGATATCGCGACGCCGGTCGCGCGGGAGCTTCCGCAGCTCGGCTCTGATCTCACGCAGCGACATCGGCTGCGCGTCCAAGCCGGCTAGGCGGCGGCTTTGGTCTCGAGGTGCTGGTGCGACGGGCAGTAGTCGCGGTCCGGGAGCGGCGTGCGCTGGCACGGCTTGCCCTTGCGCGTCGTCGCGCGGCAGCGGGCGACGCCGCCGTCGAGGAGCCCCGACTCGATCTGCTCCTGGATGAACGTCACTGCCGCCTTCACGCCGTTCTCGACGGCCCACGCCACCTGCGCTTGCGCGGTGATGGGGAAGTAGCGGCGGATGTCCTGGAACAGCGCGCGGTCGGGCTTCGCGAAATAGAGCGGGTCGCTCGCGAGCCGTTCCATCGTCTGCTGGCACGCCTCGAGGACTCCGCGGCGCGCCTCGAGCTGGGTCTCGCGGTCGGCGTACGGCTCGATCATGTCTTTGATCGAGCGATAGATCGCTCGCGAGTATTGATACATGCACTGCTGTAGCTGTGCGGTTCTTTCCTCGATCACGGCGTCTTGCATCTCCTAGTCACAGGCCCTGAGGGCGCATCACCAGCGGCTTTCAAGGCTCCCCTAAGCCCTGACTGCCATCGATCCTACATCGTACCGGCCTTGTTACAAAGTCGCCGAAATCGTTGTCCATCCGGAGAACAGGAATCACGGACGGTCGCTGCCCACTCTCTTCTCGCTTGCGAGGGACGGCTGGCTGCCCAACCCGGCGATCCAGAGGAAGGCGAGGAGGAGCCCGAAACCGCCGGTGATGATCCCCACCCACGGGGCGATGAAAAGGAAGACGACTCCGAGGACGAGGAGGGCGAGGCCGACACCGATCACGAGTCCGGCGTATCCGCCCCCGGGAAAGGAAAACGTCCGCGCCTCGCGACCTGACAATCTACGGACATGATCGAGGTCCACCTCGGCGGCGAGGTGCTGTGGGACGGCGTGACGTGGCCCTGCCTCGTCCACACGATCGACCATCCGGATGGTCTCGTGCTCGTCGACACGGGGATGATCGACTCGACGCCGGAGCTCGACGAGCACTGGCATCCGACTCCGCACCCGCTGCCCGCCAAGCTCGTCGAGCGCGTCGGGCATGTCGTGATCACGCACATGCACTTCGACCACATCGGCGGCAACCGGCTGTTCCCGGAAGTGCCGATCCACGTCCAGCGCGTGGAGCTCGAGGACGCGCGGACGCTCGACGACTACACGATCCGCGAATGGATCGACTTTCCGGGCATGAACTACGTCGAGCACGACGGGGAGGCGGAGATCCTGCTCGGCGTGCGCATCGTGCCGGCGCCGGGGGAGACGCGCGGCCACCAGATCGTCGTCGTCGACGCGCCCGACGGGACGGTCGTGATCGGCGGCGATGTCGGGCATTCCTTCAAGGAGATCGGCGCCGCCGACACGCCCGGGAAGCAGTACGTGATCGAGCTCGGGGCTCCGGTCTATCTCGCGCACGTGTGGGAGCCAAAGGTGCCTCGGCGGGCCACTCCGGGTTAATGTCCACACATGACTGACGCCTTGATCGTCGACGCCGTTCGCAGCCCGATCGGCAAGAAGAACGGGACGCTGTCCCACATCCGCGCCGATGAGCTCGGAGCCCAGGTTCTCAACGCGCTCGTCGACCGGAACTCCGTCGATCCCGCGGAGATCGAGGACGTGCAGTGGGGTTGCGTGTCGCAGGTCGACGAGCAGGCCTGGAACATCGGCCGCAACACGGCGCTCACCGCCGGCTGGCCCGTCTCCGTCGCGGGGACAACGGTCGACCGGCAGTGCGGCTCGTCGATGCAGACGAATTTCAACGCGGCGGCGGCGATCATGGCCGGCCAGCTCGACCTCGTCGTCTCGGGCGGCGTCGAGATGATGTCGCGCGTCCCGATGGGCTCGAACAACGGGTCGATGTCACCGCTCGTGTACGAGCGCTACGACATCGTCATGCAGGGCATCTCGGCCGAGGAGATCGCGAAGGAGTGGAACCTCTCCCGCGAGCAACTCGACTCGATCTCGTACGAGTCGCACCAGCGCGCGGCGCGCGCGATCGACGAGGGGCGCTTCGAGAAAGAGATCGTCCCCGTCGAGGTCGACGTCCCGGAGCCGGACTCCGGCTCGACGCTGACGCGCGTGAGGTTCGCCGTCGACGAGGCGGTGCGGCGCGAGACGACGCTCGAGAAGATGGCGTCGCTCCAGCCGGCGTTCATCCCCGACGGCGTAGTCACGGCAGGGAACTCGTCCCAGATCGTCGACGGCTCCGCGGCGGTGCTCGTCGCGTCGGAGAAGAAGGCATCGGAGCTCGGCCTCACGCCGCGCGCGCGCTTCGTCGCCTTCGGCGTCGTCGGCGTCGAGCCGCACCTGATGCTCCACGGCAACCCGGAGGCGTCGGCTAAGGCGCTCGCCAAGGCGGGCCTGACGTGGGACGACATCGACGTGATCGAGGTCAACGAGGCGTTCGCTTCCGTCGTCGCGCAGTTCAACGCGGACGCGGGGCTGATCGAGCGCTACGAGGCGGGCGACGTCAATCCGAACGGCGGCGGCATCTCTCTCGGCCATCCGCTCGGCGCGACGGGCGCGCGAATCACGGCGACGCTCGTGTCGGAGCTCGAGCGGCGCAACGCGCGCTACGGCCTGGCGACGATGTGCATCGGCTTCGGTCAGGCGATCGCGGCCGTCATAGAGCGCGTCTAGCGCAGGACGGCCTCGTCAACGCGCGGCTCGCATTCCGGCGGCGAACGTGGGAAACTCGGGCTGTCCGTACCAATCGACACGGGGGTTATTCATGCGTAGAGGACTGGTAGTCCTTGCGTTCGCGCTGGCGATCGGCGTTGCCGTCTCGTCGGCGGTGGCCAGCGGCTCGGCCACGACAGTGCTGCGGGGTGTGAACCACCGGATCACGAACTCCACCAGCTCGAACTGGTCGGGGTATGCCGTGACCGGCGGTAGGTACACAAGCGTCTCGGCGTCGTGGACGGAGCCGGCTGTCAGCTGCTCCGGCACTGCCTACTCGAGCTTCTGGGTCGGCCTCGACGGCGACACCTCGAGCACCGTGGAGCAGACCGGCTCGAGCGCGGACTGCTCCGGTTCCACGCCGCAGTACTACGCCTGGTACGAGATGTATCCGAAGTACCCGGTCAACCTCAGCGGGACAGTCAGGCCCGGCGACAAGCTGACCGCGTCCGTCACGACCGACGGCAAGGGGAACTTCACGCTGACCATCAGTGACAGCACGCAGGGGTGGACGAACACGACGAACGCCAAGCTGCATAGCGCAGCGCTCGCGTCGGCGGAGGTCATCGCCGAGGCGCCGTCGAGCCGCAGCGGTGTCCTGCCGCTCGCGAACTTCGGGACCGTGAGCTTCACCAACGCGAGTGCCAACGGCACGCCGCTCGGGAACCTCTCCGGCCTCGACCCGATCACGATGTCGTCGGGCGGGACGACGAAGGCGCAGCCGGGGAACATCAGCGGCGGTAGCTTCTCCGTCGCCTGGAAGCACTCGTAGGACGCACTTCGGGGGATCCGTCCGGCTAGCCCGGCGGATCCCCCGACTGTCCACAGCTTCCACCGAATCCACAGCCGGTTGCGCCCGACGCGGCCGAGGAGGACAGTCGCGCTAACGGCCGTCGCGCGCTTTGTCCCGTCCGCGTTCCCTCCCCCCGGTGGCGGGAGAAGCGCGCGGTGGCCGGTCTTCTCCTCGGTAGGCTCCGGCGCGATGAAGGTCGGAGTCGTAGGGCTGGGAACGATGGGCGCGGGCATCGCGCAGCTCGCCGTTCAGGCCGGGCTCGAGGTCGTCGGCCGCGAGGTGACGGCCGAGCTGGGGGAGAAGGCTCGCGGCCGCATCGACCACTTCCTCACGCGCAAGGTCGAGAAGGGGCAGATCGAGTCCTACGACATCGGCCTGCTCACGACGACCACCGAGGTCTCCGACTTCGCCGACTGCGACGTCGTGATCGAGGCGATCGTCGAGGAGCTCGCACCGAAGCAGGAGCTCCTCGCCGAGCTCGAGCGCGTGTGCCGCGCCGACACTGTGCTCGCGACGAACACGTCGGCGCTCTCGGTGACCGAGATCGCCGGCGCGGTCTCGACCCCGGAGCGCGTCGTCGGGATGCACTTCTTCAATCCGGCCCCGCTCATGCCGCTCGTCGAGATCGTCCGCGCCGAGCGCACCTCAGACGAGGCGTTCGACACCGCGTTCGCCCTTGGGGAGAAGCTCGGCAAGCACCCGATCCGCTGCCACGACACGCCCGGTTTCGTCGTCAACCGCGTCCTCATCCCGCTCCTCAACGACTGCGTCCGTGTGCTCGACGAGGCGCGCGTCACGCCCGAGGATCTCGACGCCGGGATGAAGCACGGCGCCGGCTGGCCGATGGGGCCGTGCGAGCTCGTCGACCTCGTCGGCATCGACGTGCACGTGCACGCGAGCGAGGCGCTGTGGGAGAAGCTCCGCGAGCCGCGGATGGCGCCACCGGCGCGGCTCGTCGCGATGGCGAACGCCGGCTTGCTCGGCCGGAAGACCGGCCGCGGGTTCTACAGCTACGACAAGAGCTAAGCGGCCAGCGGGAGCGCCGGCGCGGCCGCGGGCTGCTCGACGACCACCGGGGTCGCAGGCACCGATCTGCTGTCGGCGAGCATGAAGTCGAGCGTGAGGGCGTCGAGGACGGCTGCCGAGGCGTTCTCGAGCAGGCGCATCGCGGCATCCTCGGAGATGCCGGTGCCGCGTAGCGCGGCGCCGAGCCCATCGACAAGCGCCGCGAGGCGTTCCGAGCGGTCCTGAAGGGCTTCGGGAGACATCCGCAGAGAGCTTCGCCTATGGGCCGGACGTTCCTGCCGCCGCCGCCCGGAGTAGGCTGGGGCGGGAAATGCAGCGGATTCTTCTCGTTTTTGCCGGTGTCGTCCTCCTCGCCCTTCCAGCGGCCGGCGCAGCGCGCGCGGATCACCAGCCCGCGAAGATCGGCTATCTCGTCGTGCGGGACGCGTCAGCCGACGGCGGCGTCAGGGGCAGCGCGGTCGCAACGGTGGCGGTGCACGGCTTCGTGCTCGGCCGCATCGCGCAGGAAGGCGTGGTCCAGCTCTATCACGTGGGCTCGACGGTTTCGCCGCAGGTCACGGGCGTCGGCGTCTCGCGACGCCCCGTCACGTACCACCACGTGCCCGGGTTCGAGTTCAGCGGTAGCGGCTTCCGGTTCCGCGCCGTCGGCGGGGTGTGGCGCGTCGTCGTCTTCGGGTCCGGCGTCTCGCTCTACGCCGGCGGGGAGGGCAAGGTGACGCTGCACGGAGAGGCCTCGTATCCCAACGGCGACGGCGATTACTCGCTCAACGGCGGGCACTTCACCTCGCTGCCGGCAGGTCACGTGTCAGGGACGCTCGGAGCGAAGTGAACGACACGCCCCCGGACACGATCCTCGTTGTCGAGGATGAGGACGCGATCTCGTCCTTCGTCGCGGCATACCTCAAGAAGGACGGCTTCGACGTGCTCGCGACGGCGAGTGGCCGCGAGGCGCTGAGCTTCGTGAAGTCGAGGCAGCCCTCGCTCGTGATCCTCGACCTGATGCTCCCGGACCTCGACGGGATGGAGGTCTGCCGCCGGATTCGCGAGACCGGCGACCTCCCGATCCTCATGCTCACGGCGCGCGACGACGACCTCGACAAGATCGCCGGCCTCGACGCGGGCGCCGACGATTACATGACGAAGCCGTTCAATCCGCGCGAGCTCGTTGCGCGCGTCCACGCGATCCTGCGCCGCAGCGGAGCCGAGCGTCCGCACGGCGAGGGGCGTACGCTCGAGCACGGAGAGCTCGTCCTTGACGCCGGGAGCCGCGAGTGTCACGTCGGCGAGACCGAGATCCGGCTCGCGCCGAAGGAGTTCGACCTCCTCTGGGAGCTGCTCGACCATCGCGGCCTCGTTCTCACGCGCGACCAGCTCCTCGAGCGCGTGTGGGGCTACACGTTCGCGGGCGACACGCGCACGGTCGACGTCCACGTCCGGCAACTGCGGAAGAAGCTCGGCGACGCCTCGCCGATCGTGACCGTGTGGGGAATCGGCTACAAGTCCACGCCGGCACCGGCCGCCTCGTAGGCCCGCGTTGTTCCGGTCGCTGCGCTTCCGGCTCCCCGCGCTCTTCCTCGTCGGGATCGTGCTCGCGGCGGTCATCGCCGGGCTGATCGCAGTTCGGTTCTTCCAGTCATACACGCACACGCGCGCGGTGCACGAGCTCGGCGCGGAGTCGGCGGGGATCGTGCAGCAGTACTCGCAGCAGGCCGGGATCGGGAACGTGCCGGTGCAGAGCCTCCGCAAGGCGATCGGCGGCGACGAGATCTTCTGGGTCCCCGCAGTACGTGGCGCCTCGCTCTTCGCCGGCAGCGTGCCGGTTCCGCCGAGCTCCGATCTTCAGTTCTCGGATCTCGTCGGTACCGGCGTGCACACGATCAACATGTCGACGAACGGAAGGGGCTACCTCGCCGTCGCGCGGATCGTGCGACTCGCGGGGCTCCCCGCCGGCGCGATCGTCGTGGCCAAGCCCAACTCCACCGTCACGAGCCGGTGGCTCCAGCTTCTCGGAGAGCTCGGAATTGCCTTCGGGATCGGCATTCCGCTCGCGGTTCTCCTCGTCATCTTCTTCTCGCGGCGCGTGGCGCGGCCACTCGAGGCGCTCACGCGCGCGGCCGACGAGGTGGCCGCGGGCCACTACGAAATCGCGCTACCGGGGCCGGGCGGAGGCAGCGAGATCGAGCGGCTCGCGACGCGGTTCGGTGAGATGGCGTCACGACTCGCGGAGTCGGAGGAGCTGTCCCGCCACTTCCTCATGTCCGTCTCGCACGAGCTGAGGACGCCGCTGACCGCGATTCGCGGCCACATCTCCGCCCTGCGGGAGGGCGTGATCGAAGACGAGGTCTCGCGCGACCGCTCGCTCGACGTCGTCGCTGAGGAGGGGGCTCGGCTCGAGCGTCTCGTCGGAGACGTCCTCGACCTCGCGAAGCTCGATGCGCGGCGGTTCGCCGTCCTGCGCGAGGAGGTCGACATGCGTGTCCTCTGCGAGCGCGCTCATGCGGCGTTCGCAGCGGAGGCGCAGGCGCGCGGCATCGAGCTCGGGCTCGCGATCGGCGGCGACGCCGTGCTCGTCACGGACGGCGACCGCGTGCTGCAGATCGTCTCGAACCTCCTCGCAAACGCGATCCAGTGGACGCCCGAGGGTGGCAGCGTCGAGCTGGCGCTGGCGGTTCGCACGAGCGAGGTCGTCGTGACCGTCACGGACACGGGGCCCGGCATTCCGGCGGACGAGCAGGAGCGGATCTTCCGGCCGTTCTGGTCGGGTCACGGCGGCCACGGCGGCGGCACGGGGCTCGGCCTCACGATCGCGAGCGAGCTCGCGTCGGCGCTCGGCGGCCGCCTCGCGGTGGACAGCAAGCCGGGCTCCGGAAGCCGGTTCGTGCTCGTTTTGCCGCGGAGGGCTCAGCCGGCCTGACGGTCCTCGAGCCGATAGACCACAGCGCCCTCGCGCTGCAGCCGTGACTCGAGTTGCGCGATGCGCCCGTCGACGCCCTTCCAACCGGCAGCGATCAGGTCGACGAGCAGCGCGAGGTCGTCGACGCGGGCGTGCCGCTCGGCGAGGACGTCGCCCTCGATCCGCTCGAGCCGGCGGATGACCTGGTTCATGAGCCCACGCACCTCGGCGAGGTGTCGTGCGCTCGGCCGGAAGTGATGGCGGATCCCTTCCTGGATCGCGTCGGGGAGCCCCGCTTCGAGCTCTGCCGTGGTGGCCGCGAGCGCCTCGACTGCGGCGCGGGCGCGCTCGAGAGCCGCGTCGAACGCAGCCGGGTCGGAGGTCTGCTCGAGCCGTTCCTTCGCACGTGCGATGACGTCTTCATCCATGGCGGCGACGATACAAACTGCGGCGGATGGATGTCGACGAGCTCGACTACGACCTGCCGCCCGAGCTGATCGCGCAGCACCCGCCCGAGCGGCGGGATGCGTCACGGCTGCTCGTCTACGACCGCGCGACGGGAGACGTGCGGCACCGGAGCTTCGCCGAGCTGCCGGACGAGCTCTCGGGCGAGCTCGTCGTCGTCAACGACACGAAGGTCGTGCCCGCGCGGATTCCCATCGAGTCGCCGCGGGGCGAGGTGCTCTTGCTCGAGCTGCGCGAGGACGGCACGTGGGAGGCGCTCGCGCGGCCGACGCGTCGCCTCAAGGCGGGCCGGCGGTACGGGCCGGTCGAGCTCATCGAGCATCTCGGCGAGGGCCGTTGGCATGTGCGGCTCGACGGCGAGCCGAACGGCGAGACGCCGCTGCCGCCGTACATCACCGAGCCGCTGACGGATCCTGCGCGGTATCAGACCGTGTACGCGCGAGCGTCCGGCTCCGCGGCAGCGCCCACGGCCGGCCTCCACTTCACGCCCGAGCTGCTCGCGACGCTCGACCCGGCGCGCGTCACGCTCCACGTCGGCCTCGACACGTTCCGTCCCGTGAACGAGGAGACACTCGCGGAGCACGCCATTCACGGCGAGCGCTACGAGGTCGCGGCGGCGGAGTGGGAGCGGATCCAAGCGGCGGAGCGCGTCCTCGCCGTCGGCACGACGACGGTGCGCACGCTCGAGACGCTGGCGCGCGGGGCGCCGCTCGCGGGCCGCACCGAGCTCTTCATCACGCCGGGCTTCGAGTTCCGCCGCGTCGACGCACTCCTCACGAACTTCCATCTGCCGCGCTCGACGCTCCTCGCGCTCGTGATGGCGTTCGCGGGAGTGGAGGAGACCCGGCGGCTGTACGAGACTGCGATCGCGGAGCGGTATCGCTTCTTCTCGTTCGGCGACGCGATGCTTATTCTCTGACCATGAGCGGCGTTGCGCTTGACGTTCCCGCCGTCCCGGTCAAGCGGTCGTTCTTCCGGATCCTCTTGGCGGTGCTGGCGGGCTACGCCCTTGCCGGCGCGACGCTCTTTGCGCTCGGACTCGCCCTCCTGCGGGTAGGCGTCCTACCGGGCTCAATTGCCCACGCCGGTCCTTTCCCGCTGGACGGTGCCTGGAGCGTCGGCGCCGACATCGCTGCGGCAACGCTGATCGTGCTCGTTGCCGCCTGGTGGATCCGCGCCGCGATCGCGAACGCGACCCTCGCTCCCGTGTCCTACGGAGTCGTCGTGGTCGCGGTGGCGGCCACCGGCTACGCGCCGTTTCTCGCGGTTCGTCCCGTGCCGCTCGGCATCGTCGCACTGCCGGCGACGACGTGGATCGTGCGCCGCTACGCGATCGGTACCACGCTGCCGTCCCTCAGGGTGTCTTGGCGGGTGTGGGCTGCATTGGCCGTCGTCGCCTTCGGAGTCTCCGCGTCGTACGGCGTCTACCACCCGCTGACGGAGGACGGTTATTGGAGGGACCTCGACGCGCCGGCTTCAGGCACGTACTCCATGATCGTCACGCTCGGCAACCCGAGCTTGGCCGACGTGAGGATCCTCCGTGTCGACGGCGGCTTCCTCCACGGCCGATGGCATCGCCACCCGCTCCCGTGGACGTTCGATGCCCGCTCCCAGACCGAGCTCACGGTCTTTCACCGGGGATGCGCGCCGCCCGACGTGACGATCGCGTATTCAGTCCTCGGCGTGACTTCCAGCCAGCGCTTCACGGTTGGGTCGCTTTCGTCGTGCCAGCGATAGTGCTCTCCCGTGAGGCCGCGTAGCGCAAACGAGTGGAGGGACTTCTGGCGCGATGGGGGCGAGCGCGAGCTGCACGCGCAGCTCGACGAGTTCGCGCCGTACTCCGTCCGCATCGCGACTCTGCTCGGTAGCAACGCGCCGCTTCGCGCCGTTGTCGCGGAGCTCGGCAGGATCCGCGAGCACGACCTCCACGCTCCACCCGACCCCCCGCGTGACGAAGAGATCGCGGCCCGCATTCACGACTGGTTCCCAGGCACGGCGTGAGCGTCTTCGAAGTCACGGCCCGCGACGGCGCGGCGCGCGCCGGGGTGCTCCATACCGCGCACGGCGACATCCGCACGCCGGTCTTCATGCCCGTGGGGACGAAGGCGACGGTCAAGGCGGTCGACCCCGACGAGCTGCGCGCGCTCGGCGCCCAGGTGATCCTCGGCAACACGTACCACCTCCATCTGCGGCCAGGAGAAGATCTCATCGCCGAGCTCGGCGGCCTGCACGCGTTCATGGGCTGGGACGGGCCGATCCTCACGGATTCCGGTGGTTTCCAGGTCTTTTCTCTCCGCGACACGCTCCTGGCGGCGGATGACGACGGCGTGACGTTCCGCTCGGTGTACGACGGGACGGCCGAGCGGCTCACCCCGGAGCTCGCCGCCGAGATCCAGACACGGCTCGGCTCGGACATCGCGATGTGCCTCGACATCTGCCTTCCCGCCGGCGCGACGCGCGCCGAGCTCGAGGAGGCGGTGCGCCGCACGACGCTCTGGGCGCAGCGGCAGCGGGACCTGCCGCGCGCGCCGGGCCAGCTCCGCTTCGCGATCACGCAGGGTGGGCTCGACGAGGAGCTCCGGCGCCGCTCCTCGGAGGACCTCGTCGCCCTCGACTTCGACGCATACGCAATCGGCGGCCTGAGCGTGGGGGAGCACCGCGAGCCGATGTTCGAGGCGACGAGCGCGGCGGCGGCGTTCCTCCCCGCGGAGAAGGCGCGCTACTTCATGGGCATCGGCGATCCGGAGGGTGTGCTCGAGGTCATCGCGCGCGGCGTCGACATGTTCGACTGCGTCCTCCCGACGCGCACCGCGCGCACCGGCAGCGCTCTCACGCGCGAGGGCCGCCTCAACCTCCGGAACGCCCGGTTCGCGCGCGACGAGCGGCCGCTCGACGAGGGCTGCGCGTGCCCGGCGTGCACGCGGTTCAGCCGCGCGTACATCCGCCACCTCGTCACGCAGCAGGAGATTCTCGGGCTGCGGCTGCTCAGTCTGCATAATCTCCGCTTCTTGCTCGATCTCGTCGCCGGCGCGCGGGAGGCCATCGAGCGCGGCGAATTCACCTCCTGGCGGAACGGAGTGCTCACGTGATGCTCATCGCAGCTGCGACATCGGCGACAACGACCACGGGAACGTCGAGTGGCGGCGGCTCCTTCTTCTTCGTCTTCGTTCTCCTTGCGCTCGCGCTCCTGTGGCTGATCATGATCCGGCCCCAGCGGCGTAAGCAGAAGCTGCAGCAAACCATGCAGTCCGACCTGGCGGTCGGCGCGGAGGTTCTGACGGCCGGAGGCGTGTACGGAACGGTGACGCACATCGACGACGAGGACGTCCGCGTCGAGATCGCGCCGAACGTCGAAGTGCGCCTCGCGCGACGCGCAATCGCTGCCCAGTTCACGGAGCCTTCGGCCGCCGACCCGGTCGAGGCCGAGTCGAGCGACGAGAACCCCGGCTAACCTTCTCCGGCCGTGAGAGAACGCCGCAACTATCTCCTGCTCATGGGTCTGATCCTGGCCGCCGTCATCGGCGCCGGGTTCCTCGCCATCCCGGGCTCGCCCGCGTACAAGAAGCCGACGCTTGGCCTCGATCTCCAGGGCGGCCTCGAGATCATCCTCAAGGCAGTGCCGCAGCCCGGCCAGACGATCACGCCGCAGCAGATGCAGACGGCGCAGCAGATCATGGTCAACCGCGTCGACAAGCTTGGCGTCGCTTCGCCGAACGTCGCGCTCCAGGGCAGCGACGAGATCGTCATCCAGCTGGCGGGCGTCCACGATCTCGCCGAGGCGGCGAAGGTCGTCGGCTCGACCGGCCAGCTGCAGTTCTTCGACTTCGAGAAGGATCTCGCGGACCCGACGGTCAACGCCAACGGCGTTCCGACGCCGTATCCGCGGCTCTACACGCTCCTCAAGGCGGTGGAGAAGGACACGAAGAAGGGCAAGCCGCAGGCCTATTACCTCTTCGGGGCGAAGACGCATTACACGACGACGACCGTCAACGGGAAGAAGAAGGTCGCGAAGACGGTGAAGAAGAACGCCGTCCTCGCCGGGCCGTTCCCCAAGCGGTCGCAGCTTATCGCGGACGTCGGAGGCAAGCAGCCCCCAGACACGACGATCCTCGGCGTCCCCGCGAACACCGAGGCTGTCTCCGGCCCGGCCGCCGGCGCCCCGGTGAAGTCGTCTGCGAACGGCGTCTACTGGTACCTCTTCAAGTACTACCCCGACAAGCCGGACGGCCCGCCGGAGCTCACGGGCTCCGACCTCAACGAGGGGAACATCCAGGCCGGCTTCGACAACTTCGGGCAGCCGCAGGTTCAGCTCGGCTTCACGGATCACGGCGCGAAGGAGTTCCAGGCGATCACGAAAGCCGAGTGGGAACGCGGGAAGTTCGTTTCCGGCCTCGCCGGCGACACCTCCGGGACGGTCAATCAGGCCTACGCGCAGCACAACGCGATCGTTCTCGACAACAAGCTGCAGTCGACGCCGTACATCGACTACACGGACGAGTCGCTCCGGGACGGCATCGTCGGCGGGCAGGCGGTCATCAACCACATGCAGTCGACCACCGCGTCGAAGAACCTCGCCCTCGTTCTCCAGAGCGGTTCGCTGCCGTACTCGTTCCATCGGCTCGCCGAGTCGGAAGTGACGGCGACGCTCGGCAAGAGCTCCCTCCACGAGGCGATCCTCGCGGCGATCGCCGGCCTTGTCATCGTCGCGCTCTTCCTTCTCGCGCTCTACCGCTTCCTCGGCCTCGTCGCGGTGATCGGCCTCGCGATCTACGGACTCCTCTACTACGCCGCGATCCTCATCTTCAACGTCACGCTGACGCTGCCGGGGTTCGCGGGCCTCATCCTCACGATCGGTGTCGCGGCCGACGCCAACGTCGTCGTGTTCGAACGCATCAAGGAAGAGGTGCGCGCCGGGAAGTCGGTGCGCTCGGCGATCTCCGCCGGCTACGGCAAGGGCTTCCACACGATTCTCGACGCGAACGTCGTGACCGTCATCACGGCGATGGTGATCTTCCTCATCGCGGTCGCGGACGTGAAGGGCTTCGCCCTCATGCTCCTCATCGGGACGATGATCTCTCTCCTCACGGCCGTTGCCGCGACGCGCGCCTTGCTCGGCCTCCTGAGCGGCTTCCGCTGGTTCGACAACCCGCGCTTCATGGGCGCCCACGGCCAGCAGACGGCGAAGTGGATGCAGATCGATTTCATGAAGCGGCGCAACACGTGGTTCGCGCTCTCGGGCGCGATCATCGCCGCCGGAGTCGTGGCGCTCGGCGTCTCCGGGCTCAACCTCGGGATCGACTTCACGGGCGGCACGCAGATCACGTTCACCACGCCTAAGGCGTATCCGCAGAGCACGATCTCCGAGCTCATGGCCAAACAGGGCCGGGCCGACGCCTACGTCCAGGGGAAGAAACCGCTGCCGAACGGCGATGCGAGGCAGTGGCAGATCCGTTTCAGGGACCTCGACCAGAAGAAACAGGCGGCGCTCCAGTCGAGCCTGGAGAATCAGGTCGGCGCCCACATTCTCGGCGCGAAGAGCGTCTCCGGGACGTTCGGCCACCAGATCGCGATCGACGCGATCTACGGGATCATCGTGTCGCTACTCCTGATCACGATCTACATCACGATCAGGTTCGACCTGAAGTTCGCGATCCCGGTCATCCTCGCGATGCTCCACGACATTGCCATCACCGTCGGTGTGTACGCGCTCGTCGGGAAGGAGGTCTCGGTAGCGACAGTCGCCGCCGTCTTAACGGTGCTCGGCTACTCGATCTACGACACGATCATCATCTTCGACCGTATTCGCGAGAACACTCCGCTCATGCGTCGCTCGCCGTTCGCGACGATCGTCAACGTCTCGTTGTGGGAGACGGTCCGCCGTTCGCTGGCGACGACCTTGATCACGCTGCTGCCGATCATCTGCCTCGAGGTCCTCGGCGGCGCGACCCTCAAGGACTTCGCCTTCGCGCTCATCGTCGGCGTCACCTCCGGTGCGTACTCGTCGTTCTTCTTCGCCGCGCCGATCCTCACGATCTGGAAGGAGCGCGAGCCCGAGTACGCGCGCCGCCGCGAGACGGTCACGGCCGACGCTGGTACCGCAGCGCTGCTCGAGTCGGAGGAGGCGCTCGCCGCCGAGCCGACGCCGGGGCTCGTCGATGGGATCCTTCCGACGCCGGCCGAAGCGCAGGCTCGCCGCGACAAGCGCAGCCAGCGGCGCCGGTCGAGGCCCCATGGCCGAACGCGGTAGCTCGCGTCTCCTCCTCGACGCGGTCGAAGAGCTCTTCGCCGCGCTGCCGAGCCGTGCCCGTGACGGCAAGGAGAAGCTCTCGGAGCAGGTCATCGCGGTGCTGCGCATGCTCGTCGACGAGCTCGGACTCGTGCGCCGCGACGATCTCGACGAGCTCGAGCTCCGCGTGGCGCAGCTCGAGCATCGCCTGAAGTTGCTCGAGGACGCTCCGCGTTCTCTCGCAGACTGACTTCGGCCGGCACGAGTGAGAACCACGGCTCGCGCAGGCGAGTTCACCTGTCCTGCGCCTCGGAAGACTCCGGGTGACGGGAGCGCGGTCGGTGGCGTATAAGAGCCAGGAGATGCGCCGTCTAAGGCTGAGTATCGCGGTGGTTAGCCTCGGCTTTCTCGGGGCTGGTTGTGCCGGGTCTCACTCCGCCACCAAAGACGTGGCACAGCAGTCGTTGTCGGCGCGGCCTTCATGCCCTTCGAAGCCTTCTTCTTCGCGGCTGTCACCGAGAGGCGTGCTGGCGTCGATTGTCGCCGGAGCGCTCGCCCAGAAATCCACTCGGTACACGGAGACCGTCGTCTGGGACCTCCTTGGGGGAATCAGGTACGTCGCTGACGTGAACGCGGACTCGGGAAGAGAGCGGGCGGTTTCGTACGACGGAAGCAAGGCCGAGATCCGCTTCGTTGACTGCACCGTTTACGTCAAGGGCAATCGCGCCGCTCTAATGGGAGGCTTAGGCGTCCCAGCTCCAATAGCGGGCTTCGCCGTCCCACCCCTCGGCCTGAATCGGGCGCAGGCGAGCCACTACGCCGGGCACTGGATCTCGATCCCGCGAGGCAACCCCCTCTATGCCACGATGGCCGACGGCCTAACCCTCGCCTCGCTCGTCCATGTGGTCATGCCGCCGCCAGGGAATCTGAAGCTGGTCCGGAGGAAGTCGCGTGGGACGCGACTCGTCGATGTTGTGTCGAAAGAGTCGGGTAGTTTCGGAGGGGACTCGGGCCTCACGGCGCAGGCGCGCGGCAGACACCTGCCTCTCGCGACCTTTAACTTCATCGGCAACGGTAACGGCGACGGGGGCACGTTCACCAGGTGGAACGAGCCGCTGAGCGTCCAAGCGCCGGCGGACTCGACGCCGATCGCGACCGCCCGCCGCGCCTGACAGGCGTTCGCTGCTCAAGTGACATTCCCGAGCACTGGGGCGGTCAAGCAGCCACATTGTTCGAAAATGCTGAGGACGTCAGAACAGCTCCGGGCGTACCATCGATCCCATGAGGCCCAGACGTCTAATCGCAGTCGTCGTCGTGGTGCTCGCGGTTGGCGGAGCTGGCTACCTCGGGATCCACCCGTTCAACTACCGCGTCTTTAGCAAGGAGGGCGTGGGTTGCCCCGGGCCGCGTCCCCTGTCTCTAGAGCTCTATCAGCACCCGAAGCACTCGCCGTGCGTGCCGCCGAGCCGATTCGCATGGCAGATTCCCGCAGCGCTTTTGCTCGCGCTCGCAGGCTTTGGAGCCGCCGCGATCGTCGCGACGGGTCCCCACATGCGGAAACCCCGCGCCGACCGAGCCACCCGGGCCCTCTGATCCCTGACTGGTCAGCCGGCTTTAGTCGCGCCCTTGGCACGCGCGGCGCGCCGGAAGCGCGTGACCGTCGCGGCGAGGAAGCGCTCCGAGTCGATCACTATGAAGGCGCAGAACGCGGCGAGCGGTAGCTCCGCCAGGCCGGCCGAGAGGAGCGCCACGGCGAGGTCGGCTCCGGGCCGGGACGTGACGATGTCGAACCACGCGTCGCAGCAGAGCATCGTTCCCGTCGCCGCGGCGAGAGGCACGAGCCACCTCGAGCCTCGGAGGACCGCGCGCGCCGTGCCTGCAAACGCGGCCGTGAGCCCAACGTCGAACCCGACCCACGCGAGGTCGTAGTGGAACGTCACATGCCGCGACGGCAGCGTGAACGTGAGGTAGAGGATCCACGGGACGAGGAGCGCACTCACCCCGCCGAAGATCGCGACGATCCAGCGGGGGAACGGGATTCGGACCGGTTCGCTCGTCACGATCACGTTGTACCCTGCGCGCGTGATGCTGCGGAGCCTCCGAGCCGAGCGGCTCCTCGCCTTCTCCGCTGCGGCGGTCGGTGTACTGGGGATCGTTTCCGCGGCGACGCCCGAGATGGCGGACCGAGTGCGGCTCATGCGCGGCGTCCTGCCTCCCGGCTGGCCGGAGGGCGCGCGGATTCTCACGATGTCGTGCGCGATCGGCCTCATATTCCTCGCCCGCTCGCTCGCACGGCGCCGGCGTCGCGCGTGGCAGCTCGCGATCCTCGTCGTCATCGCCTCTGCGACTGCCCATCTCGCGAAGGGCCTCGACATCGAGGAGGCGGCTATCTCTCTCGCGTTTCTCGTTGCTCTGATCCACTGGCGCGGCCGCTTCGACGTGCCCGGGAACACCGCGCGTGTCCGGTTCGGGCTCGGCCTCGCCGCCCTCGCCGGCGGGATTGCGGCCGTCGCGATCGCCGCAAGTCTCCGGGGCGCGGACCTTCCCAACCGGGCCGCCGACTCCCTCACGGCGGTCGGCATCGTCGCCGGCTTCGCCGCGCTCTACTTCTGGCTGCGCCCGTTCGGGCAGGCCGTCGCGCAGAGCGTCGGCGAGCGTCGAGTCGCGCGGACGCTCGTCGAGACGTACGGAACCGACAGCCTCTCGTTCTTCGCGCTCCGCCGCGACAAGAGCTACCTCTTCTCGCCGACGCGCAAGGCGTTCCTCGCATACCGCGTCGTCGCGGGAACCGCGCTCATGAGCGGCGACCCGGTGGGGGAGGAGTCGGAAGTCGACGCCCTGCTGGACGAGCTCAAGAGCGTTGCTCGCGCCCACGGCTGGCGGCTGGCGATCGTCGGCGCGTCCGAGTACAACCTGCCGCGCTACCGAGCGCTCGGCCTCAAGCCGATCCCCATGGGGGAGGAGGCCGTGCTCCGCCCCGCGGAGTTCTCACTCGAGGGCCGCGCGATCCGCAAGGTCCGGCAGTCGGTCTCGCGGCTCCAGAAGGCCGGCTACTCGTTCCGCGTCGTCGCGGCGGACGACGTCTCGCCGGAGCTCGAGGAGGAGCTCGCGGACGTCTCGGCCGCCTGGCGCGGCGACCAGCCCGAGCGGGGATTCTCGATGACGATCGACGACCTTCACGTCCCCGGGACCGTGCTCGCGATCGCCGCCGACGAGCACGGGACGATCGGCGGCTTCCTCCACCTCGCGCCCTCACCGGCAGGGGGCGGCTGGTCGCTCAGCACGATGCGCCGGCGGCCGCATTCGCCGAACGGCCTCACGGAGTACCTCATCGTCGAGACGGTCGAGTGGGCGAAGGCAGAGGGCGCGAGCGAGCTGTCGCTCAACTTCTGCGCGTTCACCGACGTCATCTCGCCCGAGCGCGCCACGACCATCCCGAAACGGCTCGCGCGCCGCGTCCTGCTCCTCGCCGACAACGTCTTCCAGCTCGAGCGGCTCTACTCGTTCAACCGCAAGTTCTTCCCGGAGTGGCGCCGGCGCTACATCTGCGTCGAGCGGTACGCCGACATCCCCGCGGTCGGCCTCGCGTACCTCCATGCCGAGTCGCTGCTCGTGCCGCCGGGGCCATGGACGCGGCGCCGCGAAGCACGCAGGCGCATCGCCGCCTGAGTGAACCTCCGACAGAACGAGCACGGGCCGCTGGACGCGCTGTGCACGCACGCTGCTGCGTCCTCAGTCGCGTCCGTAGCCTCCGGCTACGACCGCTCCCTGCGTCCTTGCATCGCACGCACCCAGCACGCCCCATCGGCGCGTGGTCATTCAGTCAGAGGTTCTAGGCTGTCGCAATGAGCACGCCGCCGAGGACGCGGACGATCGGGCGTCTCTCCGAGATCGCCCAGGTGATGGTGCGCCACGGCTTCGGATACTTCTTCGAGGCGCACAAGCTGAGCGACCTCCTGCCGGGACGGTCCGCAGAGGAACGTCTCGCGAACGCGGCCGCAGGGCCGGGAGCGGCCTCGACGCGCGGCCAGCACCTGCGTGACGTGCTCGACGAGCTCGGGCCGACCTTCGTGAAGTTCGGCCAGCTCCTCTCGACCCGTCCCGACGTCGTCCCGCCCGACATCGTCCTCGAGCTGCGCGCCCTGCAGGACGACGTGCGCCCCTTCGCGTTCGAGGACGTCCGTCGCGTGATCGAGGCCGAGCTGGGAAACACGCTCGAGCGGCTCTTCACCGAGTTCGATCCGGTGCCCGTCGCGGCCGCGTCGATCGGCCAGGTGCACCGTGCGACGCTCCCGAACGGACGCCGCGTCGCCGTCAAGGTGCAGCGGCCGGGCGCTGCCCGCCAGGTCGAGGCCGACATCGTGCTCCTCTTCCAGGCTGCGCGCCTCGCCCAGGAACGGATAAGGGCGCTCGACTTCATCGACGCGAACCAGCTCGTCGACGAGTTCGCGCGCTCGATCCGCAAGGAGCTCGACTACCGCCTCGAGGGACGCAACGCGCAGATGTTCCACCGCGACTTCGCCGGTATCGAGCGCGTCCGTGTCCCGAAGGTCTACTGGTCGTACTCCGGCACGCGGGTCCTGACGCTCGAGTGGATCGATGGAGTCCAGCTGGCCGATCTCGACCTCGCCGCGATGGGGCTCGACGAGCGCCGCGACCTCGCGTACCGGATCACCGAGACGTGGATGCGGATGATCTTCCGCAACGGCCTGTTCCACGCCGACCCGCATCCGGCGAACATCCTCATCACGCCCGACGGGACGATTGGGCTCATCGACTTCGGCTCGGCGGGGAAGCTGACCGACGACGACATGTCGAAGCTGACGGGCCTGTTCATCGACGCCGCGAACGAGAACATCGACCAGATCCCGCGGCGGCTGTGGGACCTCGGCGTGCGCTATCCGCGCGAGCGCGAGGACGAGCTGCGGGCGGAGCTACGCGAGCTCTACTACCGCTACTACGGCGCGAACCTCAGCGAGATCGACCCGATCCAGGCGGTGCGGGAGGGCTTCGCGCTGATGTACGCGCTCAACATGCGGCTCCCGACGCGGTTCCTTCTCCTCGATCGCGCGATTGCGACGCTCGGCTCGGTCGGGCAGGAGCTGTATCCCGACTTCAACGTGTTCGAGGTGGCGAGGCCGTACGCGCGTGACCTCATGCTCGCGCGCTTCACGCCCGAGCGCGTCGCGCGGCGCGCCCGGCGGGAGGCGATCCGCTACGCGCAGGTGCTCGCGGAGGCTCCGCACCAGTTCCACGGCTTCATGGAGGAGATCCGCGACGGCCAGATCGAGGTCGGCTTCGTCCACAAGGGCCTCGACGATTTGCTCGCGAAGCTCGACACGCTCTTCAACCGGATCGTCATCGCGCTTGTCGTCGTCGGCGGCTTGATCGGGTCGAGCCTGATCGGGATCTTCGCGAAGGGCGGGCCGCACGTTCTCGGCGTCAACGTGCTCTCGATCGTCGGGTTAGGCGTCTCGGCTCTGCTCGGTGTGTGGCTGCTCTGGGGCGTCGTCCGCTCTGGCCGGCTCTGAATCCTCCCGGCGGTCGAGTCTCCGGCGGGCGGTCCGTCACAGTCTCGTTGCGGTTCTCCGCGTAGGTTCGTGGACATGACGGCACTCGTCCTCGCAGAAGCGGAGCCGGCGGTGCGGGGCTTCCTCGAGCGGCAGCTCCGCAACGACGGATTCGACGTCTTCGCGTACGAGCGCGCCGAGCAGCTTCCGCGCGCCGCCGAGCCCGACGTGCTGCTCCTCGGCGACGCGGAGGCGCTCGACCGCGGCCTCGTCCCGGATTGTCCCGTGATCGTGCTCGGGGGAGCGGATCCGGCGGCGCGCGTGCGCGCACTCGAGCACGCTGACGACTGCCTGGCGCGGCCGTTCGTCTACGAAGAGCTGCTCGCGCGCATCCACGCCCTTCTGCGGCGGTGCCCGCCTCGGGTCGAGCGGCTCGAGGTCGGGCCGCTCTCGATCGACCGCGTCACGCGGCGGACGATGGCGAACGGGATGGACCTCGAGCTGTCGGCGAAGGAGTTCGCCCTGCTCGTGAAGCTCGCCTCGGATCCCGACCGCGTCTTCACGCGCGAGCAACTGCTGCGCGACGTGTGGGGATTCCGGACGTACGTGCCGACGCGCACGTTGGAGTCGCACGCCTCCCGGATCCGCCGCAAGCTCGCGGCGGCGGGGCTCGGAGACTGGGTTGTGAACGTCTGGGGAGTCGGCTACAAGCTCAGGCCTGTCCCAGCCGGTTAGTGCCTGTGCCCGAAATGCCCGTTGTGGGTGGCGATGATCAGCAGAAGGAACCCGACGGCGAGGCAGAGGCCGCCGATTACCTGGCCGAACCGCTTGCCGAAAGGCGTGATCCCGCCGAGGAGTAGCGCCGCGCCGCCGATGAGCCCGAGGAGCTCTCCGATCTCTGCGATCCGAACGCCCGTGTGTTTCGTGATGGTGAGTGCGAGGAGTGTCATGCCCGGGTGTTTCCCCCGGCGGCGCGAAAAACCTCCTAGGAGGGATTGGCGGAACGGTGCTCGCTGCGCTGGCGTGCTGGGCGCCGCGAGGCAAGGACGCAAGGAGGCTCGATAGTTGCCGCTATCGGGCCGACTGAGGACGCAGCATCGCCACGCGCAGCGCGTCAGCGCGGCCAGCTGCTGTTTCGTCAATCCCTCCCTACTAGAGCAACGCGCCTTCGAGTCGCAGCAGCCACTCCTTGCGCTCGAGCCCGCCGCCGTAGCCGGTGAGGCTCCCAGTCGCGCCGACGACGCGGTGGCAGGGGAGGACGATCGGGATCGGGTTGCGGTTCATCACGGTTCCGATCGCCCGGGCGGCCTTCGGCGCTCCGACCTTGGCCGCGAGGGCGCCGTAGGTCGTCGTGTGCCCGTACTCGACGCGGGCGAGCTCCGCGAGGACGCGCCGGTGGAAATCCGGCGCGACGCGCAGGTCGAGCGCGAGGTCGAACGCGTGCCGGCGTCCTGCGAAGTACTCGTCGAGCTCGCGGCGCACGTCGTCGAGCGCTGCGGGCGCGCGCAGGACGCGGGGACCGAAGCGGCGCGCGAGGTCGTCGAGCTCCCGCTCGGGATCCGGATCGAAGTGGACGCGGCAGAGGCCACGGTCGCTAACGCCGACGAGCAGCTTCCCGACGGGCGTGTCGTCGAGGACGTCGTAGGCGATGTCGAGCTCGCCCGTCACGGCCGCGGCGGCGCGGAAGCGGGCGTCAAGGGTTGCGGGGACTCCGGTCATTGCGTCTCCTTCCGTAGCCGCCGCACTCCGGCGGAGGCGGCTTGGCGCGCGGCGTCCTCGCTCGAGCCGAGGGCCGCGCCGATCTCGTCGTACTCGAGCGCGTAGCCGTAGCGGAGCACGACGGCGGCCCGCTCCTTCGGCGGGAGCGCGTCCGTCAGCGGCGCGAGCTCCTCGAAAGCGGGGCGCGGATCCTCGCCGGCCGGCTCGACGTTGAGCTCGGCAGTTGGTCGCTCGCGTCGCGATGCATCGACGAGCGTGTTCGCGGCGATCGTCATGACCCACGCGCGGAGATGCTCGCCGTGCTCGAGCTTCGCGTACGCGCGGAGCGCGCGGAGGAACGTCTCCTGGAAGAGGTCGTCGGCGCGGTCGCGGCCCGCCCGGCGGCGGAGAAAGGCGAGCACTTCGCCGTTGTGCGCCTCGTAGAACCGCTCGAACGGTGGGATCGCAGCGACGGCCATCAGTTCATGAAACGTACTCGGGCATCAAGATGTGAGGTCATGCAGGTCGCGGTCGTGGGACATGTGGAGTGGGTCGAGTTCGCGCGCGTCGACGAGTTGCCGTCGGCGGGCGAGATCGTGCGCGCGCGCGAGTCGTGGGAGGAGGCGGCCGGCGGCGGTGCCGTGGCTGCCGTCCAGCTCGTGAATCTCACCGGCTCGTGCCTCTTCTTCACCGCGCTCGCGGACGACGACCTCGGGCGGCGCTCGAAGAAAGAGCTCGAGGCGCGCGGCGTCACCGTCCACGCCTGCCGCGCGAACGGCCCGCAGCGGCGGGCGTTCACGCACCTCGACGACGGCGGCGAGCGGACGATCACGGTGATCGGCGAGAAACTCCGGCCGTCCGGGGAGGACAGCTCGCTGCCGTGGGAGGAGCTCGCCCGCTGTGACGCGGTCTACTTCACCGGCGGCGACGTCGCCGCGTTGCGGGCGGCTCGCCGGGCGACGGCGCTCGTGGCGACCTCGCGCGAGCTGCCGACGCTTAGGGCCGCCGACGTGCAGGTCGACATCCTCGTCGGGAGCGGGGAGGACGCGGGCGAGCGCTTCGAACCGGGCGACCTCGACCCAGCCCCGCGCATCGTCGTTACGACTTCCGGAGGGCTCGGCGGCTGGATCCGTCCCGGCGGACCGTTCCGCGCTGCGCCGATCCCGGGCCCGATCGCCGACGCGTACGGCTGCGGTGACTGCTTCGCGGCCGGCGTGACGTACGGAGTCGGTTCCGGGCTCCCGGTGGACGAGGCGGTTGCGATCGGGGCGCGGTGCGGCGCGACGGTGCTGACGAGCAAGGGGCCGTACGAACGGCAGCTCACGCATTCCGAGCTTTGACAAAGTGGACCGAAGTGGGGTAGTGTGGGGAGCAGTGGCACAAGAGGGAGAGCAGCCCCATGCTCCTTGGCGAGTACGAGCACACACTTGACGACAAAAACCGTCTGACGCTCCCGGCCAAATTCCGCCGGGCGTTCGAGGACGGCTGTGTCGTGTCGAGGGGATTCGACGGCTGCCTCTCCGCCTGGACGCCGGAGGGGTGGGACAACTACCGCGGCTCGACCCTCGCGACGCTCAACCTCCTGAGCAGGGAGCAGCGCCAGCTGCACCGCTACCTCCTCTCCGGAGCCACCGACACGACGCCCGACAAGCAGGGTCGTGTGCTCATCCCGCCGACACTGCTCGACCACGCCAAGCTCGGCCGCGACGTCGTCGTCGCCGGAGTAAACGACCACCTCGAAATCTGGGACCGCGACGCCTGGCGCCGCGAGCTCTCCGAGGTCGAAGGGAGTGCTGAGGATGTTGCCGAACGTCTTGCCCAGCGAAGCTGATCACGTCCCAGTTCTTGCCGCCGAGGTGCGCTCCGGCCTCGCCGTGCGCCCCGGCGAGTCGGTGATCGACGCGACCTTCGGCGCAGGCGGCCACGCGGCGCTCCTCGCCGCCGATCTTGCCGGCAGCGGGAAGCTGACCGCCATCGACCGCGACCCCGCGTCGCGTACGTACTTCGAGCAACTCGAGAAGCGGTTCAACGTGAATGCGCGCCTGCTGCGTGGCGACTTCGGCGTCGTCCTGCCGCAGCTCGCGGCGAACGGCGTGCGCGCCGACGCCATCCTCCTCGACCTCGGAGTCTCGTCGATGCAGATCGACCAGCCGGAGCGCGGCTTCTCCTACGCCGTCGACGCGCCGCTCGACATGCGCATGGACCCGACGCAGGAGGAGAGCGCCCGCGACCTCGTCAACACGTGGAGCGAGCGCGACCTCATCACGATCTTCCGCAAGTACGGCGAGGAGCGGTACGCGAAGCAGATCGCGCGCGCAATCGCGCGGCGCCGCCGCGAGCAGCCGTTCGAGCGGACGGGCGAGCTCGTGGACACGATCAAGTGCGCGATCCCCGCGCCGGCGCGGTTCGGGGAGGGGCATCCCGCCAAGCGCGTCTTCCAGGCGCTGCGAATCGCGGTGAACGGCGAGCTCGACGCGCTCACGGTCGCGTTGCCGGCTGCGCTCGAGATCCTTCGGCCGGGCGGTCGCCTCGCGGTGATCTCGTTCCACTCGCTCGAGGACCGGATCGTCAAGCACTTCCTCCGCGATCGCGAGCGGGGCTGCACGTGCCCGCCCGACTTCCCCGTGTGCGTGTGCGGGAACGAGCCCGAGCTCCGCGCGGTGCAGCGTCGGCCGATCCGCCCGGGCGAGGCAGAGCTCGCGGCGAACCCGCGTTCCGCGTCGGCGCGCCTCCGGGTCGCGATCAAGACCGAGACGGAGAAGGCGTAGATGTCCGCGGTCGAATCGTGGTTCGCGTCCGCCGCCGTCGCCCAGCCTGTCGCGCAGCCGCGCCCGAAGCGGGCAGCCGCGCCCGCGAAGCGGAAGACGCAGTCGCGCCGCAGCTTCCGCGTCCGCGGGTCGATTCTCTGGATGGCGCTGTTCGCGCTCGGGCTCGTCGGCGTCGTGGCCGTCAATGTCGCCGTCCTTCGCGCGCACGTCTCGGTCAACGACCTCGACACGAAGATCCAGCAGCTCCAACAAGGGAACGCGCAGCTCGCGTCGCAATACTCGAGCATGACGGCCGCGCCGAGAGTCGAAGCAGCCGCTCGCCGGGACGGCCTGATTCCCGCCCCGGCGCTCGACTCGACCCTGCTCGACCTGGATAGCGGCAAGTGAGCAGAGCCCGGAAGCTCGTCAACCAGCGGCTCCGCCTTCTCTTCCTTCTCATCCTCTTGGCGTTCGGCGCCCTCGCGGCGCGAACCGCCTACCTGCAGACCGTGCGTGCCTCGTCGCTCGCTGCGGCGGCGAAGGCGCAGACGAGGAGGACGGTGCCCACCCTCGCGCTGCGCGGGACGATCTTCGACCGCATGGGCACGCCGCTCGCAATCGGCCAGCCCACGACCGACGTCATCGCGGATCCGATGCAGATCGCAGACCCGCGCGGCGAGGCGACGATCGTGGCGAAGACGCTCGGTATCCCGCGGAAGACCGTGCTGCGGCAGCTCTCCGACCGCAAGCTCGGATTCGTCTATATCCAGCGCAAGGCGCCCGCGGAGAAAGCCGACGCGCTTGCGGCGAAGCACCTGACGGGCTTCACGTTCCAGCCGAACCAGGAACGCGTCTATCCGCAGGGAACGGTCGCGGCGCCGGTGCTCGGCTACGTCGGCATGGACAACACCGGCCTCGCCGGTCTCGAGCTCCAGCTCAATCCGGCCCTCTCGGGACGGCCGGGAGAGGCGACGATCGTCAGCGACGCCACGGGCCAGGTCGTCGAGACGCAGCAGTCGAAGCCGGTGCGCAACGGCAAGGACGTCTTCCTCACGATCGACAGCCACATCCAGGCGAACGCCGAGCAGATCCTCCGGGACACCGTGGCCCAGTACGCCGCGAAGGACGCGACCGCGATCGTGATGGATCCGCGGACGGGCGCGATCCTCGCGATGGCGCAGGAGCCGGGCTACGACGCGAACACGTACCCGCAGGCGTACGCGCACGGGCTCACCCTCGAGCACTCGATCACCGACGTCTTCGAGCCGGGCTCGGTCTTCAAGGTCGTGACGATCGGCGGAGCGCTGTCCGAGCACAAGGTCACGCCGCAGACGCGGTTCCGGATCCCCGACCAGCTGCGCGTGGCCGACCACGTGATTCACGACGCCGAGGTGCATCCCACCGAGTGGATGACCGTCTCCCAGATCCTCCAGCGCTCGTCGAACGTCGGCACGGTGACGATCGCCGAGCGCTACCTCGGCGAGTCGCGGCTGAAGCACTGGATGCGGCGCTTCGGCTTCGGCAGGCGCACCGGCATCGCGTTCCCGAGCGAGAGCCCCGGGCTCTTCCCGCCGTACTGGTCGGGCACCACGATCGGGAACGTCCCGATCGGCCAGGGCGTGTCGGTCACGGCGCTGCAGCTCGCCGCGGCGTACGCCGCGATCGCGAACGGCGGCGTGTGGATCCGGCCGCACCTGATCGACCACGTCGCCGGTGGGACGTCGACGCCGGCGCCTCGTCACCGCATCCTCGCTCCCCGGATCGACCGGCAGTTGCGGACGATGCTCAAGGGCGTCGTCTCGGAGCTCGGAACGGCGAGCCTCGCCGCCATCCCCGGCTACAGCGTCGCCGGCAAGACGGGGACGGCGCAGAAGCCTGGCCCGTACGGCTACCTCACGGGCAAGTACGTCGCGACGTTCGTCGGAATGGTGCCGTCAGCCGCTCCGCGGCTCGTCGTCCTCGTCAGCGTCGACGAGCCGCAGGGGCAGATCTACGGCGGCCTCGTCGCGGCGCCGGCATTCGAGCAGATCGCGTCGTTCGACCTGCAGTACCTCGGCGTGCCGCCCGACCTGGCGATCAAGTAGCCCGCGGGTAGAGTCCGGTGCCGATGAACCTGGAGCGCCTCGCCGCAGCGCTCGAGCCGGTGCAGGTGCTCGGGAGCACTGAGATCGAGGTGCGGGATCTCGCGTACGACGCCCGCGGGGTCGATCCGGGAGCGCTCTTCTTCTGTGTCCCCGGCGCTCGGGTGGACGGCCACGACTTCGCGGCCGACGCGGTCGCGGCCGGGGCGGTCGCGCTCGTCGTCGAACGCGAGCTCGAGGTCGCGGTGCCGCAGATCGTCGTGGCCG
>JAWVDC010000163.1:0-37494 GCA_033857715.1 Gaiellaceae bacterium | reverse complement strand
GACGAGCCAGATCATCGGCTGGATGATCATCATCACGACCCAGATCGGTTGCCGCGAGAGGTTGCGCAGCTGCCGCGCGACCATCCATCCCGTCTGGCGGATCGTTTGCATCAGCGTCCCGCCTCGTCCTCGGTCGCGAAGGCGCGGCCGGTGTAGTGGAGGTAGACGTCGTCGAGCGACGGACGCGCGGTCGTGACGGCCGCGACCTCGATGCCCGCGTTGTCGAGGGCGCCGAGGATCACGGGAATCGCCTGCGCGCCGTTCGGAACCCGCGCGCGCACGACGTTCCCCTCGACGTGGACGCTGGCCGAGATGCCTCCGACGATGCGCTCGGCGTCTGCGAGGCACCCGTTCGTCTCCTGCAGCTCGACGCTCACCGACTCGCCTTCGAGCCCGCGCTTCAGCGCTTCCGGCGTCCCCTCGACCACGATCTTCCCCTCGCTGACGATCGCGACCCGCTCGGCGAGGCGGTCGGCCTCCTCGAGGTAGTGCGTCGTCAGGAGGATGGTGAGGTTCAGGTCTTTCGCGAGACGCTCGACCTCCACCCACATCGCCGCTCGCGCCTCGGGGTCGAGGCCGGTCGTCGGCTCGTCGAGGAACAGGACCTGCGGCTTGTGCACGAGGCCGATCGCGATGTCGAGGCGGCGCTTCATCCCGCCCGAGTACGTGCGCGCGACGCGGTCTCCGGCGTCCGCGAGACCGACGAGCTCGAGCAGCTCTCCGACGCGCGTGTGCAACGGCTGGCCGGCCATGCGATGGATCCGTCCCTGCAGGAGGAGGTTCTCGCGTCCGGTCGCGTCCCAGTCGACGCCCGAGTCCTGCGCGACGTAGCCGATCTTGTCCCGAACGCGATCGGGGTGTGCGGCGACGTCCTCCCCGGCCACGAGCGCGCGACCGGAGTCCGGCTGCGTCAGCGTCGTCAGCACGCGGACGGTCGTCGACTTGCCCGCGCCGTTCGGGCCGAGCAGCCCGAACACCTCGCCCTCGCGCACCGCGAACGACACGCCGTCGAGCGCCTGCACGGTCTTGTAGCGCTTGCGGAGGTCCTCTGCGACGATCGCGTCCATCGCTTCGAGTCTAGACCCGAGCAAAACCGAAGCCCGCGCGAGCGCGTAGACCTCTGCGAATCCCACCTTGGAGGAGTTGCATGCTTAAGAGAATCGCCATCGCCTCGACAGTCCTGGCGCTCGTCGTGTCCGGCGCCGCGTTCGCAGCCGGGCTCGCGACGGGCACGAAAGTCACGCTCCATTCGACGGGCCTCGGCGGAAAGAGGATCGCGACGAGCACTGGCCGGATCCTTTACCTCTACACACCCGACAACGCGAGCCATAAGAGCACGTGCACCGGGAGCTGCGCCCAAACGTGGCCGCCGCTGATCACAAACGGAAAGCCGATCGCCGGCATGGGTGTCAAGCAGTCGCTCCTCTCGACGACCAAGCGTGCGAATGGAAAGCTCCAGGTCAGGTACAACGGCCACCCGCTCTACAAGTACGTCGGCGACTCGGGGGCCGGGCAGACGAACGGCGAGGGCAGCGGCAGCGTGTGGTACACGGTCACCGCGGCCGGCCGCAAGGGGTAGCCAGGGTTGCACTAAAGAAACGGGCGCGCCAGGCTCCCTGTCAGTAGGGATGCCGGCGACCGTTGAAGCAATCGAAGAGCTCTATCGGAGCCGCTACGCCTCCTATCGCGGAGGCGTGGCGGCTCTGACGGGTTACGACGCTGCGCGGGACGTCGTGCAGGAGGCGTTCGCGCAGGCACTTCGCGACCGTCGGGACTTTCGCGGGGACGGCTCGCTCGCGGCGTGGGTCTGGCGGATCGCGTTTCGTGCCGCGCTTCGTGGGCGGGCGGCCGGCGGAGGTGACGTGCCGCTCGAGGAGGCGTTCGAGACCGCAACGCAGCACGCTGCGGAGCGCGATCCGGAGCTCGCCGAGGCGCTGAAGCGGCTCTCGCCGCGCCGGCGGCTTGTCGTCTATCTCCGGTACTTCGCGGATCTCCCGTACGCCGAGATCGCATCCCTGCTCGACATCAGCGAGGGCACCGTCGCGGCGACGCTCTCGCAAGCGCATGCCGAGCTGCTCGAGCAACTTCGAGACAAGGAGGCAGCAGCGCCATGAGCGACCACGACATCGAGCAGCGGCTACGCGCGTTGGCATCCGCGCCGGACGACGGAGCGGACTGGGAGGATGTGCTGCGGCGCGCCGACGAACGGCACTCGGTGCCGCGCGTCCTTCGGCGGCGGCTCGCGCTGGCCGTTGCCGCCGCGCTCGTGGTCGCCGGTTCCGTCTTGGGAACCGTCGTCGCCGGCGGGACGCGCCCAGTTCAGAAGATTCTGACCATCTCGACTGGACCGACTGCCCCGGTCGGGCCCGCGCCGTTTCTCAACTTCGAGCCGCCCAACAACACCAACCCGTGGGGCGACAACGGCCGCCAGATCACGATCGACGGGCTGCGCGCCGACGTGCCGCAGATTCCCCTGCCAAATGCGCCATCGGCAAACGACGGCAACGCGGGCGCAGTGTGGCTTTGGAAGGACTCAGCCTCCGGGCGCGTCGTTGCGGCGTCGGTTTACTACCCGCAGGCGAAGATGGAGCTCGTCTGGTCGAGCGTCGGCCTCCTCTACTCCTACTCCGGTATGAAGCAGAGGACCGTCGACGGTGTACGTGCCATCCTCTTCTCGATCGCGTACGAGGGCTCGGGCCCGACCGGTTCACCGCCGCCCCCCGACCCCCTGGTTGGGCTGAGCCTCCCAGTCGGCCCCAGCCACGCCGTCGCGCTTGACGGCTTCGTGTCAGAGAGCGACCTCATCAGCATCGCGCACACGCTGAGCCCTGCTCCCGCCGATGTCTCACCGGCTGGCGATCTGCCGCCCGCCGATCCGCAACCGGGTCCCAACGTGACCCGTTGGGACGGCCTGCTGGCGGACGGCGTGTCGGTGAGCTCCGTTGGCGACGCGGCCGGGTCGCTCGCGTTCGAGCCGGTCGTGCCATCTTCGCTGGGTGATCCGACCGCGATCTTCGAGACGGACCCGGCGCACGCGCCTGCGAATGACCGCGTGCTCTCGCTCCGTTACGACGACGCGTCGAAGGGCCGCTTCTGGCTGGTCGAGCGGCCGAGCTTGTCGACGACCGAATCACAGCTGAGCGAGATCGTTCGCGACTGCACGAGATGCAGGGACTGGGCATCGATCCTCGCCCTCAACGGCGACCTCGCAGCGCTCAAGATTGCAAGCTGGGACAACTCAGTGCGCATCGTCTGGGTCGAGAACGGCATCTACTACGAGGTCACCGGCCCATTGAGCACCTTCACCGAGGCGGATGCACTCTCGGTGGCGGAAGCGGTCGCCGCGGCCGGCTGAGAACTGCACGGTCCACCGGCGTCAGGCCGCTAGTGTCCGGCGCCGGTGGACCTCTACGAGTATCAGGGCAAGGAGCTCTTCAACCGGGTCGGGATTCCCGTCTCGGAGGGGCGCCTCGCGACGACTCCCGAGGAGGCGCGCAAGGCGGCCGAGGAGATCGGCGGCCCCGTCGTCGTCAAGGCTCAGGTGCTCACAGGCGGGCGCGGGAAGGCCGGCGGCGTCAAGCTCGCCGACGACCCGGCCGACGCCGAGGCGAAGGCGCGCGACATCCTCGGCCTCGACATCAACGGCCACGTCGTCCACAAGCTCTGGATCGAGAAGGCCTCCGACATCGCGAAGGAGTACTACCTCTCGGTCACCTTCGACCGCGGCGCGAAGAAGCCGCTCTTCATGTTCACGACGCAAGGCGGCATCGAGATCGAGCAGGTCGCGGAGGAGAACCCCGACGCGCTCGTCCGGCTCCACGTCGACCCGCTCGAAGGCTTCCAGCCGTGGATCGCGCGCCGGCTCGTCTACGGCGGCAAGGTCGAGGATCCGTCCGAGCAGAAGCAGATCGCGGCGATCGTCGGGCAGCTCTACGCGGCGTTTGTCGAGTTCGACGCGATGCTCTGCGAGATCAACCCGCTCATCGTCACGCCCGACGGCGAGGTTAAGGCGCTCGACTCGAAGTTCACGGTCGACGACAGCGCGCTCGCGCGGCATCCCGACATCGCCGAATGGCGCGACACGAGCGCGGCCGATCCGATCGAGACGTTCGCGCGCGAGAAGCACGTGACGTACGTGAAGCTCGACGGCGACGTCGGCGTGCTCGCGAACGGCGCCGGGCTGGGCATGTCCACGGTGGACGTCGTCGCGCACGTCGGCGGCCGCCCCGCGAACTTCTGCGACCTCGGCGGCGGCGGCTCGGCGGAAGGCGTCGTCGACGCGCTCGAGGTCATCACCCGCGACCCGCAGGTGAAGTCGATCTTCTTCAACATCTTCGGCGGCATCACGCGCTGCGACGAGGTCGCGCGCGGGATCCTCGAGGCGCTCGACCGGCTCCAGATGAGCTATCCGATCGTCGTCCGGCTCGACGGGACGAACGCCGAGGAGGGCCGCGCGATCCTCGCCGAGGCGGGCCGCGAGAACATCCATCCCGAGGCGACGATGCTCGACGGGGCGCGGCGCGCGGTGGAGCTCGCGAAGTGACCGAGCTTTGGAGTGAGCGCGCCGAGGCGTACCGTGCGAGCGAGACCCACGCGTCGGGCGCCGACCTCGACTTGGTCGTCGCCTGGTGCCAGCCGGCTCCCGGGGTGACCGTCCTCGACGTCGCCACCGGCGGCGGACACGTCGCGCGCCGGCTGCGCGAGGAAGGTGCGACCGTCGTGACCGTCGACCCGGCGCCTGGCATGGGAGCCGACGTCATCGCGCCGGCCGACCATCTCCCCTTCGAGGACGGCAGCTTCGACGCCGTCGCGTGCCGCATCGCCGCGCATCACTTCCCCGACGCCCTCGCCGCGCTCAAGGAGATGGCCCGCGTCGCGCGCGACCGCGTCGTGATCGAGGACAACACGTTCACGAGCGAGAGCGCCGAGGAGGCCGACCGGCTCCGCGACCCGAGCCACGTCCGCAACTACGGCGTTGCCGAGTGGCACAGCTTCTTCGAGCTCGCCGGCCTCGAGCTGACCAACGAGGTGACGATGGTGCGCGACACCGACTTCGCCGACTGGCTCGGCCGCACGGATACGCCGGAGGCGGATCGCGCGCGCATCGCCGAGCTCCTCGACAGCCGCCTCCACGACGGCCGCCTCGAGCTCCCGACCGTCGTTCTCAAAGGAGTCAAGAACTAGTGGCGATCATCGTCGACAACGACACGCGCCTTGTCGTCGCGGGGCTCACCGGCAGCGAGGGACGCTTCCACGGCCTCCGCAACAAGGCGTACGGCACGAACCTCGTCGCGGGCGTCACGCCGGGCAAGGGCGGCCAGGACGTCGAGGGCGTCCCCGTCTTCGACACGATGGCCGACGCCGTCGCCCAGGCCGGCGCGAACACGTCGCTCATCTTCGTCCCGGCGCGCTTCGCCGTCGACTCGATCTACGAGGCCGTCGACGCCGGCATCCACACGGTGATCTGCATCACCGAGCACATCGCGGCCCACGACATGCTCCGCGCCTACACGTACTTCCGCGCGAAGGAAGGCGTGACGATGATCGGGCCGAACTGCCCGGGCGTCCTCTCGCCGGGCAAGGCAAACGCCGGGATCATCCCCGCCGAGATCTTCACGGAAGGCTCTGTCGGGCTCGTCTCGCGCTCGGGGACGCTGACGTACCAGATCGGCCACGAGCTCACGCAGCTCGGCCTCGGCAACTCGACGATCGTCGGCATCGGCGGCGACCCCGTCGTGGGCTCCTCGTTCATCGACGTCGTCGCGAAGTTCGAGGCCGACCCGCAGACCGAGCTCATCGTCCTCGTCGGCGAGATCGGCGGAGACGAAGAGGAGAAGGCCGCCGCGTTCATCGAGCAGCACGTGACGAAGCCGGTGCTCGCGTACATCGCGGGCTTCTCGGCGCCTCCGGGCAAGACGATGGGCCACGCGGGCGCGATCATCTCCGGCTCCTCGGGCACAGCCGCCGGGAAGAAGGAAGCGCTCGAGGCACGCGGCATCGAGGTCGGCACGACGCCGACCGAGGTCGCGCAGATGGTCGCGGCCCGCTTGAAATGATCTCGTTCGCCCGCGGCGTTCCGGCACCCGAGTGCCTCGCGGTCGACGAGCTTGCCGACTGCGCTCGCGCGGCCTTCGAGCGCGACGGGCGGGCGATCCTCTCCTACGGCCCCGGCGGCGGGTACGGCCCGCTCCGCGAGGAGCTCGCGGCGCGTCACGGCGTCGAGCCGGGCCGCGTCCTCATCACGAGCGGCTCGCTGCAGGGCTTCGTCTTCCTCGCGCAGCACCTCGTCCAGCCGGGCACGCGCGTGCTCGTCGAGGCGCCGACGTACGACCGGCCGCTGAAGATCCTCGCGCGGCTCGGCGCCGACATCGTGACAGTGCCGATGGACGACGAAGGACTGATCCCCGACGAGCTGGCTGATTTGTTGGATGGGGGCGACTTCGCGTTCCTGTACACGATCCCGACCTTCCAGAACCCGAGCGGGCGAACAATGTCGAAGGCGCGCCGCCGCCGCCTCGCCGAGCTCGCGGCCGAGCGTGGCCTGCTCGTGCTCGAGGACGACCCGTACGGACTCGTCCGCTACGAGGGCGACCCACTGCCGAGTGTGTTCGACCTCTCGGGCGGCGCGACCGCGTACTGCTCCTCGTTCTCGAAGACGGTCGCGCCCGGCGTGCGCGTCGGCTGGTTCGTCCTGCCGGAGGATCTCGCGGGCGAGCTAGAGGCGCTCGCGACGTCGACGTACATCTCGCCGCCGTACCTCTCCCAGGCCACCGTGCTCGAGTTCCTCACGCGCGGGAGCTTCGCGCCGAATCTCGATCGCGTGAACGGCCTCCTGCGCGCCCGGCGGGACGCGATGCTCGCGGCGCTCGAGCGGGAGATGCCGGACGACGCAACGTGGACGCGGCCCGAGGGCGGCTACTTCGTCTGGCTCGACCTTCCCTCTGGCCCGCCGAGCGCGGAGCTGCTCGCGCAAGCGGAAGCCGAGGGCGTGAGCTTCGTCCAGGGAACGGACTTCTTCCCCGGCGGGCAAGGCGGCGAGCGGTCGCTACGTCTCGCCTTCAGCTTCGTCTCGCCCGACGAGATCGCCGACGGCGTCGCGCGCCTCGCCGAGCTCGTTACGCGCTAAGCGGCCTGCGTGCGCGGCACGAGCCGGGGCTGCTGCGGCGGCACGACGTTGCCCTTCGAGACCGCCCGGAAGGTCGGGCAGATCGTCTCTCCGGCGAGGGCGCAAAGTCCGGCGCGGCCGAAGTAACAGTCTCTACAGGTGGGTTTGGAACGCTTGCTCATGGGCTGGCGGCAGCTCGTGATGATAAGACCACGCCGGGTCGAAATCACGTTGCCCTATACGAAAACTGACGAATTTCCTTGCGTTTCCTACCGCAACTTCGGCAGGTGCGCGAGCGCGTGCAACGCCTGGTCGACGGAGGTCACGGGGATGATCGTCAGGTCGGGACCGGCGTACTTCTTCGCCTCTTTCGCGTTGCCGCCGTCGACCGGGACGAGGAAGACCTGCGCGCCCGCGTCGCGGACTCCCCAGACCTTCTGCTCGACCCCGCCGATCGCGGTGACCGAGCCGTCGAGGTGGATCTGGCCGGTTGCGGCGATCTTGTACCCGTGCGTGACGTCGCGACCGAGTTGTCGCATCAGCTCGAGAGTGAACGCGAGCCCCGCGGACGGGCCGCCGATGTTCTCGGAGTCGATCGAGACCTTGATCGGAAGATGGATCTCCATGCTCTGCTCGACCTGAACCCCGATGAGCGCCCGCTGCTTGTTATGCGGATCGGCGACCGTCTTGACGTCCTCGTGGACTGTGCTGCTCCCGCGGCGGATCGTGAGCTTCACGATGTCTCCGGGCTCGAGCGACTTCACCGCGTCGTGGAGATCGGCGATGGTGGTCGTCGGCTTCCCGTTCGCCGCGGTGATGATGTCCGCCGAGTCGATCTTCGACGCGGCCGGGACGTCCCCGTAGACGATGTCCACGAGCACCCCGTTGTTGCGCGTCACGACCGGGTAACCGAGCTCCTTCTCCGCAACGGCGCCGGCGATCTGCTGGGAAATCGCCATCTCGCGGCGCGCGGCTTGGAAGTACTGGGTGTTGTTCGTTCCCGGCGGCAGGAGCCTCGCGGCCGGCACCTTCGTCGAGTGCGGGTGCAGCCACTGGAAGAGGATGTCGAACTCGCTCGCCTGGATCTCGTGGACGTCGACGAAGTAGAGCCTGCCGTCGGCGTCCGGTCGGGGCTTCCCGCCGTGCACGCTGACGAGCGGCGCCACCGGATGCGCGACGTCGGGCACGAAGAGGTAGTAGCCCGACGAGATCTTGAGGAGGATCACCATCGCCACGACGAGCGCGACCACGAGGCCGGCGACGATCCGGAGCGGTGTGACGAGGGCTTTCAAAACAGCGCCTTCTGGAGGCCGCCGTCGACGACGATCGTCTGGCCCGTGAGGTACCGCGCCCGCTCGGAGGCGAGGAAGCACACGACGTCACCGAACTCCCGCGGCTCTCCCCACCGGCCGAGCGCGATCTCGTCGAGCTGCTCGGGAGTCGGGCCGTTCGGATAGAGATGGTCGAGCCGCGGCGTCGCGATCCGGCCGGGGGCGACGCAGTTGACGGTGATGCCTTGCGGGCCGACCTCGCGGCTCAGCGTCTTGAGCCAGCCGAGGAGCGCGGGGCGAAACGTGTTCGAGAGCGCGAGGTGGCTCGTCGGCTCGAGCGCGGCGAGTGAGCTGACGGCGAGGATCCGGCCGCCGGCGCTGCGTTCTAGATGCGGCAGCGCGAGCCGCACGAGCGTCACCGCGGAGCGGAGGAGGAGGCGGTACGCGGCGTCGAGCGAGTCGGGGTCAGCGTCGAGCGCGCCGCCGGGCGGAGGGCCTCCGCCGTTCCAGACGAGGACGTCGAGGCCGCCGAAGCGGTCGACCGCCGTGGCGACTGCGGACTCGAGCGCTGCGTCGTCGGTCACGTCTCCAACTACGGCGAGAGCGCCCATCCGGGTTGCGTGGGCCTCGAGCTCGTCCTGACGGCGCGCGAAGAGGACGACGTTTGCGCCCTCCTCCGCCAGCGCCTCGGCGCTCGCGAGCCCGAGCCCGGACGAAGCGCCGCAGACGAGCGCCGTGCGCCCGCTCAGTCCGAGATCCACGGCGCCACGTTAACTACGCCCTCGCGGGACACGTCCGGTAGCAGGTACCGGACGTGTCCGCTTGGGACACGGCGACTGTTCACCAAACGGCTTTCGTCTGCCAAATCTCACGCGCGAAGGCAATCTCGAGCAGGTGTCCCTCTCGGACACGTCCGGTAGCAGGTACCGGCGTGTCTGTATTGGACATACGGTCGGCGATCCACGATCGGGGACGGCAACTCAGCGCCATCGCCTGAACCCGCCTTCGCTATCGATGACCTGGCCGGTTACCCAGCGGCCCTCGTTGCTGCAGAGCCAGGCGACGACTCTCGCGGCGTCGTCGGCCTCGCCCCAGCGGCCGAACGGAGCGCGGGGACCGGGGTCGACGCCGTCGAGGTAGCCGGTGTTCGTCGGGCCGGGATTGAGCGCGTTGACGCGGATGTGCCGCTCCGCGAGCTCCTCGGCGAGCGTCCCGACCGCGACCGCGAGCGCGCCTTTCGAGACTGCGTACGCCACCTCCGACGGCATCGGGCCGAGGTGCGCTCCGGAGGTGAGCAGGACGATGCTGCCGCTCTCTCCCTCGAACTGCGCGGCGAACGCCTGCACGAGGAGGAGGGAGGCCCGGACGTTCACCGCGAGATGCCGGTCGATCTGCTCGGCCGTCAGCTGCGCGAGGGAGCCCTCCTCGCTCACCGTGTGGTTGACGACGAGCGTATCGAGCGACCCTGCCGCGGCGACGAGGCGCGCCGGAGCTTCCGGATCCGCGAGATCCGCTGTGACGTCGACCTCGACGTCGCCTTCCCCGAATCCATGCGTGAAGACGTGCGCGCCGCCTGCGGCGAGGCGGTGCACGATGGCGTGTCCGATGCCCGTCCGGCGGTTCGCGCCGGTGACGAGCGCCCGCACTAGGTCGTCAAGACGCCGACGACCTCGCGCACGGCTTCCGAGCTCGCGTTGAGCGCGGCCTGCTCGTCGTCGGAGAGGTCGAGCTCGATGATCTCCTCGATCCCGCCGGGGCTGAGCTTGCACGGGACGCCCATGTACAGGCCGTCGATCCCGTACTCGCCCTCGAGGTACGCGGTGCACGGGAGGACGCGCTTCTCGTCGAGCATGATCGAGTCGACCATCTGCGCCGCGGCCGCGCCCGGCGCGTACCAGGCGGACGTGCCCATGAGGTTGACGAGCTCGCCGCCGCCTTTCGCGGTGCGCTCGACCATCGCCTGGATCTTGTCCTCGGCGACGAGCTTGCGCAGCGGGATGCCGCCGACGGTCGTGGCGGAAACGACGGGGACCATCTGGTCGCCGTGGCCGCCGAGCACCATCGCTTGCACGTCCTTGACCGACGACCCCGTCTCCCAGGAGATGAACGTCGAGAAGCGGGCGGTGTCGAGGATGCCGGCCATCCCGAAGACGCGCTCCTTCGGCCAGCCGGAGACGTTCTTCGCGACGTGGCACATCGCGTCGAGCGGGTTCGAGACGACGATGAGGATCGCGTCGGGGCTCTGGGCCACGACCTGCTCGGTGACCGAGCCGACGATCTTCTCGTTCGTCGCGACGAGGTCATCGCGGGACATGCCCGGCGAGCGGGGGAGGCCGGCGGTGATCACGACGACGTCCGAGCCCGCGGTCTCCTCGTAGCCGTTCGAGCCGGTGCAGTTCGGCTCGTACCCGAGGACGGCGCCCATCTGGTTGATGTCGAGCGCCTTGCCCTGCGGCAGGCCTTCCTTGATGTCGACGAGGACGACGTCCGCGTAGTCGCGGGTCGCGAGGACCTGCGCGCACGTCGCGCCGACGTTCCCTGCTCCAACAACCGTGACCTTGCGACGACTGCTCATGCTGCTACTTCAGCCTCCAGTTTCTCGATGATCGCGTCCGCGACCTCGCTCGTCCCGACCGCGGTCGGGTCGTCGCGGCTCGGTTTCATGTCGTAAGTGACGCTCTTCCCCTCGGCGATGACGGCGGCGATCGCGCTCTCCATGCGGTCTGCCGCATCGCCCTCGTCGAGGTGGCGGAGCATGAGGACGCCCGACAGCATCTGCGCGATCGGGTTGACCTTGTTCTGGCCCGCGTACTTCGGCGCGGAGCCGTGCGTCGGCTCGAAAACGGCGGAATCGTCGCCGTAGTTCGCGCCCGGCGCGACGCCGAGGCCGCCGATCATGCCGGCGCACAGGTCGCTGAGGACGTCGCCGTAGAGGTTCGGGAGGACGAGGACGTCGTACTCCTCCGGCCGCTGCACGAGCTGCATGCACATGTTGTCCACGATCCGGTCGTCGAACTCGATGTCCGTGTTCTCCTCGGCGACCTCGCGCGCGACGTGCAGCCAGAGGCCGTCGGTGAATTTCATGATGTTCGCCTTGTGGACGCAGGTGATCTTCTTGCGGCCGTTCTTGCGCGCGTAGTCGAAGGCGAACTCGAAGATGCGGCGCGTGCCGGTGATGGAGATCGGCTTGATCGAGATGCCGGCGTCCTCATGGCGGAACTTCCCGCCGCGCGCCTTGATCCACTCGATGAGCTCTGTCGCCGCCTCGGTGCCCTGCTCGTACTCGATGCCGGCGTAGAGGTCCTCGGTGTTCTCGCGGACGATGATGAGGTCGACGTCGTCGAAACGCGTGCGCACACCGGGGTAGCTCTTGCACGGGCGGATCTGGCCGTAGAGATCGAGCTCCTTCCGCAGCGCGACGTTGACCGAGCGGAAGCCGCCGCCGACAGGGGTCGTGATCGGCCCCTTGAGCGCGACGCCGGTCTCGCGAATCGCGGCAAGCACCTCGGGAGGCAGCGGATTGCCGCCGTGCTTGTCCATCACGTCGGCGCCGGCCTCCTGGACTTCCCACTCGAACTCGACTCCCGTCGCCTCGAGCACCCGGCGCGTCGCCTCGGTGAGCTCGGGCCCGGTGCCGTCTCCGGGGATGAGGACAACGCGATGCGACATCGCGGGCGAGCGTAGCGAAGGCGTCGCCATTAGACGCCGGTTAGGAGACGGAGCGATACTGCAGCGCATGAAGAGAGCCGTAGCGATAACCACGCTTGGTGCCGCTCTCCTCCTCGCGGGTCTGGGCTACGGCGGGACTACGTCCGACTTCGGCCGCCATAGGATCCTGCTCATAGGGCATGGCGGCGGCGGGGCACGGATCTTCCTCTGGCATCCGGGCTCGCCGCTCAAGCCGCTTACTCCGGCGCTGAACTACGGGGTTAACGGGGGCGGGGGGTTCCTTTCGGCGACGTCCGACGGCTATTGGTCGCCCGACGGGCGCTCGATTGCCTACGAGCACGACAGTCCCGCCAGTCTCGCGCCCCCGACACCCAGCATCTACGTCATGTCGTACGACGGCAGTCACCGCAGGCTGCTTGACAGCGGTGACGAAACGTCCGAGGGCGGCGGCCCGCCGAGCTGGTCTCCTGACAGCCGCGAGCTCGTCTGGGAGCGGGCAGCCTTCGTCAGCCCTGACCTGTTGACTGAGGAACAGTTCGCAATCGTCGATGTTGCCTCCGGGGCCGGGCGTACTTGGCCTGCCGACCTCGCGACCAGCAATCCGGTGTGGGGCAAGGGCGGAATCGCGTACTTCTCCGAGACCGGACTGATGCTGCTGGACCCCGCGACCGGCCAATCACGGCTCGTGACGAGCCGCTTCGTGCACGGCGCACTTGCCTGGTCGCCGGGCGGTGCCCTCACGGTGGGTGAGCCCAGGCAGATCATTGTCCTCTCGGCGTCGGGCCAGGTGGTACGCAAGCTGCCCTCCCCACCGACGACCAGACCATTGTGTGGTATTGCGTGGTCTCCGCGGGGGAGGTACATCCTCGCATCGGTCACGGCAAGAAACGGGTTTGGGTTGGCGCGGCTGTGGGTCGAGACGGTGAGCACGAAGCGCTGGCAGCGGCTCCCCGCCGTGCCGAAGTGGGCCAACTTCGCGTACGACTGCGCCGCAAGCTGGCGCTAGGCTCCCGCGATGACTCTGGGGGAGGCAGCGGCGCAGGCCGAAGAGCTCTGGGCGACTGGGAAGGCGCGTGAGCTTGCCGACCTGCGCGCGAGCTGGGAGGAGCAGCTCGAGTCAGACGCGCGGAGCCAGGACTTCCGCGAGCGGGCGATGGCGTTCCGCGCGATCGGGATGTTCCGCTGGCGGGCGAAGGAGGAGCTGCTGCGGCGCGGCCTCGACGATACGAGCCCCGCGGCCCGCGGGTCCGCGCTCCTCTCCATCGAGCTCCTGTCGCGCGACCATCCGAGCTCCGTCAACTCGGTACGGCCGATCCTCCACAAGATGCTGTCGGACTCCGACGAGAACGCCGCTGTGCGCCGACTGGCAGTGATGGCGCTCAAGAACGGCTCACCGCAGCGGGAGACGATCGTCCTCCTCGACGGAACGGCGGCTGACGACGAAGCCGATGCTCAGCTCCGCCAAGCGGCGGCGAAGATCGCGCAAGAGCTCAAGCGCAAAGAGCGCGAGAAGCGCTAGTCCCTCCTAGCCGGCGCAGCTCGCGCAAACGCGCGCGGCGATGTGCTTGCCACACGACGGGCAGACACGAGGCGGCCGCTTGCGCACGAGCAGGCTCTTCTCGACTCCGGCGGCCATCATGAGCCAGCCCGCGCCGAGGGTGGTGATTGCGGCGATCGCGATGTGCGGATCCAGGTGCATGGTCTACTTCCTCGCTGCGGATTGCCGACGCGCATGTGGGTGCGCTTGGAAGTACAACTCACGCCGCCTGCGGTCGGATACGTGGGTGTACAGCTCGGTCGTGGCGAGATCGGCGTGCCCGAGCATCTCTTGCACCGCGCGCAGATCCGCGCCGCCTTCGAGGAGATGCGTGGCAAAGGAATGGCGCAGGAGGTGGGGGTGGACGCGACCCGCCTCGAGGCCCGCCTTCTCGGCGAGGCGGCGGAGGACGAGGAAGATGCCGGCGCGCGTGAGTGGCCCGCCGCGCGCGTTGAGGAAGAGCTCCGGCCGCGGCTGTCGTTCGAGGTGCGCGCGACCGTGCGCGAGGTAGCGCCTCAGCGCGGTGACGGCTTCACGCCCAATCGGGACGACGCGCTCTTTGTTTCCTTTCCCGATGCAGCGGACGAAGCGGTGCTCGAGATCGACCGAGTTCTTGTCGAGCCCCACCGCTTCGCTCACGCGTAGGCCGCCGCCGTAGAGGAGCTCGACGATCGCGCGGTCGCGCATCGCGAGCGGCGTCGTTCCCATCGCGGCGTCGAGGATCCGCTCGACCTCGCCGGGCGAGAGTGTGCGGGGAAGGGCTCGGCGCCGCTTCGGCAGCTCAACCTGGGCAGCGGGGTTGTCGTCCCGCGCGCCGACGAGCACCTGGTGGCGGAAGAAGGAGCGGATCGCGGCGACGCGGCGGGCGATCGTCGTCGCGGCGAGGCCGTCGGCGCGGAGCTGCGCGACGTAGGCGGCGAGGTCGTCGGCGCTCGCGGTCGTGGGCGAACGATCGAGCCAGGCCGAGAGGTGCGCAAGGTCGCGGCGGTACGCCTCGACGGTGCGGGGCGCGAGCCGCGCCGCCGAGAGCGCGAGAAAGGAGTCGACCGACTTGTCCACGACTCTCTGAGTTCGGGATCTACCGCGCGGAAACCTGCCGCGAGTGCTCGGGCGTCGCCCAGACGATCTCGCCCGCCGTCAGCTCGAGGTCATCGACGTCCTCGCGGCGGAGACGTGCTGTCATCCGCCCGCCGCTCCCGTCGACGAGCTCGACCCGCATGTCTGCGCCGACGACGACGAGCCGCTCGATCTCGACCTCGATCGCGCCATCGCCCGGAATCCGGCTGAGCGAGATGTCGTGCGGGCGGACGAAGCCGTCGCCGAGCTTGAACGCGTCGCCGAGGAAGCGCAGCACGAACTCCGACGCAGGGTGGTCGTAGAGGTCGGTCGGGCTGCCGACCTGCTCGAGGCGACCGTGGTTGAGCACGGCCACGCGGTCGGCGACCTCCATCGCTTCCTCCTGGTCGTGCGTCACGAAGACGGTCGTGACGTGTACCTCCGCGTGCAACCGGCGCAGCCAGCCGCGCAGCTCTGCGCGCACGCGCGCGTCGAGAGCGCCGAACGGCTCGTCGAGGAGGAGCACACGCGGCTGCGCTGCGAGCGCGCGGGCGAGCGCCATGCGCTGCCGCTGCCCGCCGGAGAGCTTGTGCGGGTAACGGTCGGCGTAGCCGTTCAGCTGAACGAGGTCGAGGAGCTCGTCCACGCGCTCGCGGATCTCCTGCTTCGGCCGCTTGCGGATCCTCAGCGCGAAGCCGACGTTGTCGCGCACGGTCATGTGCTTGAACGCCGCGTAGTGCTGGAAGACGAAGCCGACGTCGCGGTTTTGCGGCGACAGCGCCGTCGCGTCCTGCCCCGCGAGATGCACCTCGCCGGAGTCGGGCCGTTCGAGGCCGGCGATGATTCGCAGCAGCGTGGACTTGCCCGAGCCGCTCGGCCCGAGGATGGCCGTGAGCGAGCCGTCCGGGATCTCGAGGGAGATGTCGTCGACGGCATGGAACTCGCCGAAGCGCTTCGTGATGTTGCGGACTTCGATGCTCACTTAGTGGCTCCCTCGGGGTCGGATGACGGTCATGGCGACGAGCACGATCACGGCGATCAACGCGAGGACGAGTGACACGGCGTATGCGCCCGCAGTGTTGAAGTTGTTGATGAGCTGTTCGACCTCGACGGTGGCGGTCTCGGTCTTTCCGGTGATGTTCCCGGAGACGACGGCGACGGTTCCGTACTCGCCGAGCGCGCGCGCGGTGGTGAGGACGACGCCGTAGACGATCGCCCAGCGGATCGAGGGCAGCGTGATCATCCAGAACCGCTGCAGGCGCGATGCGCCCAGTGTCGCCCCGGCCTGCTCTTGCTCGGTTCCGAGCTCCCGCAGCGTCGGAATCACTTCGCGTGCGACAAACGGAACGGAGGCGAAGACCGTGGCGAGCACGATCCCGGGCATCGCGAAGAGCACCTGGAAGCTGTGCCCGATTCCGGTCAGCCGGCCTCCGAACCAGCCGCCGCGCTCGTACAGGAGGACGATGCACACCCCGACGACGACGGGTGAAATCGCGATCGGAAGGTCGATGAACGCGTTGAGCAGCCCCTTCCCGGGGAAGCGGCGGCGAACGATCGCAAGCCCGCACAGCACGCCGAAGACGGTGTTGATCGGGACGGCGATCGCGGCTGCGATCAGCGTCACCTGGAACGCGTGCACGGTCTCCGGGTCGGAAAGCGTCTTCCAGACGGGGCTGAGACCGCTCTCGAACGCGCGGTAGAAGATCATCACGAGCGGCGCGAGAAGCAAGAACGTGAGGTAGCCGAGGACAAGCGTTCTGAGCCCGTAGCGTGTAGGAGAGACAAGCCGGACGGTGCTCGTTGCGGGGGCGCGATGGGAGTCGCGAGGCAAGGACGCAGGGAGCGCCGATAGGTCATTTCCTATCGGCGCGACCGAGGACGCCGCATCGCGGCTCTCCAGCGCGTCAGCCGCGACACAGCCACTGTTCGGCTTGTCCCTCCTAGGCACGTTCGTGCCTTGTGAAGAAGAAGCGGACGGCGCCGAAGGCGAGGATCATCACGAACGCCACGACAAGGAAGACGACGGCGACGGCGGCCGCGGTCGCCGTGTTGAACCCCTGAATCTGCTTGTACATGTACACCGACCCGACCTCGGTCCGGTACGGCAGGCCGCCGGTGAAAACGAGCACCGCGCCGATCTCGCCGAGCGCGCGGGAAAACGCGAGGACGCAGCCAGAGAGGATCCCGGGCAGCAGGTTCGGCAGCACGATCTTGCTGAAGACGGTGAAGTCGCTCGCGCCGAGCGACCGCGCCGCCTGCTCCATCTCGGCGTCGAGCTCGATCAGGACAGGCTGCACGGTGCGGACTACGAACGGCAGCGTGACGAAGAGCAGCGCGAGAACGACGGACCCGCGCGTGAACGCGATGTGGAGGCCAACGGGGGAATACGGCCCGTAGAGCGAGAGGAGCGTCACCCCGGCGACGATCGTCGGCAGTGCGAACGGTAGGTCGATCACGGCATTGACGAGCGACTTGCCGCGGAAGTCGTCCCGAACGAGCACCCACGCGAGGACCGTTCCCATCACCGCGTCGATCGCAGTGACGATCACCGCCGCGACGAAGGTGGTCTCGATCGCCGAGACAGCTTCCGGCGTCGAGACGGCCTGCCAGAAGCCGTGCGCGCCACCCTTCTTCGCCTCCCAGAGAAGCGCTGCGATGGGGAGGAGGACGACGATCAGCAGGAACGTCGAGATGACGCCGAGCGACAGGGCCGTGGTGGCCCCGCCGCTCGCGCCGATTGTGCGCCTCGTCCTCTTGGCGGCCGGAGCCGCGATGGTGCTAACTGGTCGGTCCTCCGACCGCCTGCTCGATCTTCACCATGCGGCCGTTCGGGCTGAACCACACTGCCCACGCCTTCGACCAGCCGCCGAAGAGCGCGTCCGAGATCTTGACGATGACGTGACCCTGGATGTTGAAGCGCGCCTTCCACTTGGCGAGCGAGTCCTCGTTGAGCACCGACTTGATCACCGGCCGGTAGCCGTTGTTCGTGAACACCTTCTGCGCCGAGTACGAGCGCGCGTACTTGATGAACGCCGAAGCCGCAGTCGGAGCCGACTTCAGCGGCACCATCGGCAGCTGGATGAGGATCGTCTGCTTCGGCTGGATGAGCTTCACCGGCTTGCCGGCGAGGAGGGCGGTGTATGCCTCGCTCTCGTACGTGAGGAGGACGTCGCCCTTGCCCGCGAGGAAGGTGTTCATCGCCGCGGACGCCGACGTGTCCTGCTGGACGACGTGGTGGAAGAGCGAGTACATGTACTTGATCGCCTGTGCGTTGGTCTTGCCCATCTTCCGCTCGGCCCCGTAGGCGGCGAGGACGTTCCACTTCGCGCCTCCGGACGGGAACGGATCGGGCGTGACAACCTGGACGCCCGGCTTGATGAGATCCGACCACTGGTGGATGCCCTTCGGATTACCGGGCCGGACGACGAACGTGACTACCGAGTTCGCGACCATCCCACCCTGCGGCAGCGTCGTCGACCAGTGGTTTTGGACGAGACCCGCATTGACGAGGGAGTTGACGTCGAGAGCGTTCGACGCCAAGAAGACGTCGGCCGGCTGGCCGGCGATGATCGCCTTCGCCTGCGAGCCCGACGGGCCGTAGCTCTGCGTGAACGAGACGTTCTGGCCGGCCGGCATGCCGGTCCACCGCGTGATGAGCTTCTCCATCACCGGCTTCGGCGTCGAGAAGGCGACGAGGTTGACCGTCGTGCCGCTGGCGGCGGCGATACCGGTGAAGGCGAAGACGGGGATGAAGAGGGTGAGAAGGAGGAATCTCCGCATGCTGGGCGCTACCTTTCCTGGGCTTGTCTACCGATTTAGTGGGTATTGACGACGCTGATTATTGCCATAAGTCCGGCAAAGCGTCAAGTCGAAGTTTCAGTGCTTCGCGATGAGGTCCGCGAGCGTCGTCTGCTCGAGGACGCCGCGCATCTGGGAGCGGAGCTCGAGCCAGATGTCGCGGAGGCCGGTCGCCGGGCCCGCGTACTCGAGCTGGTCGGGCCGGGCGCCGCGCACCGTCGCGATCGGGCCCTCGAGCTCGCGGATGACGTCGGCGATCGAGATTTCCTCCGCCTCCTTCGCGAGGCGGTATCCGCCTTCGGCGCCGCGCTGGCTCGCGATGAGCCCGCCGTTCCGCAGCTGCGCGAGGATGTTCTCGAGGAACTTCGGCGGGATCCCCTGCCGCGAGGCGAGCTGCTCCGCGGTGACGAGCGACGGAGCCGCGGCGGCCAGCTCCGTCATGGCGCGCAACGCGTAGTCGACCTTGGCGGAAACCCGCATGCCGCCAGTCTAGGAACGTGGATGCGCGCTGTCGTACGCGCGCCGCAGGTGGCGCGGGTCGACGTGGCTGTAGATCTGCGTCGTCGACAGCGAGCTGTGGCCGAGCAGCTCCTGGATCGTGCGGAGGTCGGCGCCTCCGTCGAGCAGGTGCGTCGCGAACGCGTGGCGCAGCCGGTGCGGGTGCGGAGCGACGCGACGGAGCGTGCTCGTGTCGAGCCGGCGGCCGCGCACCGAGAGGAAGAACGCATCATTGGCGCCGGCCGCGAGCTGGGGCCGCGCCTCGCGGAGATAGCGCGCAAGCCAGTGCTGTGCCTCCTCGCCGAGCGGGATCACGCGGTCCTTGCCGCCCTTGCCGCTGCGGACGTGGACGATCTCCTGCTCGAAGTCGACGTCGCCGAGATCGAGGCCCACGGCCTCGGCGCTGCGGAGGCCCGCGGAGTAGACGAGCTCGACGAGCGCGCGGTTCCGTAGCGGGATCGCGCCTTCCCCCTCGAGCCCCGCGAGCAGCTGCTCGATCTCGGCGGACGTGGGGGCGTCGGGAAGGCGCCGCGGGCGGCGCGGCGCGAGACGGCCGTCAGGCACGCGCTCGGGGCCGAGCGCATGGCGGAGGAACGCGCGCACCGCCGCGAGCTTGCGGGAGATCGTCGTCGGCGCGAGCTTCCGTATGCGCCGGTCGCCGAGCGACGCGACGTAGTCGGAGAGGACGCGGATGTCGACCTGCGCAAGATCGATGCGGCGCGATTCGAGCCAGCTGCAGAACTCCCCGACGTCGCCGCGATAGGCCCGGCGCGTGCCCTCGCTCAGCGCGGGGGAGGCGAGGAAGCGATCGGCTGCGGCGCGCATGTCCACGCGAGTCGGTTTCCCCGGCGGCAGCCCCACCCCTTCTACTAGCGTTGCTCAGGTGATCGCGAAGCACGACGTTCTCGTCGTCGGGGCCGGTTGCGCAGGGATGCGCGCCGCGATCGAGGCATTCGACGCAGGCGCGGACGTCGCGATGATCTCGAAGATCCACCCGACCCGATCCCACTCGGGAGCGGCCGAGGGTGGCATCAACGCGGCGCTCGGCAACGCCGCCGACGACAGCCCCGAGATCCACGCGTACGACACCGTCAAGGGCTCCGACTACATCGGCGACCAGGACGCGATCGAGCTCTTTGCGCAGGAGGCGCCCGGCGACATCATCCAACTCGAGCGTTGGGGCGCGGTCTTCTCCCGCCGCGACGACGGCAAGCTCGCGCAGCGCCCGTTCGGCGCCGCCGGCTCGCCGCGCACCGTCTTCGCGGCCGACATCACGGGCCACGTCCTCATCCAGGTGCTGTGGGAACAGGTCTGCAAGCGCGACATCCCGGTGTACGAGGAGTACTTCGCGTGGCAGCTCGTCGAGAACGACGGCCGCTGTCAGGGCGTCGTCTGCTGGGACCTCATGCACGGCGGCCTCAAGACGATCGGCGGGAAGACGGTCGTCCTCGCGACAGGCGGCGCCGGCCGGCAGTACCGCGTCACGACGAACGCCTACGCGTGCACGGGCGACGGGATGGCGATGGCACTCCACCTCGGGCTGCCGCTCAAGGACATGGAGTTCATGCAGTTCCACCCGACGACGCTCTATCCGACGGGGATCCTCCTGACGGAGGGCTGCCGCGGCGAGGGCGCGTACCTCATCAACTCCGAAGGCGAGCGCTTCATGAAGCGCTACGCGCCCAACGCGCTCGAGCTTGCCTCGCGCGACGTCGTCTCCCGCTCCGAGCAGACGGAGATCGACGAGGGCCGCGGCATCGACGGCAGCGTCTACCTCGACATGCGGCACCTCGGCGCGGAGAGGATCCTCAGCCGCCTGCCGGGCTCCCGCGAGCTGTCGATGGTTTACGCCGGCATCGATCCGATCTACGACCCCGTGCCCGTCAGGCCCGGCGCCCACTACCACATGGGGGGCGTCTCGACCGACAACGACGGCCTGACCGAGCTCACCGGCTTGTACGCCGCCGGCGAGTGCGCGTGCGTCTCGATCCACGGCGCGAACCGGCTAGGCGGCAACTCCCTCATGGAGACGATCACGTTCGGTCGCCGCGCCGGGCGCAGCGCCGCGGAGTGGGCGCTCTCGAACACGACGATCGAGGTGCCGGAGTCCGCCGAGCGCGACGCCGAGGCGAAACTCAAGGAGCTCCTCGAGCGCTCCGAGGGCGAGCGCCCGTGGAAGATCCGCGAGGAGCTCGGCAACTCGATGCTCGAGAACTTCGCCGTCTTCCGCCGCGAGAACCAGATGGCGAAGCAGATCGAGATCATCGAAGACCTCCGCGAGCGGTACAAGAGTGTCGTGGTCGAGGACAAGGGCGACGTCTTCAACAGCGACCTCACGCAGGCGATCGAGCTCGGGAACATGCTCGACACCGCGCTCTGCATGGTCACCGCGGGTCTCGCGCGCAAGGAGAGCCGCGGCGCCCACGCGCGCCCGCACGACTATCCGACGCGCGACGACGACAATTTCCTCCACCACTCGATCACGCGCTGGAAGGACGGCGGCGTCGAGCTCACGAAGGAAGATGTGCGCTTTACCAAGTGGGAGCCACAGGAGAGGAAGTACTGAGATGAAGAAGCTTGCGTTGGTACTCGTCGTGGCGCCTTTGGCGCTCGTCGCGTGTGGCGGCGGCGCGTCGTCGACCGCGCCGAAGCTCGACCCGGTCGCTTATGTGAAGCACGCTGCCTCCAAGACCGCGTCGATGGCGAGCGAGCACATGACGGTGAGCGGGAACGTGTCGGTAGGGCTGATGGGAGTCAAGATGAACGGCTCGGGCGACTTCTCGAACACGAACAAGACGGGCCAGATGTCCGTCGCCATGACCCTCATGGGCCAGGACGTCCGCATGAACGAGATCTTGACCGGGACGACGATCTACATGAGCTCGCCGCTGTTCAGCGCAGAGCTGCCGGCTGGGAAGACGTGGATGAAGCTCGACCTCGAGAAGCTCGGACAGTCCCACGGGATCGACTACTCCTCGCTCATGTCGCAGAGCCCGACGCAGACGCTGCAACGGCTCGGAGCCGCAGGGTCGGTCAAGAGCGTCGGCACCGAGACGATCGACGGCGTCGAGACGACCCACTACCAAGTGACGAATCTCGACATCTCGAAGCTTCCGCAGGGCTCGAAGATCGAGTCCCTTGGACTGCACCCGAAGTACGGGCCCATCGACGTCTGGATCGGGACCGCCGACGGCTACGTCCACCGCGAGTCGATGTCGTTCACGTACTCGATGAACGGGCAGTCGGCCTCGATGGACATGACGATCAACCTGTCGAAGTTCGGTGAGGCGGTCAACGTGAAGATTCCCCCGGCCAGCAAGACGGTCGATGGGACGAGCCTTGCAGGCGGGGGGTTGGGCGCTTGATGAAGGTCGCATTCAAGATCTGGCGCTACTCCGCCGCCACGGGCGAGCGCGAGCTCAAGGAGTACGAGATCGACGCGCCCGAGGAGGCGACGCTCCTCGACTGCCTCGACATCGCGAAGGACAAGCACGACGGCACGCTCGCGTACCGCAAGAGCTGCCGCATGATGATCTGCGGCTCGTGCGGGATGCGCATGAACGGCGCCGCCGTCCTCGCGTGCAAGACGCGGATGTACGACATCGCGCAGGCGGGGGAGATTCCGACGATCTCGGCGATGGGGAACCTCCCGATCATCAAGGACCTCGTCGTCGACATGGATCCGTTCTGGTCGAAGTTCAAGTCGGTGCAGCCGTGGCTGCAGCCGGGATACGAGCGGCCGAACGACGGGCGCGAGTACCGGATCTCGCAGGAGCGGATGAACGTCATCCACAAGGAGTCGCTCTGCATCAACTGCGGCTGCTGCGTCTCGGAGTGCAACGCGATGGAGTCCGATCCGGAGTTCCTCGGCCCGCAGGCGCTCGCGAAGGGCATGCGCTTCGTCGGCGATCCACGCGACGGCGCGACGGTCGAGCGGCTCGAGCGCTACAGCGAGGAGCACGGGATCTGGGACTGCACCCGCTGCTACTTCTGCAACGAGCGCTGCCCGAAGGGCGTCGACCCGCGCGACGCGATCGCGAAGCTCGGCGCCGAGGCGATCGCGCACGGCATCGACCGCGACCCGGGCGCGAAGCACGCGAAGTGGTTCGTGCGCTCCTCCGAGACGACCGGTTGGCTCCGCGAGGAGGAGCTCATCCCGAAGACGAACGGCTACGTGGCCGCGATCAAGGAGCTGAAGTTCGGCTACTCGCTCGCGCGGCACGGCAAGGTGCGCGCGGTGCCGATCCCGCACACGGCGAAGGACGTCAAAGAGGCGCGCGACCTCCGCAAGGTCGTCCGCGACCAGGATCGCGGGGGCATGCTCGGGCACGTGCAAGGGGAACACGCGCTCGAGCGGCTCGCGCACGGGAGCGCGCTCGGCGGCGAGACGCTCGAGGAGATCTACGCGCGGCCGAACGCCGCGCCGATTCCATGGCTACCGGAAGTTGAGGAGGCAGCAGCGAAGTGAGCACCACGGAAGCCGCGACCAAGCGGGTCGCCTACTACAAGGGCTGCCTCGCCTCGCTCTCGGCGAAGGAGCTCGACACCTCGACGAAGGCGCTCGCGCCGCGCGTCGGCATCGAGCTCGTCGAGCTCGAGTCGGTCACGTGCTGCGGCGCCGGTGATATCCACGAGGCGGAGCCGGACTACTACGTCCACCTCAACGCGCGGATCCTCGCGTACGCCGAGGCGACCGGATGCGACACGCTCATGACGGTGTGCAACGTCTGCACGCTCAACCTCCGCCAGGCGAACCACATGCTCCAGGGCGACGCCGCGCTGCTGGCGCGCGTCAACGAGAACCTCAAGACGGTCGGCGTGCCGGCGTACTCCGGCAACGTCGAGGTCCGGCATCTCCTGTGGGAGATCGCGGAGGGCCCCGGATACGAGCTCCTGCAGCAGGCTGCGCACAAGGGCTTGAAGGGACTGAAGGTCGCGCCGTTCTACGGCTGCCAGATCCTCCGCCCGTCCAAGATCATGGGCTTCGAGGATCCGGACCGCCCGTGGTCGCTCGAGCGGATCATCACGGCGTGCGGCGGCGAGCCCGTCGACTACCCCGCGAAGATCAAGTGCTGCGGCTTCCCGATCATCGCGGCGCGTGAGGAGACGGCGATGGGCGAGCTCATCCAGCCGATCACGCAGGCGATGGAGGCCGGCGCCGACGTGATGGTCACGCCGTGCCCGCTGTGCCACCTCTCGCTCGACGCGTGGCAGCAGAAGCTCGAGAAGTCGACCGGGAAGACCTTCGGCCTGCCGATCCTCCACCTCGCGCAACTCGTCGGCGTCGCCGCCGGGCTGGAGGAGTCGGAGCTGAAGTTCAAACGCCACATCGTCGACCCGCGGCCCGCGCTAGAACGCCTGGAAGTCTGAGAAAGCTCGGCGCCCTCGCAGGCGCCGGCCTGGTCTACGGCCTCGCCGAAGCGGCGCGGCCGCGCTTGCGCGAGCTCGACGTCGAGCTGCCCGGGTTGCCGGCGAAGCTCGACGGGTTGCGCATTGCACACCTCTCCGACTTCCACTTCGGCGTCCCGTCGCCGGGCATCGGCGCGGCGTGGCAGGCAGCGGTCTGGGTGCGCGAGCGAAAGCCGGATCTCGTCGCGGTCACCGGCGACCTCCTCACGCATCCGCGCGGAGAGCCGCTGCTGCGAAAGCTCGTCGGCTTCCTCCCGCAGCCGACGTTCGCGGTGCTCGGCAACCACGACGTCGCGATCAGCCGCGACCCGCAGGCGAAGGCGTCGAACCTCACCGAGCTCGAGCCGGCGACGCTGCTGCGAAACGAGGGACGGCTCCTCGAGCTCCGCGGCCGGAGGATCTGGATCGCCGGCGTTGACCCGTACCTCATTCTCCGCAGCCGTCCGCGGATGGATCCGAACGAGCTCGCAGCGCCGCCGGAGCTCGAAGCCGACCTCTCGATCCTCCTCTGCCACTACCCGCGCGCGCTCGACCTGCTCGAGCCGGGCCGCTTCGACCTCGTCCTCGCGGGACATCTCCACGCGGGTCAGATCTGCCTGCCGTATCCGGGCGGGAAGATCCTCCTCGCGCACCCGACGGCGCCGTACGTCTCGGGGATCTACCGCACGGCCGCCGCGACGATGCACGTCTCCCCGGGCCTCGGGACAACGTTCGTCCCGTTCCGCTTCGCAGCGCGACCCGAGGCAACCGAACTGGTTCTGCGCCAGGGTTAGGCTGCAAGCGTGGCCGATCAGGCGACGATTGCGACTGACATCCTCGCCCGCTACGCTGCCGACGCGGCGCGTGAGGTGGAGGGAGTGCGCGCGATCGCCGGCCGTCGCGGCGTCCGCATTTCGGGCAAGGAGACGATTCGCGTCGAGCTCCACGTCGTGGTGGAGCGGGGCGTCTCGATCCCGGCGCTTGGCCGCGCGGTGCAAGAGCGCGTGCGTGGGTATCTCTCGAGCATGGCCGATGTCGAGCCGACCTCCGTCGACGTCGTCGTGGACGGCATCGAATGACGAACATCGCCGGCCTGACCGGCGCGACGCTCGAGACCGCGCCGTCGGTGTGCCACGAATGCATCTGGTGGCAAACCCGCGGCGGACGGAGCACCGACAAGCGCAAATGGATCCGCGAGGCCGAGGACCAGTGGGGAGCGTGGGGGGCGGTCTACCACGACGAGGACGGGCGCCTGCTCGGCTCGATGCAGTACGGGCCGTCGGATCTCTTCCCCCGCGCGCGCGAGCTGCCGGCCGGGCCGGCGAGCCCGGACGCCGTCCTCGTCACGTGCGCGTACCTCACCGATACGTCGCGGCCGTGGGTCATGCAGTCGCTCTTCCTCACGGCGATCGGCGACGTGCGCGAGCGCGGCGCCCGCGCGCTCGAGGCGTTCTCGTACCGCTACGCGGAAGGCGAGACCGCCTTCTGGCGGTTCCACGCACACCGCACGATCTTCCCGGCGGACTTCCTCGCCGACTTCGGCTTCCAACCCGTCCGCTCGCAGGGACGCGTGGAGCTCGCGCGGCTCGAGCTCGGCGGCTTGCAGCCGGTCGAGGAGGGAGCGCGGGAGAAGGTGCTGCAGGCCGTCCGCGACGCCTTCGTCCCGGTGCCCGCGCCGCAGCAGCCGTAGCTGTTAGCCCCACATCCGGCTGATGTGGTGCTGGTTCTGGCTGAAGGCCGCATCGGCGGGCGACAGCGCGATGACCGGCTCGGTCAGTTTCGCGAGGACGTCACCCGTGCTCGAGAGGGCGGCGACGGCGATCGTATGCGAGCCGAGCGCGTTGATACCGGCGCTCACGACGCGGACATTCCTGTCGGCCGTGTTGGTCGAGACGACCACGCCGTCGACGGAGACCTCGATCGTCGCCGTACCCGCCGGCGGGTCGCTCCAGCTCACGCTCAACGGGTTCGGCGCTGCCATCACGTACTGGCCGGACTGTGGCGCCAGGATCGCAAAGGGAGCTGCCGCGCCCTTCGGAGCGTTCACCGGGATCGGGTTGGCAATGCCGGTGGCGCGCGCGAGGAGGTTCCCCGCGAGCCGCTGCATCGCGGGCTTCACCTCCGAGCTCACCGGGTAGCGGCCATCGATCCATGCGGCCGGGGCGCCGCCGGGGTAGGCGAGGTTCCAGTTGAAGTTGGTCTGACCGGCAGCGAAGACGAACGCCGTCGGCGTCGTCTGCCACACCGTCATGGCCTGGCTGGCAGGGACGCCGGGCATGCCGCTGAACGGCGTTCGGCTGAGCATCAGGAGTTTCTTCGGCAACGACGAGTTCACGACGATCCCGTCGAATTCGTTGCCTTCGAGCGGCCCGAGATCCGCGCCGCTGACGACTCCGGCTCCGTTCCACGGCCAGCTCGTCGTCGCGTACGCGGCCTGCGGGCCGGTCGCCGTGCCCCAGGTCTCCATCGTCCCCGTCAGCGCGTCTTGCGGCAGCCCGAGCAACACCCAGCGGATGGTCTTTGTGGACAGGTTCGTCGACGGGTCGATGGATGGGTCCCGCCAGACGGTCATGACGTGGGTCGTGTCATTGAAGCGCGCCTGCCATGCCCACGCATTGCCCCCGAAGAACGCCTCGCTCACGCCGTTCGTGGTCAGGCGGTTGAGCTCGTTGCGGTCGGCCATCGAGTAGTACTCCGAGTGGCCGGAGAAGATCACGAGCTTGGTCTGCGCTCCGGCTTCGCGCGCATGCCGCACGTCGTCGTCGGTCGAGTACGAGACCGGGTATCCGTGCGATTCCGCCCAGGCAACGAGAGGCCGGTCGAAGAGGAAGAACAGCCCTGCGCCGTACCCCGAGGAATACGGCCGGAGGAAGCTCACCTGGTGCGCGACGCCGACCTGATTCGTGATCGCCGGCGAGACCCGCGCGTCGCGATAGAGCGAGAGATCGCCCCAGAGGTTGTAGGCCTGCCACGTGTTCGTCGAGAGGTTGACGACGATCGGCGCGGGTGTGGCCGACCGGAGGACGAAGTTCGCATACGACTCGCCGCCGTTGGCGGCGTCGTGGAGTTTCACGAGGTAGTAACCGGTCACCCAGCCGGTGCCGAGTGTGATGACTGCGGAGCTGTGCCAGCCCGTCTTGAGGAGCTTTGCGCCGCTGTAGATGTCGTCAGCCACCGTGGATTCCGGCTGTGCGGCGTTCGACGCGACCGATCCGCTCGCGATCTTCCGGCCTCCGAGGCCCTGGTAGTAGCCAATGCGGTAGACGGTGTAGGAGAACGGGTCGCCCTTGCTGTCGACGTACAGGGTCGCGGAGGCTCCCGGCAGGTAGGAGGTGTGGTCGAAGTAGCCGGCGATCTCGTCCTGCCGCGGCGTGTCGACGTACCACGACGTCGTTCCCGTCCGCGCGTTCTCGATCGTGATGGCGTTGCCGGTCGCGGTGCTGGCAGGCGAACCTCCGATGGCCGCGAGCACGAGCGCGCAGATGACTACGAGACCCGCCTTGCCCACCCGGTAGGTGTAGCAGCGTTTTCGGAAATTCGACAGAAAGCGGAGAAACTCTTACGCGAACCTTGAGAACTCAGCGCCTGACTGCGTTACGCTCGATGAGCCTTGAAACGCCGTCTCATCGCCAGTCTCCTGGCAATCGCATCCATCGGCGCGCTCCTCGCGAGTCAGGCGCTACCGGAACCGTCCCGCGACGCCTCCGCGGCACTTCCCAGACTGGCCGACGGGACGCCGGTCGGCATCCACAAGATCAAGCACGTCGTGATCATCATGCAAGAGAACCGGTCGTTCGACTCCTACTTCGGCACGTTCCCGGGAGCGGACGGGATCCCCGGCCTCGCGGGGAATCCGGGCACGGTGCCCTGCCTGCCCGATCCGAACCGGCATCACTGCGCCAGTCCGTACCACGACGCGAGCGACAACAACTTCGGCGGGCCGCACAACCACCTCGACGCCAAGCGCGACATCGCGAACGGGCGTATGAGCGGCTTCATCATCCAGGCCGCGGACGGGAAGGCGAAGCAGTGCAAGCAGTTCGCGTTCCCGTCGTGCTCGATGCACCCGAAGAAGCCCGACGTCATGGGCTTTCACAACCAGCGCGAGATTCCGAACTACTGGACGTACGCGAGCCGGTTCGCGCTGCAAGACCACATGTTCCAGTCGGACGCGTCGTGGAGTCTCCCGCAGCACCTGTACATGGTTTCCGGCTGGTCGGCGCACTGCACGGACGTGGCCGGTCCGATGAGCTGTACGAGCGCGTTGCAGGAGCCCGACTCCCCGCCGCACAGCGTCGGCAACGCGACGAGCGAGCCACCTGACTACGCGTGGACGGACCTGACGTACCTCCTGCACGCGTATGGGGTCAGCTGGGGGTACTACGTCCAGGCGGGCGGCCAGCCCGACTGCGAGGACGACGGGATGTTCTGCGCTCCCGTCCCGCAGGACTCGTGGACGCCGGGCATCTGGAACCCGCTGCCGTGGTTCGACACGGTGCGCCAGAACAACCAGGTCTCCAACGTCCAGCCTCTGGGCAAGTTCTTCTCCGCGCTGAAGACGGACTCCGCCCCGGCGGTCTCGTGGATCGTGCCGGGCGCGAAGAACAGCGAGCATCCGCCGAGCAAGGTCAGCGTCGGTCAGAGCTACGTGACCGGGCTGATCAACTCGATCATGCGGTCGAGCTCGTGGGACTCGACCGCGATCTTCCTCTGCTGGGACGACTGGGGCGGGTTCTACGACCACGTCCGCCCGCCGCAGGCCGACAGCCAGGGCTACGGGCTGCGCGTTCCGGCGATGGTCATCAGCCCGTACGCGAAGCCCGGGTTCATCGACCACCAGGTCCTCAGCCAGGACGCGTACCTCAAGTTCATCGAGGATGACTTCCTCTACGGGCAGCGGATCAATCCAGCAACCGACGGCAGGCCCGACTCGCGGCCCGGCGTGCGCGAGGACAATCCCCTCCTCGGGAATCTCGCTCGCGACTTCAACTTCAACCAGACGCCGCTGAAACCGCTGATCCTCCCCCTGCACCCGCCGTTCAGCTAGCCGAGTTCAGCTAGCCGCCGTCCCACTCGACGCGCCGCGGGCCGTCGGTGCAGAGCGCGTGGTCGACCCCTCGAAACGTTCGGCCGTACCGGCCGTTCCAGTACGCCCGACATTGGAAGCCGGCGATCTCGCACGACGCGAGCGCGTCGCAGCGTTTCCGGTTCGAGTAGACGAGTAGCGCTGCGGTCTGACAGCTGACGCCTTGGGACGCAGCGATGAAATTGCCGGGCCCACCCGGCCGTTCGCAGTAGCGCAACCGGACTGACTTCCCGCGAGTCCAGGGGATCGACGTGTAGACGCCGACCGGCGGGTAGCAGAAGGCAGTGCCGGCGAGCTCCTTTCGGATCGTCGCCGGAGCTGCGGAGCACACGGGGAACATGTTCTCCACCGACGTGGGGCGCCACGTCGAGCCATCGCGCCGAAGGATCCACGTGGCGTAACTCGGCCGGCCACGCCTGCTTGTGTACTGCTCCTGCGCGACCCCGTAACGCGAGTCGATCCGAGAGACCTTGATCCCTGAGATCTTCACGTGCGTCGCCCCGGAACGGGTTGCGCTCGCGCGCACGAATTGAGCGATCGCCGTCCGCTGATCCACGGACGGCGAGCCGCACGCAACGAGACCGGCCACCAGCAGCAACGCGAATGGCGCGGCAAGCTTCATCAGGCGGCGGCTCGCGCGGGCTCGAGCAGAAGCTCGGCGATCTGGATCGCATTCAGCGCGGCGCCTTTGACGAGGTTGTCGCAGGCGAGGAAGAGGACGAGACCGCCGCGGTCTGAGGCGCGGTCCGGGCGGATCCGGCCGACGAGCACGTCCTCCGTCTGAGCCGCCGCGCGTGAGGTCGGCAGGTCGACGAGGCGGACACCCGGCGCGGCCTCGAGCAGAGACGCGGCCTGCTCCGGCGAGAGCGCGTCCTCCGTCTCGATCCACACCGACTGCGAATGGCCGACGAGCACCGGCACGCGCACCGTCGTCGCGCTGATCGGCAGGTCGGGCAGCTCGAGGATCTTGCGCGACTCGGCGCGGATCTTCGCCTCCTCGTCGGTCTCGTCGCCCTCCCAGTCCCAGTCGAACGCGAGGTCGTGGTCCTCGGGCGACTCGGAGCGGAGCTGCTCCATCCGCTGCGCGCCCGCGCCCGAGACGGCCTGGTACGTCGAGAGGCGCACGGCGTGCAGGCCGGCGGCGTCGTGCAGCGGCTTGAGGACGCACGTGAGCGGGATCGTCGAGCAGTTCGGGTTCGCGACGACGCGGGTCGAGGCGAGTGCGGCTCCGGCGCGCTGGCCGTTCACCTCGGGCACGACGAGCGGATAGCCCTCGACGAGCCGGTACGCGCTCGACTTGTCGACGACGAGCGCGCCGCCGTCGACGGCGTGCGGCACGAGGTCGCGCGAGGCACGCGTGCCGCACGAGAAGAGCATGAGGTCGAGGCCGGCGGAGCTGAGCGCGTCCGGCGTCGCCTCCTCGACCGTGAGCCCGCCGAGGTTGGTTCCCGCCGAGCGGGCCGAGGCGAAGGCGCGGACGTCCTGGTAGCCGCGCTCGCGCAGGAGCCGCAGCGTCACGGTCCCGACCGCGCCGGTCGCGCCGACGACGCCGATCTTCGCGTCAGTCATTGCCGAGCTCGAACGCGTCGTGGAGTGCAGCGACCGCCTTCGGCACGTCTCCGGTCGGGACGTGGCACGCGATCTTGATCGGCGAGGTGGAGATGACCTCCGCTTTGACGCCGATCTCGTCGAGCGTCGCAAAGGTCTTCGCGGCGATGCCGGGATGGCTCTTCATGCCTGCGCCGACGAGCGAGACCTTGCCGAGGTCGCTGCGCATCGACCACTCGACGCCGAGACCGCCGAGCGTGTCCTCGCAGGCGGCGCGATCCTCGACCGGAGCGCTGAAGACGATCTCGCCGCCGGTCACCTGCAGGATCGTGTCGACGTTGACGTTCGCCGCTGCGAGCCGGTCGAACAGCCGCGCCGGGTCGATCTCGGCGACGCGGTAGAGCGGCTCGCAGTCCGTGTGGGCGACACCGCTGATGATGGCCTTTTCGAGCACGGGATCCTCTTCGTCGACGATCCACGTTCCCCCTGCGTCGGAGAATGTCGACCGCACTTGCAGGCGCACGTTGTGGTTGCGCGCGAGCTCGACCGAGCGTAGCTGGAGCACTTTTGCGCCGGACGCCGCGAGCTCGAGCATCTCCTCGTACGTCACGGCGGCGAGCTTGCGCGCGTTCGGGACGAGGCGAGGGTCGGCCGTGTAGACGCCCTCGACGTCGGTGTACATCTCGCATGCGCTCGCGCCGAGCGCGGCCGCGAGCGCGACCGCGGTGAGGTTCGAGCCACCGCGACCGAGCGTCGTCACGTCCTTCGAGTCGGCCGAGACGCCCTGGAAGCCAGCGACCAGGACGATCTTCCCGGCCGCGAGCGCGTCGTCGATGCGCGTCGTGCGAATCTCCGAGATCTTCGCCTTGCCGTGGACGGTGTCGGTGACGATTCCCGCCTGTGAGCCGGTGAGCGAGATCGCGTCGTGGCCGAGATCCTGGATCGCCATCGCGCACAGCGCGTTCGAGATCCGCTCGCCGACGGAGATGAGCATGTCGTACTCGCGCGCGTGCGGCTTCGGCGAGATCTCGTGGGCGAGCCGGATGAGCTCGTCGGTCGTGTCGCCCATCGCGGAGAGGACGCCGACAACCCGCTCGCCACGCTCGTGTGCGCGCACGAGCCGCCGCGCCACCTCCTTGATCTTCTCCACGTCGGCGACGGACGTGCCGCCGAACTTCATCACGACCATGCGGCCGATTGTGCCTAGGCCATCACCCGGCGACGTGCAGCGAATCCGCCACCTTCGACAGCTCGGCCTGGTCGACCGTGCCCGCGACCGTGACCACGAGCTTGGGCCCGGCAAACCAGACGTGCTGCTCGACCGGTCCGGGCACCGAGATGGTGGAGACCTGCAAGGGGTCGCGCCAGTCCTCTGGTGAGGAGACGGTGCGCCGGGTCGTGACGACGATCTCGTCGAACCCGCGCCGGTAAGCAGACGAGATGACGTCGACCGAGGGCGGATTGCCTCCGTCCTCCTGGCCCGTCGCGCGCGAGCTTGCGGCGTAGGTCACCGTGGACAGCGTGAATCCGGCGGGCAGGTACTGCGGGACGAGCGGCGCGTACTCCGCCAAACTCTGCGCCTCGGCGGCCGAGACGCGCTTGAAGCCGGCGTCGTACGTCTGGATGTCCTGTCCGGGCTTCGGCTCGAGCGGCTCGATGGCGGTGACGGTCGAGGTCACCTGGAGTCCTTCGATCCGCGACTCGGAGGCGACCTTCCCGTCGCGGATCAGCTCGACCCGAACCGGCAGCCCGGACCCACGGTCGACGGTGACGACGCGCTGCTCGCGGTCGTTTCCGTTCGGCGTGCTGAGCGTCCAGGCAGGGCGGCCGTCATACGTGATCTCCTCGACCTTCCCATAGCCCGCCGCAGCCTGTGCCGCGATGAACGAGCCGAGCCCGCGGTCGACGACGAAGTCGGCCGGCCCCGAGTCCGGCGGGCCGGGCGCAAGGCCGGTGCGGCGGACGAAGAGCGAGCCATCCGACGTCGACTCGACGTTCGTGACGGGGTCGTAGACGCGCTCGGAGCCTGACGTCAGCCCGTCGATCCGGAACGCGCCCGTGGAGTTGACCGTGAACCGCCAGCGCACGCCGGCCGCGTTGGGGTCGCCGCTCTCGTTGTTGACGAAGACGCCGGAGATCGAGCCGGTGGACGCGAGCGCGTGCTCGACCGCGGCGCGTACCTGCGCTGCCGACGCAACCTCGGAGCCGCGCGTGAGGCTGAATGCCACGGCACCGGCGACCACGGCGGCTACGGCGGCGACGAGCAGCAGCCGCGGCCGCGTGACGCGGGATGCGGAGCGGCGGCCGAGGCCGTCGCGCAGATCGTCGAAGAATTTGGGCCGGTGCTGAGGCACTTCGAGCTCGAGCAGTTCGGGACCGAGGTCGGTCATGGCGTTTCTCCTTTCAGCACGGCCTGAAGATGGGGACCGCGCGCGGTTCAAACGGGAGGCGATCGTCCCGGCGGGTGCGCCGAGGACGTCGGCCGCCTCTGCATAGGACAGCCCTTCGGCGTCGACGAGCAGGACGACCGCGCGCAGCTCGGGAGGGAGGGAGGCCAGGGCGGCGGCGAGGTCGAGTCGCTCGTCCGTCTCTGCGGGAGTCGCTGCGAGGCGCTCGTCCCACTCGTCGAGGGTCTCGTGCGCGCGGTGCCGGCGGAGATCGTCGACGCAGGCGTTGTAGACGATCCGGTAGAGCCACGTCTCGAGCGAGGAGTCGCCGCGGAAGCGCGGCAGCGCGCGGAATGCGCGGGTGTACGCCTCTTGGAGCACATCGTCCATGCGGTCGCCGTCGCCGAGAAGGCGGAACGCGAGGCGGCGATGGCTCAGGTCGTGGCGCTCGACGAGCCCGACGAACGCATCGGCGTCGAGGCGACGAACGCGTTGGATCTCGAGCTCGTCGGTCCGCCCGATCGGTTCACTCACGGCCTGCACATCCGATTAGACGCAGCGCCACGCCGGTTTCTTCGCGCTACATATCGCGGCGGCCGGAGAGTGCGCGGCCGAGCGTGACCTCGTCGGCGTACTCGAGGTCGCCGCCGACAGGGAGGCCGCTCGCGAGGCGCGTTACGCGGACGCGGTCGCGCAGCCGGCCCGCGATGTACGACGCGGTCGCTTCGCCGGTCGCGTTCGGGTTCGTCGCGAGGACGACCTCCACGACGCCGTTCGCGGCGACGCGCTGCATGAGCTCGTCGATGCGCAAGTGCTCGGGCTCGACGCCGTCGAGCGGGGAGAGCGAGCCGCCGAGGACGTGGTAGAGGCCGCGGTACTCCGCCGTCCGCTCGAGCGAGACGAGGTCGACGGGCTGCTCGACGACGCAGATCATCGTCCGGTCGCGCCGCGCATCGGTGCAGATCGAGCAGCGCTCCTCCTCCGTGAGGTTGCCGCACTCGCGGCAGAAACGGACACGCTCCTTCACCTCGCCGATCGCCGTCGCGAGCGCGAGCGCCTCCTCCTTCGACACTTGCAGGAGGTGGAACGCGAGCCGCTGCGCCGTCCGCCCGCCGATCCCGGGCAGGCGCGTGAGCTGCGCGACGAGGTTGTCGACGGAAGGGCTGAGCATTGGCGGAGGGTACTGGTCCGTTTCGGACGTAAGATCCCCGCATGGCCGACCCCGTCTCCTGGTTCCTGATCCGTCCCGGCTGGAAGGTCTACGCCTCCGACGGCACAGAGGTCGGCGCGGTGGACGAGGTCGTGGGCGACGACAACGCCGACATCTTCGATGGCCTCGCCATCGCGCGGTCGACCTTCGCGAAGCCGACGTACGTCCCGGCGGAGAGCGTCGGGCCGATCTACGAGGGCCGCATCGAGTTGACGTTGACGACGGAGCAGGTCGGCGCGCTCGGGGAGTACCTCGAGCCGGCGTCGAGCGAGATCATCGAGGGGGACAACAAGCCCGGCTCCAGGCTCGGCGCGGAGATTCGCGAGGTCGAGGGGAAGCTGTTCGCGCCTACTCAGAAGCACGAGCACTCGATGAACCTCTCGCGTCGGATCGCGTTCGCGATCCGGCGGCTCTTCTCGAAGTGATCGCGGCGAGCTGGAGCAGCCTGGGCGCCGAGCTCCTCCCGTTCGTGCTCTTGATCTGCTTCTGGATCTTCCTCATGTGGCGAGTCCACGGGAAAGGCCCGACGCCCATGCAGGAGATGCGCGACCAACTCGCGGAAATTCAGGACGAGCTCCGGCGCCTGCGCCAGAGCGTCGACGCGCTGGAAGAACGGCGCCGCTAGCGCCTCAGGGCGCGAGCGATACGAACGAGCGACTGCTTGCTGTCGCGGTAGATGAAGGCGACCGTCAGGCGGCTGTGCACGTCGACCAACGTCGGATCGATCGTGACCACCATCCCGCTCGTCCCGAGGTCGGCAGTGCATATGCCGTTCAGCGGAGGGACCGCAGTGGGTTCCCCGTTGTCCCAGCTGCCGGCCGTCAGGTGGAGGCGAACGCGGTGGGGGCTCAGGACGATGAGCTCGTCGGGGACGGATGGGCACGAGCTGCTTCCGGTCGTGACGATCCGGAGCCGTGTCGGGGAGAGGAGTTGTGCGATGGCGATGGGCCCGCGCGTGGGGAGTGAGGTCTCGTTCATCACCGCGACGCGCGGCGAGTTGACGACGAAGGGGTAGCGCTTGGCCTTCGGCTCCGGCTTCGGCTTCGGCGTCACTCCAGCCGAGTGGCGCGCTTCGCCGCAGCCGGCGAGCGCGATTGCCGCCGTCGCAATGAGCGCGAAGGTCCTCATCTCACGGTCGATACGGCACCGAGTGGAGCGAACGTCACCGTTACGGCCGGCTGAAGTCGAACGCCCAGCCCCAGATCACGACGCCGATGAGGGCGAGGACGAGCCCCGCCCAGAGCCAGTTCGGGAGGTTCTGCATCAGCTCTCCCGCTCGCGGGCGTCGAGCTCGTCGGTGAAGATCCCGAGGATCTCGTCCTCTCCCGCGGGCTCCTCCGGCGCGGCAGGCACCGGGGCCGGCTGCGCGTCGCCGAGCTCGAACGACACCTCGAGCCGGCGGCCGGTCACGTCGTAGAGCGCGTCGGCGAGGAGCGTCGCGTTCTTCGGGTCGCGCGCGAGCTCGAGCTGGAACTGGGCGGTCGCCGGGAACGCGAGCGTGAGCGTGTCTCCGTGGAGGCCGGTCGGATGCGCCTCGCGCAGGACGGACGCCGTCGGAATCCCGCCGCGCTCCTCAACCGCCGGCAGCACCGTGTGCGCCCACGCCTCCTGGAGATCCGTCAGCGCGATGTTCGGCGCCGCCGGTGGCGCGGGAGGCGGCGCGGGCTCTTCTCCACGCGATGACTTGTCACTTGGCTGGACGGGGCTCGCATGGACAGGCGCAGTTCCCTGCTCGAGGCGCTCGAGGCGGAACGCCACCGATTCGCGCGAGAGATCCGCCGCAGGGCGGGTGACCTTCACGAGCGCAAGCTCGAGCGGCAGGCGCGGGTCGCCGCCCTGGCGCATGTCGTCCACCGCCACCGCGAGGAGGTCGATCAAGCGCAGCACAGTCGCCTCGCCGATCTGGTTCGCCTGAGCAAGGAGCCGCTCGCGTGTCTCCTCCGTCACCGGCATCGCCGCCGGAACCTCCCCCAGATGCTGCACGAGCATGAGCTGGCGCAGGTGTTCGAGGAGATCCATGACGAGCCGGCCGAGGTCGTGGCCGCGTTCCGACAGCTCCTCGATGTACGTGAGCGCGCCGGCCGTGTCGCGGTCGATGACGAGGTTGCAGAGCGTGAAGAGCGCCTCCTCCTCGACCGTCCCGAGCAGCTCGAGCACCGCCTGCACCGTGAGCTTGTTGCCGGTGGAGGACGCAAGCTGGTCGAGCGTCGACTCGGCGTCGCGATACGCGCCACGCGCGCCGCGCGCGACTAGCGCGAGCGCCTGGTCGGTCGCCTCGATCCCCTCGGCGTCGACGATGACGCGCAGCTTCTTGACGAGATCCTGCAGCCGCGGCCGCCGGAAGACGAACGTCTGGCAGCGCGAGCGCACGGTCGGCAGAACCTTCGAGAGGTCGGTCGTGCAGAAGACGAACACGAGGTGCGGCGGCGGTTCCTCGATGAGCTTCAGGAGCGCGTTCCACGCGGCGTCCGTCAGCTGGTGCGCCTCGTCGAGGATGTAGACCTTGTGGCGACCCTCGACCGGCTGGAGCACGACCCGGTCGCGGATCTCCCGGATGTCGTCGATGCCGCGCTGCGAGGCGGCGTCCATCTCCACGACGTCGAGCGACGTGCCCGCGGCGATCGTCTGGCAGACGTGGCAGGTGCCGTCGGGCGTGGTCGTCGGCCCGGCCGCGCAGTTGAGGCACTTCGCAAGGATCCGTGCCATCGACGTCTTGCCGGTGCCGCGCGGCCCGGCAAAGAGATAGGCCTGGCGGATCGTGTCGCTCGTAATCGCATTGCTCAGCGTCCGGACGACCGCCTCCTGCCCGACCACGTCCGCGAAGGTCTGAGGGCGGTATTTCCGGTACAGCGCGGCCACGTGACGATTCAAGCAGACCGGCGCTCTCCCGCTCTCCCAGTTCGCGATGATGCGGCCGTGGGATGGGAAGCGCTCGATCAAT
>JAWVDC010000162.1:0-8723 GCA_033857715.1 Gaiellaceae bacterium | reverse complement strand
CTTCTCGAGCCCGCCGACGATGAGCCGCTTGAGGTAGAGCTCGGTCGCGATGCGGAGGTAGAGATCCTGGTCGAGGACGTTGTGGTGCGTCACGAACGGCTCGGCGAACGCGCCGCCGTACCGCGGTTGGAGGATCGGCGTCTCGACCTCGACGAAGCCCTCGCTGTCGAGATAGGAGCGGATCGCGGTCACGATCTTTGCGCGGAGGACGAAGTCGTTGCGCACCACGTCGTCCATCAAGAGGTCGAGGTAGCGCTTGCGGTAGCGCTGCTCGATGTCCGTCAGGCCGTGATGGGTGTCGGGAAGCGACGCGTGGATGCGCGCGAGGAGCTCGAGCTCGTCGACCTGCATCGACGGCTCGCCGCGCCGTGACTTCGCAGGCGAACCGGTGACGCCGACGATGTCGCCGAGATGGAGATCGAGCTCGCCCGTCCGCTCCGCCGGACAGATCAGCTGGATCCGGCCCGAGCGGTCGACGAGGTCGAGGAAGACGAGCTTCCCCATGTCCCTGCGAGCCATGACCCGGCCGGCCAGGCGCCGCTTCAGCTCGGCCGTAGCGCCCGCGTCGAGCGGCTCCGCCTCGGCGCGGACGGCGGCGATCGTGTCGCGATCGCGGAAGTGTTTTGGCAGCGACATGCCGCGCGAGTCTACGCGGCCTTCACTTCCATGATCTTGAACTTCAACGCTCCGCGGGGAGCCGCGACCTCGACGACGTCGCCCTTCTTGTGGCCCATGATCGCCTTGCCGACCGGCGACTCGTTCGAGAGCTTCATCTCCGCGGGATCCGCCTCGGCGGAACCGACGATGTGGTACTCGAACGACTTGTTCGAGGCCATGTCCTTGAGCTTCACCTTCGTGCCTACCGACACCTCGCCGGACTTCTGCGCGGCGGTGATCTCCTTCTTCGTCACGACCCGCGAGTTCGCCAGCCGCTCCTCGAGTATCGCGATGCGCGCCTCGAGATGGGCCTGATCGTTCTTCGCCGAATCGTACTCCGCGTTCTCGGCGATGTCACCGAACTCGCGCGCGATGCGGATGCGATCCGCGACCTCGCGACGGCCGGTCGTGGACAACTCCTCGATCTCCGCCTGGAGCTTCTTGAAGCCCTCCGACGTGAGAATGACTTCCTTCAACCTCGCCTCCTGCCCTTGCGAAACCCTCTTGCAAGGAACGACGCTGCCCCTTGCACAGAAACGGCCGCTGGCGAGTGCCCCGCGGCGGGGGCGGATGGTACCACGGGTGCCCGATACCATCCCCGAATGCCCGTGAACCTCCGCGAGCCGTGGTCGATCGGCGGCGTCGAGGTGCCGACGCGGATCGTGCTCGCCCCGATGGCGGGCGTCTCGATCCAGGCGTTTCGCCGCCAGGGACGCCGTTTTGGCGCCGGTCTCGTCTGCTCGGAGATGGTCTCCGCCGCTGGGATCGAGCACAAGAACGAGCGGACGTTCGGCTACCTGCGCGTCGCCGCGGACGAGCATCCGCTCGCGATCCAGATCTTCGGCGCGGATCCCGCGGCGATGGCCGAGGCGGCGCGAATGGTCGTGGCGGCAGGCGCGGACATCGTCGACATGAACTTCGGCTGTCCCGTCCGCAAGGTGACGAAGACGGGCGCCGGCGCGCACCTGATGGAGGATCCGGAGCTCGCGGTGCGGGTCGTCTCCGCCGTCGCGGCGGCGGTCGACGTGCCGGTCACGGTGAAGATGCGGCGCGGCGTCGAGAACGGCTCACGCGCGTGCCTCGAGCTCGGCCCGCAGCTCGTCGAGGCGGGAGCGGCGGCGCTGACGCTCCATCCCCGCTCCGCGGCCCAGATGTACACCGGCTTCGCCGACCACGCGGTCACCGCCGAGCTCGTCGAGCGTGTGCCCGTGCCGGTGATCGCGTCGGGCGACGTGACGACGCGCGCGGAGGCGATCGCGGTGCTCGAGCGCACAGGCGCCGCCGCCGCGATGGTCGCGCGCGGCGCGCAAGGGAACCCGTGGGCGCTGCGGGAGATGATCGAGGGCGAGGCGTTCAAGCCGTCGCGCGAGGAGGTGGCGGCCGAGCTGATCGTCTTCATCCGCGAGGCGGTGCGCGAGCTCGGCGAGCAGCGCGCGGTCAGCTTCCTCAAGAAGTTCTACGGCTGGTACCTCGGCCACGGCCGCTTCCCGAAGCCGTTCAAGCAGGAGCTCGTGATGCTGCGGACGACCGAGGAGGTCGTGACGCGCCTGTTCGCGGCAGCGCCGGGGGCGGCGGAGCTCGTCGAGCAGCTCGAGGCGGAGCTGCCGGCGGCCGAGGACGACGTAGTCCTCGAGCTGCCGATCTCGGTCTACGGCGGCGGTTGAGCAAGCGGATGCACGCGGACGAGGTCGACAGCGACCCGTCCCTCGTGCAGCGCCTGGTTGCCAGGCAGTTCCCCGAATGGGCGGATCTCCCGATCACGGCGGTCTACCCGCTCGGCACGGACAACGCGAACTACCGGCTCGGCAGCGACAAGGTCGTACGGTTGCCGCGGCTGGAGATCAGGGTCGCCTCGCTCGAGCGCGAGCTGGAGTGGCTGCCGCGCATCGCCGCGGGCGTGCCGATCGCGGTTCCCAAGCCGCTCGGGCGCGGCGAGCCGACGGACGAGTTCCCGTTTCCATGGGCCATCTACAGCTGGGTCGACGGCGAGAACATTTCGGTTGACACGGTCTCCCCAGAGGCGGCCGATGACCTCGTCGCGCTGCTCGTCGCGTTGCGGGAGCTCGATGCAACGTCCGCGCCCCCGGGCCTCCGGCACGGGACGCTGCGCGATCAGGACGACTGGGTGCGCTCCTGCGTGCCGAAGCTCGACCTCCGCCGCCACCCCGCCGGGCTCCTCGCGGCGTGGGACGAGGTGGTCGACCTTCCGCCGCCGAGCGGGCCGCCGACCTGGTGTCACTGCGACCTCGACCTCCGCAAAGTCGTGTTCAGGGACGGCCGCCCGAGCGGCGTCCTCGACTGGGGTGGTGCCGGAGCCGGCGATCCCGCGAGCGACACCGCGGCCGCCTGGAAGATGCTCTCCGCGAACGCTCGCGAGGCATTCTGGGGAGCCCTCGGCGCGGACGAAACCGAGATCGCGCGCGCCCGCGGCTGGACGCTCATGCAGTGCGCCGGCGCGCTCTCGTACTACACGGCGGAGAACAACCCGGCGCTCTACTTCGAGGCCGAGCGATGGCTCGGCGAGATCCTCTTCTCTGTGGCTTGAACGGGATGCGACATCGGTCTACGGTGGCGGGTGAGATGAAACGCCTCGCCGTCGCCGCGCTGCTTGCCGCGTTGCTCGCCGGCTGCGGCTCGGCGGCCGCAGTGAAGCCGGCTCCAGTCAAGTTCAGTCCTGACCCCGTATTCCCGGTCGGCCCGATCTCCGAGACGACGAGCCACCAGATCGCGCAGCTGGACGACGTCGCGTCGAAGCTCGCCGGGCATCGCGCGACCGTGAACTGCTGGTCTGAGAAGGACTGGAGCCGGCTTCAGGCTTGGAACTCCGTGCATCACTACTACAAACTCGTCGATGCCGCCGGCATCGCGCACATCGCGTCCCGGCGGATAGAGCTGCCCCCGTACGTCTGCGAGGTCCTCGCGCAGGTACTGGATCGTTCGGCGAACCAGCCGCTCTTCACCGCCGAGGCGGTCACGATCCTCGCCCACGAATCCGCTCACGCGGCGGGGATCAAGGTCGAGAGCGAAGCCGAATGCCAAGCGATCCAGACCGACGCTCGCGCGGCGCGGTTGCTCGGCCTCTCGAAGACCGAGGCAGCGGAGGTCCCGCACATCTACAAGGGCACGCTCTACCCGTACGACCCGCCTCGATACCGGACGCCGGTCTGCCCTGCCGGTTACCCCGGAGTGCTCGTCCCCGACACGCTGGGCTCCGCTGCTGAGCTTCAGCCGCTCCGCGTCACGGCGGCCGCCGTCGCTCAATCGCTACCCGGATGGAAAAACCTCGAGGGCGCGGTCGCAGTCGGCCCACTCTCGCCATGCTCTCCGGTTGAGAGCCGAAATATCGAGCGAGCTCGGTTCAACGAGACCCTTGAAGGGCCGAACAAGGAGTCGGTGTTCGTCGGCGGCGCTCGCGTCAAGACCCGCCAGGCATTCGAGACTGCCTTGGATCGCTTCAAGCACGTCGAGAACTGCGAGATGGCTCGAGAAAACCTTTTCTACCGCGAATCCAATCTTCCCGGGAAGTTCTCGATCGGTCGCCTCCCCGACGCGTTCACGCGGCTCTCGCCCAAGATCCACGCGTACCGGTTGCTCTTCAATGCCGGCAGCCTCCACCGGCACCACGACGAGATCCACATCTTCGATTCCGAACACCTGGGCTGGACCGCACTCGACTTCCTCGTCCCCGAGGGGACGCCGATCGCGCAGGAGTTAGGCGCTGTCAGGGCCGCGCTTCGCGCGATGCGCTAGCTGTCGCGGTGCATGCGGATCGCCGGGCCGTCGGAGGTCTCGGCGACGCCGTCCTCGACGAAGCCGACCGACTCGTAGAAGGCGAGCGCGTGCGGGTTCGAGGTCAGGTCGATGCGCGGAACCGCAGCCGCGAGGTCACGGATGAGCGCCGTCGCGATGCCCCGCCGCATGCAGTCCGGATCCGTGAACAGATCCTCGAGTTCGCTGCCGACGAGCGTCGCGAAGCCGACGATCCGCCCGTCCATTAGCGCGACACGCGTGCATCCCTCGATGACATTGCCCTCGTCCAGACCGAACTTGTCCGGGTGAGCCTCGATCCACGCGCGGTCGCCTTCGTTCGACCACGCCGCGCGGCGGAAGACGTCGCGAATCGCGGGGAGATCGTCGGCGGTCGCCGTGCGGATCAGCGGTTCCGCTGCCACACGAGCCGCAACCCTTCGAGCGTGAGGAACTCGTCGACCTTGGAGATCGTCCTCGAGTGCGGCGCGATCAGGTCGGCGAGGCCGCCGGTCGCGACGACCATCGCGTCGGGCGCGCCGAGCTCCTCCCGGATGCGGTCGACGATCGAGTCGACCTGCCCGGCGAAGCCGTAGACGAGCCCCGACTGCAGCGCCTGCGTCGTCGTCTGCGAGATGACGCGCTCCGGCGCAACGAACGGCACCGTCGGGAGACGGGCCGCGCGGGCGAACAGCGCGTCCATCGAGATCTCGATCCCCGGCGCGAGCACGCCGCCCGCGAACTCTCCCGCCGCGGAGACGACGTCGAAGTTCGTGGACGTCCCGAAGTCGACGACGACGCACGGCGTGCCGTACAGCTCGCGCGCGGCCACGGCGTTCGCGATCCGGTCCGGCCCGACCTCGCGCGGGTCGTCGTAGCGGATGGGAACGCCGGTCGAGACGCCGGGCCCGAGGACGAGGAGCTCGACCTTCGCCCACCGCTCCGCGAGCGCCGCGTACTCCGTGACGAGCTGAGGCACCGACGAGCAGAGCACGAGCCCGTCGACCGCCGCGAGGTCCATGAGCCCCCGCACCACCACCGCGAGCTCGTCCGCGGTGTGCGCGGGGTTCGTGCCGATGCGGTAGTGCTCGCGCAACCGCTCGCCGTCGTACAGCCCGAAGACCGTCTGCGTGTTGCCGACGTCAACCGCGAGCAGCATCGCGACGAGTTACTCGTCTTCGGCGCGGAAAGGCTCGCCGATCTTCTCGGCAAGTTCGTTGGGCGTGAGCGTCGGCTCGTCGCCCTCGCCGCGCAGCTCCTCGATCGTCACGTCACCGGACGTGAACACCTTCGTGCGCGGGATGATCCGCGTCGGCCGGTTCTTGTCCCAGACCCAGACGTCCTCGAGGTCGAGCTGGAAGAACGGCAGCGCACCGGGCGCGGTCGGCGCGGCCTGCTGCACCTCGAGCTTGTTGCAGAGGTACGTCGCGTCCTGCGTGAGCACGCAGTAGCGGAACAAGCCGAAGACGGCCTGGTACTCCTTCTTCAGCGCGAGCTCGAGCTCGGCTTCGTACTCGTCGAGATCATCGAGATGCGACATCGCGCGTCAGTGTAGCCCTGCGACTTCCGCTCCCAATTCGGCGAGAGGCTCGAGCACGAACGCGCGCTCGCGGAGGCGTGGGTGCGGCACGGTGAGGCCCGGCTCGTCGATGCGCTCGTCTCCGTAGAGGAGAAGGTCGAGGTCGAGCGTGCGGGGGCCGTGCTCGCCGGGGACGCGGACGCGGCCGAAGCGCTGCTCGGTCGCGAGGAGCCGGTCGAGAAGCTCGCGCGCCGTGAGCGTCGTCTCCAGTTCCGCGGCGCCGTTGAGGAAGAGCGGCTGCGGGCCGACGCCGACCGGCTCGGTCTCGCGGAGCGTCGACACGGCCATGACCTCGATCCCGTCCTCCTCGGCAAGCGCCTCGACCGCGGCCCGGATCGTCGCCTCGCGCTCGCCGAGGTTCGCGCCGAGGCCGATGTACGCGCGCGTCACGGCCGCGTGAGCGTGACGCCGACGGTGCCCTCGAAACCGGCGGGCTTGACCTTGGGCTTCCGCACGCGGACGAGCAGGCGCTCCGGCGCGAAGCGGCTCTCGAGCTCGTCGGCGACCGCGCTCGTGAGCGCCTCGAGCAGCGTGAATTGCTGCTTGTCAGAGATTTCCTTCACGACGCGCGCGACCTCCCGGTAGTCGACGGCCTCCGAGAAGTCGTCGTCGATACCTCGCTCGCCGACGTCGAGCTCGACGTCGAAGCTGAACTCCTGGCCCTGCTCGCGCTCCTCCTCCCCGACGCCGTGATGCCCGAACACGCGCAGGTCGCTGACGTGGACGGTAATCACGCGATCGCTCCGGCCACGGTCAACGCGTCGACGGTCGGCTTGACGTCGTGCACGCGGAGGATCGAGGCGCCGCGCTCGAACGCCGCGACCGCGGCCGCAATGCTCGCTCCGAGAAGGTCGTCGGAGCCGGTCAGCTTCCGCAGTGAGCTCTTGCGCGAGTAGCCGACGAGCACCGGCCGGCCCAGCGCGAGGAGGACGTCGAGCCGCCGCACGAGCTCGAGATTGTGCTCGACGGTCTTGCCGAAGCCGATGCCGGGGTCGAGGCAGATCCGCTCCTCCGCGATCCCGGCCGCGACCGCGAACGCGAGCCGCTCTTCTAGAAAGGCCGCAACTTCCGAGGCGACATCCGAGTAGCGCGGCTCGAGCTGCATCGTGCGCGGCTCGCCCTGCATGTGCATGAGGCAGAGATACGCGCCGGCATCAGCGACGACCCCCGCGAGCTCGGGGTCGCCGCGCAGCGCGGTGACGTCGTTGACGAGGATCGCGCCGTGCTCGAGCGCCGCGCGCGCGACCTCCGCCTTTGCGGTGTCGATCGAGAGCGGGATCTCGCCGCCGAGCCGCTCGAGGACGGGAACGACGCGCGCGAGCTCGTCCTCGGCCGAGACGCCGTCGGAGCCGGGCCGCGTCGACTCGCCGCCGATGTCCACGATCGCGGCCCCGTCCTCGACCATGCGCCTCGCGGCCGCCGCGGCGATAGCGGGATCGAGATGCACGCCGCCGTCCGAGAACGAGTCCGGCGTCACGTTGAGCACGCCCATCACGGACGGCCGCGGGAACCGTTCCTCGATCGCGATCACGCGCGAAGCCTAAGCTGCCCGCGTGACCGTGGCACGGCGAATCCTCGGCGCACTGCTCTTCTTCACGGGAATCGTCTGGGTCGGTCAGGGCGTCGGCTGGATCGGCGGCTCATTCATGACCGGCAGCACGTTCTGGGCCGTGACGGGCGCGGTCTGCGTCGTCGCCGCGCTCGTCCTCCTCGGCTGGCCGTGGCGGCAGCCGCGCTAGTCGGCCGCTAGCGCACGGCGCGCTTCGTCGACTGCGTCGCGCGCATGCTGCAGCGCGCCCGGCCGGGGGTCGTCGCGCTCGCGCGCGGCGAGAGCGAGCTCGAACGCCCCGAGCGCGCCCGCGTGGTCGCCGGCCTCGAAGCGCGTCCAGCCGATGTTGTTGTACAGCGGGCCGAGCCAGTATCGGACTCCCGGGTCGTCGGATGCGCCTGCGATCTCGATCCCGCGCGCCGTCCAGGCTTCGGCGTCGTCGACGAGCGCGAGCATGTGCGCCGCGTCGACTGCGAGGACGGTTTCGCCGCTCTGTTGCGCGAGATCGAAAGCGCGACGGAACTCCTCGAGCCCCGCTCCCTCCCGGCCCGACGAGCGATCGCGACGGCCGCGCTCGAGGAGCGAGCGGGCCGTCACACCGCCGACGGCCTCCGCCTCGTCGAGCAGCTCGTCGCAGCGCTCGAACTCGTCTCGCAGGCTCTCGACGCGGGCGAGCTGCGTCAGCACCTCGGCGCGTCCGGCGTCGGTCGTCTCCTCTTCGAGTTGCGCAAGGAACCGCGCGCGACTCGCGTCGAGGTCGTCGAAGTCCCACAGCGGACGGAGCCTGTCGCCCATCCGCCGATCTTATTCCGGCTCGTCGAGCTCCTCGCATTCGAGGCACACCCAGTCGCGGTCGTCGGCGTCGCCGGCACTGAGCGCCGCGGGCACCATCGTCACGCCGCAACGCGGGCAGATCGGCGGGCGGTCGTCCTCGCGCACGGCGAGGGACGATAGTGCGCGCCGTTCGCCGAAGGCGGGGCCGAAGAGATCGACCCCGCCTTCCACGCGAGCAAACGCCGGTTAGGGCGCGGGTGCGCAGGTCGACGCAGCGGCCATCAGAACCGGAAGCACCGTGTCCTCGAAGTGATCGATGCCTGTGCCGTTCGCGAGAACAGCGTCGTTCGGGTTGTGCGAGGCGAGCACACCCGGCCCGCCCTTCTCGCCGCCCGCCACGCCGACGCCCAGTGCGAA
>JAWVDC010000161.1:0-12961 GCA_033857715.1 Gaiellaceae bacterium | reverse complement strand
CGTCCGCTCGAGGATCGGGAAGCGGTCGCGATACGACGTCAGCTCCTCCATCTCGCTGCGACCCTATCGGCCCGCAGCAGCCGCGGCCGAAGCCGGCATGGCGCGCGCGGACTCCCCAGCACCCCTGGGGGGCAAAACGAGGGCCCCTGCAGTCACGATATCGGCGCGGCCGCGCTCACTCTGTGCCGCGAGCGTGCCGGATGTGTGCCGATTCCGTGCCGCGCTAGCGGCCGTCGCCGAGGTCTGCCAGCTTCCGCTCCCCGGGCCCAACGTAGCGCGCGCTCGGACGCACGAGGCGGCCGAGCTTCTTCTGCTCGAGGACGTGCGCCGACCAGCCGGCGGTGCGCGAGCAGGCGAACATCGCGGGCGCAAGGTTCGGCGGGATCTCGGCGACATCGAGAACGACGGACGACCAGAACTCCACGTTCGTGTTCGAGTACTCGGGATGACGCTCGGCGATCGCCTCGTGCGCCGCCTTCTCCAGCGCCTCGGCGACCTCGACGCGCGGCGACCCCAGCTCCCGCGCCGTCCGCTTCAGGACGCGCGAGCGCGGATCCTCGGCGCGGTAGACGCGGTGCCCGAAGCCCATGATCCGCTCCTTGCGGGCGAGCGCGTCGCGCACCCACTTGTCGGCGTCGCCGAGCTCCGCGACCGCGTCCAGCATCGGCAGCACGCGCGCCGGCGCGCCGCCGTGCAGCGGCCCCGACAGCGCGCCGATCGCCGACGAGAGCGCAGCGCCGCAGTCGGCTCCCGTCGAGGCGACGACGCGCGCCGTGAAGGTCGACGCGTTCAGGCCGTGCTCGGCGGTGCAGATCCAGTACGTGTCGATCGCCTTCGCGTGGTCCTCGTCGACCTCGCCGCGCCACGTGAGCAGGAAGCGCTCCGCCGCCGTCTGCCCCTGCATGATCGTGTCCTCGGGAACGGGCGGCTTGTCGGCGCCGCGCGCCGACTGCGCGACGATCGAGAGCGTGGCCGCCGAGAGCCGGCGGAGATCCTCTTTCGCCTGCTCGTCGTCGATGTCGATGAACTTGCCGAGCTTCCACTCGCCGCTGAACGCGGCGAGGCTCGTCTGGAGGTCGCCGATGTAGCTACCGGTGCGCCGCTCGAGGTCGACGTGCTCGTAAGGGAGCCCCGGGTGGAGCGACTCGTCGACGAGGAGGCCCCAGACCTGCTCGAACGGGACTTGGCCGACGAGGTCCTCGATGTCGACGCCGCGGTAGCGGAGCACTCCGCCGTCCTTGTCGGGCTCGGCGATCTCCGTCTCGAACGCGACGACGCCGGCGAGCCCCGGTGAAAAGTCATTCATGCGTGTATCTCCTCCAGCTGGATCTCGGAGCCTACGCCTCGCGCGCGGGCTGCCTCGAGGACAAGCGCCGCAGCGGCAAGGTCCTGGACGGCGACGCCGACCGACTTGTACAGGGTGATCTGTTCCGGGGACGTGCGCCCCTCGCGCGTCCCGGCGATGATCTCGCCGAGCTCGACGACACCGTCGCGGCCCCGCGGGTCGAGCTCGGGCGCACCGGCAGGGAGAGGTGCGAAAGCGGAGTCGCGCTGCTCGACGGCGACGAGGTCAGCGCGGGACACGATCTCGGGGTCGAGCTCGGAGCCGCCGTGCCCGTAGCCGACGGAGCTCACGTGCGTCCCGGGGCTGAGCCAGTCGTATCGCACGATCGGCTCGGTCGCGCCGGTCGTGCAGTGGACGACGTCGGCGCCGCGAACGGCGTCCTCGTACTCGCCGCGGCCGGCGACGCGGATGTCGGTGAAATCGCGCACGCGCGGGAACATCTCCTGCGCCGCACGCGACTGAACGCCGGTACCGAGAATCGCGAGCACGCTCGACTCGGGCCGGGAAAGCAGCTTGGTCGCGAGCGCCGCCGCGGCCGCGGTGCGCATCGCGGTGATGTACGTCCCGTCCATGAGCGCGGTCGGCGTGCCGGTGGCGGGGTCGAAGAGCGCGATGAGCGCCTGATGCGTCGGGCGATCCTTATTGCCCTCGAACAGGGTCACGAGCTTGCAGCCCATCCCCGCGCTCGGCGCGTAACCAGGCATCGCGCCGAGAACGCCCGCGCCCGACCAGACCCCCACGCGAGGCACGAGCTTGGCCGTGTCGGCCGAGAGCTCCGCGTGCGCGGCGGCAAGCGCATCGACGAGCTTGTCGAGGTCGAGCAGCTCCTCGACGTCGGTACGGGTCAAAACGAGCATGACGAGGTGACGGTACCGCCCGGCCGCGCGGCGGGAGCCGGTAGACCGAGCCTTCGCAGACTCGTTAACCGGATTTGGCTCGGCGGGCTGCCGCGTGGAGCATGAACGTCGCCTTGACGGTTTTGGCGACGGTCATCGTGACGACGCAGGTCCCGGTGCCGGTACACGCGCCCGACCAGCCGGCGATGTCGAACCAGCTTTCGCTACGCGGCGATACGCACGTGTCCTAAAAAGGCGAGACCTGTCAGATACGAGCCAGCTGGGCCATCGAGCGAGGGCTCGTCCGGCGTGAAGGTGTCATCGCTCGGATTCCAGCTCAAGACGACATTTCTCGCCGGCCCGTTGAAGAAGTACAGCGTGTCATCGGAGCCGACCGCGGCCGAGATCCCCACGTTGTCCGGCAGTTGCGTTGCGGGCGAGAGGCTCATGTCTGACGGATCCGCGTGCCACAGTCGATCCGTGGTGGTAGAGCCGTCGTAAGAAGCGAGAAACACGAACAGGCCGTGACTCGCCGTGTTCAGCACCTGATAACCGTCCAGACTCACATGAGATGGACTCACTCCGGTATCAGCACTCCCCTGGACGGACAGGCTGCTCGGGTCAACCCAAAGCAACTGAACGCTGCCGGTCGGGTCGTTTGGGCTGGCGGCGAGAATCACGAGGTGGCCGTCCTGGCTGAACGTCGCGTCGAGCGTGGACGTATAGGCAGGGATCGTCCGCTCTTGACCAGAGACCAGATTCATGACGACGATGCCGGCGAGCGTGTCGAGCACCGCGTATTCCTCGCCATCCGCAGCTGTCACGTACGCAGCGACGAATCCGGGGCCCGGCGCCGTGAAGGCCTTTGACCCGATGGGAGTGGGCGCTGTCGCGGTTCGCGTCTTGAGCTTGATCGTGCGAAGGAGAACGCCTGAGCTGCTCAGCACATGGATAGAGCTTCCGACCTGTACGAAGTAGTGCGTCCCGTCACACCCGACGACTGGCTCGTCAGCCCAGGTCGGGATCAGGCGACCGGGCCTGAACGCGGCGTTCGGAATGGCGAAGAACGACCCGCTCGACGCGCCATGGCTGAAGCTCGTGCCGATGAAACCGCCCGGGGATGCGCGAAGCCCGACCTCGGTCAGACGTCCTAGGGACGTCCGGCGAGAGCTGCTGGGGCCGTGGACGACGACGTAGCCCCAACCGTCCTGAGTGGCATCGGAATTCGGGATGACGTACGTCTCCGCAACGAGCGAAGGGCCTGTGTCTCCGGTCGGGCCCAGGCCGACCGTCGGTCCCGCTTTCTCAGCGGTGAGGCGGGTGTGCTCGTTGCCTCGTGGAGACGAATTTGCTCCCGCCACCCGTCCACCGAGCAATGCGAGAACGACGACGCCAAGCACCACGCCGAGGACGATCTTCACCGCGCGCCGCCTATCGCTCACCGAGTTCATACGGCGCCGGACCGTCGAACCGTCACCGATTGCTTAGCCGAGCAGCGTGAGCGTCCACTCGGGACGGTGCTGGGCGTCGAGCGAGAACAACAGGATCCGCTGCCATTGCCCGAGGCAGAGCACACCGTCGGCGACCGGCACCTGCTCGGAGCGCGGGCCCAGCAAGAACGCGAGGAGCTTCTCGCGGCGGCGCTGGCTCGACGGGACGACGCGCTCGAGCAGCGACTCGAGATCCTCGAAGAAACCCGTCTCGCGCTCCTGGACGCGGATGATCGTGTGGGGACTGTCGGCGTGGAGGAAGGCAATGCCGTCCTTGACCGCGGAGTTGGCGACCTCGCGCGAGACGTCGTTCGTGATGTCCATCACTGCGAGTGAAGGCAGTGCCGCAGCGATTGAGACAGGGATCTCGATGCTCGTCATGCGCGCGCGACCTCCTTCGGCAGGCGGAAGTGGACGTCTTCTTTCGCGACGGTGATCTCCTCCGGCAGCGAGTAACCGACCTCGGCGAGACGGGTCGCCGTGGCGCGGACGAGCTCCTCCGGCGTCGATGCTCCGGCCGTCAACCCGACGACACCATGCCCCTCGAGGAGCGTCGGGTCGAGGCCGCTCTCGCCGTCGATGAGCGTCGCCTGCGCGCCCGCTGCCTGGGCGACCTCGACGAGGCGCTGCGCGTTCGAGCTCGTGTGCGAGCCGATCACGAGGACGAGCGTGGCGCCCTGCGCGACCATCGCCTTGACCGCGTCCTGACGGTTCTGGGTCGCGTAACAGATGTCGTCGGCGCCGGGCCGCTTCAGCGTCCCGAGGTGATCCTCGAGCGCGTTGACGATCGGCGCGACGTCGTCGAGGGAGAGCGTCGTCTGCGTGATCACCGCTACGGGCTTGTCGGTGACGAGCTCACGCGCCTGCTCTGGCGACTCGATCACGATCGTCGAGTCGGGGCGCTCGCCGAGGGTCCCGATCACCTCGACGTGGTTCTCGTGACCGACGAGCGCGACGAGATAGCCGCTGTCGGCGTAGTGCCGCGCCTCGGCGTGCACCTTGTTCACGAGCGGGCACGTCGCGTCGACGACGCGGAGGCCGCGCGCCTGCGCGCTCTCCTTCACCGCCGGCGCGACGCCGTGCGCGGAAAGGACGCAGATAGCGCCCTCCGGGATCTCGTCCTCGGACTCGACGAAGATCGCTCCAAGCCCCTCGAGGCGCCGCAGGACGTGATCGTTGTGGACGATTGCGTGGCGGACGTACACGGGCGGGCCGTGCTCCTCGAGCAGACGCTCGACGATCTCGATCGCGCGGTCGACGCCGGCGCAGAACGAGCGCGGCGCGGCTAGGAGGACACGACCGCGGCTCATGCGGCGGCCGCTTCCTCGAGAGCCTTCAACGCGCGCATCGCGCCACGAATCGTTCGGACGGCCCCGCCGCGCTGCGTCGCAATCCAGCGCACGAGCCCGGCGACGTTGGTGCGGCCGTCCGGATGAATCGTCCAGTCGAGCCCCTCGACCGAGCTCGACGCGTCGTCGGAGATCGCGCGAACGACGCCGGCGAGCCGGCCGCTGCGCGCAAGCGTGCCGCTCTCCATGTCGACGGCGTCGGCGCCGGTCGCGGCGCGGAGCCGATCGCGCTGAGCCGCGTCGTGGACGAGGACGGAGCCGCCGAGCAGCGTGCCCCGGCGCGCCCCGCGAACGCCGAGGCCCGGACCCTCCCACAACGTGGCGCCCGTCTCGTCGACGACGCGGGTGGCGTCGAGGACGTCGCCGACCTGCAGGCCGCCGAGCGAGCCGGCCACGCCGAAGGAGACGAGCTGTCCCTCCGGCACGCCGTTCGCGACGCCGAGCCCCATGCGCGCGGTCGTCAACCCGAGGCGCTTCGCAACGCGCTCCTCGGCCGTCGTCGCGCAGCAGAAGGTCAACCCGTGAGCGTCCAAACGAGGCTCCGGACGGTTTCCTTGAGGTTCGAGCTCGCTTCGAACGCCGCCGACGGCTCGAAGCCGCAGTGGATCGCGCAGTGCTCGCAGCGCGGGTCGTTGCCCGGGCCGTAGGCCTCCCACTCCATCCCCTCGAGCAGCGCCTCGTACGTCGGGAAGATCCCGTCCGTCAGCAGGTAGCACGGGCCTTTCCAGCCGTACGGGTTGCGTGTGATCGAGCCCCACGGGGCGCAGGTCAGGTCGCGCGTGCCGGTGAGGAAGTCCTGGTAGATCGGCGACGCGATCCAGCGGTAGCCCTTCTCCTTCGTCGCGGCGCGGATCACGCGGAACTTCTCCTCGTGCTCGGCGCGCGTCATCGTCAGCGCGGGATCGATCTGGGAGTACTGGTAGCCCGGCGCGATCATCATCCCGTCGATGCCGACCTCGTCGGTGAGGTAGCGCATCATTTCGACGACGTCGCCAACTTCCGTCTCCTTGAAGATCGTCGTGTTCGTCGTGACGCGGAAGCCCTTCGCGCGCGCGTTCTTGATCGCGTCGACGGCAACGTCCCACAGGCCCGGGTAATCGCAGACGTAGTCATGGATCTCGCGCATGCCGTCGAGGTGGACGACGAACGTGAGGTGCTTCGACGGCTCGAACCAGTCGAGGCACTGCTCGAGGCGGAGCGCGTTCGTGCAGAGCTCGATCGTCTTGCCGAGCTCGAGGACGCCGGCGACGACCTCGTCGATCCCCTTGTAGACGAGCGGCTCGCCGCCGCAGATGGAGACGACCGGAGCGGGGCATTGGACGGCCGCGTCGATGCACTCCTCGACCGACAGCCGCGCCCGGTTCGACTCGTACTCGCGGATCTTCCCGCAGCCGATGCACGCGATGTTGCACGCGAGGGTCGGCTCCATCATCAGCACGAGCGGGTAGCGCTGACCCTTGCGCTGCTGCGTCGCGACGTACTTGCCGATCGAGACCGTCGATGCGAGCGGGAACTTCATCCAGCCAACCTCTCTCTCATTCGTCCGAGTGCCAGTAGCGGGAAGGTGATGCGATACAGGTGATAGCGAATCATGAAATCGAGCGGAAATCCTGTGCCGGTGAAGTGCTCTTCGTCCCAGTCTCCGTCAGGACGCTGCGAGGCACAGAGGTAGTCTGCCGCCCGGCGTGCCCCGGAATCCTCAGCGTTTCCTGCGGCCACGTAGCCGAGCAATGCCCACGCGGTCTGCGACGCGGTCGTGAAGTCGGCGCGGCCGCGCCAGGCGCGGTCCCCATAGGAGCGGATGTCTTCGCCGAAGCCGCCGTTCTCCTGCTGGACGGAGTCGAGCCACGCGACGGCGCGGCGCATGGACGGGTGCCCAGGCGGGACGCCCATCGCCGCGAGCCCGGGGAGCGCGGCGCCGGTGCCGTAGATGTGGTTGACCCCCCAGCGGCCGAACCACGAGCCGTCGTCCTCCTGCTCGGCGAGGAGCCACTCGAGGCCGCTCGCGGCCGCGTCGCCGTGCGTGCCGAGCGCGCCGAGCACCTCGAGGGAGTGCGCGGTGACGTCGGCGGTCGGCTCGTCCGTGACCTTGCCGAAGTCGCAGAACGGGATCTTGTAGAGCCACATCGAGTTGTTGTCGACGTCGAACGCGCCCCACCCGCCGCCGCGCGACTGCATCCCCACGATCCAGTTCATGCCACGCGCGATCGCGTCGTCTCCGATCCCGAGCTCGTGGAGGGTGAGCGCGACGACCGCGGTGTCGTCGACGTCGGGATAGAGGTTGTTCTCGTACTCGAAGGCCCAGCCGCCCGGCGCGAGGTCGGGCTTGCGAATCGACCAGTCGCCCTTGACCGTGACCTCCTCGCGGAGGAGGTAGTCGCCCGCCTTGACGAGCGCCGGATGGTCGGCCGAGACGCCGCACGCGCGTAGGGCGAGCGCGGCGAGCGCGGTGTCCCAGACCGGCGACTGACACGCCTCGGGCCGCAGCCGCTCGCCGTCCTCGATGAGGAAGCCGTTCCAGCCCTCGATCGCCTTCGCGACGGTCGGGTCGTCGAGGCCGTTGCCGAGGGCCGCGAGGCCGATGATCGACCAGACCCACGGCGGCTGGATCCCGCCCCACGAGCCGTCCGCCTCCTGCCGCGCGCGGATCCACTGCTCGGCGGCGTGCTGAGCCTTTCGACGCAGAGCCCTTGGCCGGCGCGGCGCGCGTGTCTCTCCAGGACGTGCCCCGATCGCGCGCAGGTCGACGTCCGAGGGACGGACGGGGCGGAGCGACTGCGAGAGCGCGAGCGCGACGAACGTCTGGCGCGCCCAGCACGAGAAGTCGTAGATCGAGAACGGCCACGTCGGCGGGAGCAGGACGAGCTCGGGCGGAATGGGCGGCATCTTCTGCCACGGCCACTGGCCGATGAGGGCCATGAAGCACTTCGTGAATAAGCGCGCCTTCGGGATCCCGCCCTGGTGTTGGATAAAAGCGAGAGCCTGCTTGCCCGGATCCACGCCGGCGAGGCGGCACGCGACGTACGCCTCGATCGAGGTCGAGAGGTCGGGCGGGCCCTCGAACCAGATCGACCACGTCCCGTCGTCGCGCATCCGCGCCATGAGCTCGTTCGCGATGCGGCGGTCGATGTCGGGGGTACGCAGGCCGAGGTAGTGGTGCCAGAAGAGGTGCTGCGCGGTCATCGTCACGTTCGACTCGAGCTCGCCGACCCAGACGCCGTTCGGCCGCTGCAGCTCGAGGAGCCGATTCGTGCCGCGCTCGATCGCCAGGTCGAGCGTCGTGAGGTGTTCGATCGTGGTCATTGCAGGAGTTTTCTAGCTGCCGCGCGCCCGCTGCGCACGGCACTCTCCATCGTCGCAGGCCAGCCCGTGTCCGTCCAAGTGCCGGCGCGCACGACGTTCGGCCGGGACGTCTCGACTCCGGGCCGCTCGACTCCCGGCCGCAGCGCGATCGTCGCGTACGGCTCGCGGCTCACGCGCGACCAGAGGAGCTCTGCCTCGCCGAGGCGTTCGGTGAGCTGGCCGGCGATCGTCTCCACGAGGCCGCGGCCGCGCACCTCGAGCAGCTCGGGCACCCCGCTCGAGACGACGGTGAGGTATTGCCCGCGCTCCGGCTCGTGCCCCGTCAGCGCGCCGCGGTCGAAGACCCAGTGCGCGTCGGAGCCGAGCAGCGCGGCGAGCGGGTGCGGCAGCAGCTTGCGGTCCAACCACAGATGGACGCTGACGATCGGCGAGTCCTCGAGCGCCGGCGCGTTCTCACCGAGGAGCCGCGCGCTTTCCGCCGGCGGAGTCGCGACGATCACCGCGTCGGCGTCGAGCTCGTCGAGCGACTCGACCTTCGAGTCGAGGCGCACGCGGTCGCCGAGGAGGCGCCCCGCCGCGTCGCCGTGCATCCACCCGAGCGGCCGCGTCGGGAGGACGAGGTCGCTGTTCGCGCGTGGCCCGAGCAGCGCGGTGCGGACGGTGAAGAGCCCGGCGCCCGCGTCGACCTCGTCGGCGGGGAGGTTGAGCGCCGGCCGGATGAAGACGTCCCAGAAGCGCTCGATCGCGGCGTCGCTCGCGCCGAGCCGGCGCAGCAGGTGCCCGAACGTCTCTCCCGGCTCGGCCTTCGCGTTGCGGCAGCGCGCGGTGACGAGCGGGATGCGCAGGCGGTCGCCGGCGGACAGGTGCCGGTAGCGCAAGAGCGCGGGCAGGCTCGGCTCGATGGTCGCGACGCGGCCGTCCTCGTCGAGCACCGACAGCCCGAGCCTCGTGCGGAGGTACGAGCCGCCCTCGCCGACGCGGTCGAGAAAGCGGAGGTACTCGGTGAAGCAGCCGAGCCCGATGTGCTGACCGTTGTCGGGCGGCGGCTGAGGATCGCCGTCGCGCTCCGGCAGCGTCTGTACGGCGCCGCCGAGCGTCGGCCGCGCCTCGTAGAGGACGACGTCCTCTCCCGCGTCCATGAGCTCGATTGCGGCGGCGAGACCCGCGAGCCCGCCGCCCACCACTGCGACCTTCACCGGAAGACCCCGCGTGCAACCACGGCGAGCTTCTCGGGCGTCGAGAGGCGCGTCTTGCCCTGGAAGACGTCGTAGTCGTTCGTCTCGATCCGGTCGAGCGTTGCGCGGTAGAGCTCGGCGAACGTCCGCACGCAGAGCGTGCTGCGCCGGTCGAGCGACGCCAGCAGCTCGAGGCCCTCGGAGAGGTGCTCCCGCGCGCGCTCCGCTTGAAAGGCCATGAGCTCGCGAAATTCCGGAGACGGCTGGAGGCGGTCGACGCCGAACCGCGTCAGCTCGTCCTGCGGGAGATAGACGCGCCCGAGCTGCCGGTCCTCGTCGACGTCGCGGATGATGTTGATGAGCTGGAGGGCGATGCCCAGGGTCTCCGCATGAGTCGTGTCGTCGGAGCCGTAGACCGGCAGGCACGCGAGCCCGACGGCGCCGGCGACCTTCTCGCAGTAGCCGCGCAGTTCCGCGAAGTCGGCGTACGTCTGCTGCTCGAGATCCTGGAGACCGCCGTCGATGAGTGCCGCGAGCGGCTCGCGCGGGATGTCGAGGCGCGCGCGGGCGTCGGCGAGCGCGACGAAGACGGGATCGCGCGGCGGTGCGTCGAGGGCCGCGCGCAGCTCCTCGAGCGCGACGCGCTTCGACTCCGTCGAATCCGAGCCGTCCGCGACGTCGTCGACGCGGCGCGCAAACGCGTAGATCGCGGCGATCGCGCGCCGCTTCTCGCGCGGCAGCACCATGATCCCGTACGCGAAGTTCTTCGCCTCGCGCCGCGTGATCCGTAGGACCTCCTCGTAGGCGGCGTCCGTACTCACTTGACGAGCACGAGCGCCGCCTCGAGCGCGAGCCGCGAGCGCGAGGGCTTCGGCCGCTGCGAGAACACGTCCCAACCCGCCGCCTCGAGGGCGTCGAGCGCCGCGAGGCCGCCGCGGGAGAAGAGAGCGACCGCGCGGCCGAGCCGGCCGCCGATGCGCGCGCGCAGCACCTCGCCCGCGGCGAGCAGCTCCGCAGCACGCGCGGCCTCGAAGCGCAGCAGCTCGCGCAACTCGGCGCTGGGCCGATCGAGCGCCGGGTCGCCGAACCGCGCGCGATCCTCCGCCGGCAGGTACACGCGCCCGAGCTCGAGGTCGCGCGGCACGTCCTGAAGGAAGTTCACGAGCTGCAGCCCGGTGCACACGGAATCGCTCGCCGCGACGAGCTCCGGCTCGTCGAGCCGCCGCAGCACCCCCAGCACCATCCGCCCGCACGGATCCGCGGGATGGACGCAGTAATTCCGCAGCTCGTCCCACGTCTCGTACTCCGTCACGCGCTGGTCCATCCGGTTCGCCTCGATCAACCGCACAAACGGCTCGCGGGGCAGATCGAACTCACGGATCGTCGGCTCGACGTTCCGCAGCACGGGCCAGGTCGCGTGTCCCTCGAACGCCGCGCCCACCTCAGCCTCGAGCTCGTCGAGCGCGGCAAGGCGGTCGCCGTCGAACGAATCCCCGACTTCGTCGACGAAACGCGCGTAGCAATAGAGGGCGCGGATGTGCGGACGCAGCGGGCGGGGGAAGAGCACCGACCCGACAGGAAAGTTCTCGCCGGCCGCCCGGGCCGCCACCTCGGAGAGCTCCATGCGTTCATTCTGCTTGAATCGCCCTGTGACAGAAGGAGGGCGCGAAGCAGCAGTGACCGGTGTCGAGAAGCGCGACGGCGCGACCATCGTCGCGCTCGCGGGCGAGCTCGACCTCTACAACGCCGAGGACGTGCGCGCCGCGCTCCTCGAATGCTGCGCCGAGGAGCCGTCCGTTCTCGTCGTCGATCTCGAAAACGTCACGTTCATCGACTCGACCGCGCTGGGCGTGCTCATCGAGGCGCGCTCGCGCCTCGCCGACCGCGAGGGCTTCCGCCTCGCCGCGCCCGGCCTCGAGACCCGGCGCGCTCTCGAGGTCTCCGGACTCGACCGCCATTTCTCCGTCTTCGACACGGTTGCCGACGCCGTCGGGAACGGGGCCTAGCTGCCGACCGAAGGCCTCCTCCCGCCCGACTCGCTCGCCCGCTACGCCGACGCAATCGTCAAGGCGTCGCTCTCGGTAGGCGAGGGGGACACGCTCGTCGTCAACGGCGAGCCGGAGCACCGCGAGCTTCTCGCGGCGATCGCGACTGCCGCCTACAAGGCGGGCGCGCACTACGTCGACGTCGTCACCCAGGATCCGCTCGTCACGCGCGCGCGGCTCCTCCACGGGAAGGACGAGACGCTCGGCGCGCTCTCTCCCTGGACGCGCCGTCGCTTCTCGGAAGCAGCCGGCCCGACGGGCGCGACCGCGTACATCACCGGCGCGGGCGAAGCGGGCTACCTCGACGGCGTGTCGGCGGAACGGATCGCCACCGACTACCAGCGCTTCGCGAAGAAGATCGCCTTCGTCCGCCGCGCGCAACTCAACATGGAGGCGCGCTGGTCGATCGCCGCGTGGCCTGCCGACTACTGGGCGCGCCAGGTCTACCCGAACCTCGAGGTCGGCCGCGCGAAACGGAAGCTCGCGAAGGACCTCCTGAACTTCTGCCGCCTCACGGACGCGGACGGAACCGGGACGAGCGGGTGGACGAAGCACCTCAAGACCCTGACGCGCCGCTCCGCGAAGCTCACGAAGCTCGGACTGACGGGCCTCGAGCTGCGTGGCCCCGGCACCGCGCTCGACGTCGGCCTCAGCCCCGGCACCCGCTGGCTCGGAGGACCGGAGACGGCGAAGAACGGGCGCGTCGTCGCTCCGAACATGCCGACCGAGGAGGTCTTCACGAGTCCCGACGCGACCGCGACGAGCGGCACGTTCCGCTGCACGTTCCCCCTCTCGTTCCGCGGCCGGCTCATCGAGGGCCTGCGCGGGGAGTTCGCGGGCGGGAAGCTCGTGCGGCTCGAGGCCGACTCCGAGGCCGATCGCGATTTCGTGGCCGCGTACATCGACACGGACAAGGGAGGGCGCCGCCTCGGCGAGGTCGCGCTCGTGGACGCGTCGTCCCGCATCGGCCAGGCGAAGCGGATCTACTACAACACGCTTCTCGACGAGAACGCCGCGGCGCACATCGCCTTCGGCAGCGGCTTCGGCGGCACCCGCGACGCCTCGTCCCAGCGCGGCGTCAACAAGTCGACGACGCACCTCGACGTGATGATCGGCAACCCGAAGCTCGAGGTGACCGGCATCGGCCCGCGCGGCAAGCGGATCCCTCTGATCCGCGACGGTCTCTGGCAGATCTGAGCTAGCGAGCTAGCTCAGTGGCCCTTGCCGTGACCGTGGCCATGGCCCACCGGCTTCGGCGGCGGAAGCGTCGGCGTCGTCGTCGGGGTGGGGGTGTACGTCGGGTAGTAGCCGGGCGCGTACGTGTACGTCCCGGCGCCGCTCCAGTACGTACCGCTGAACGTCGGCGTCGGGAAGTTCAGGACCGGGAGCGGAGCGACGGCGGGCCCCATGAAGTCGTG
>JAWVDC010000160.1:0-9904 GCA_033857715.1 Gaiellaceae bacterium | reverse complement strand
CAGTCGGCGCGCGGCACAGACCGGCCGCCGGTGCCGCAGGAGAAGGTGCTCGAGGGACAGACTGCCGCCGAGCGCTTCGTCCTCGAGTGGCGCGGCGAGCTGGACGAGAAGTCGGTGAAGGCGATCGACACGTACTGGATCTGCACCGCCGAGCACGGCCTCAACGCTTCGACGTTCACCGCGCGCATCGTCGCCTCGACCGGCGCCGACGCCGGCGCCGCGCTTTCCTCCGCGGTGGGAGCCCTGAGCGGCCCGCTGCACGGTGGCGCGCCCGCGCGCGTCCTCCCGATGCTCGACGCGGTCGCGGAATCGGGCGACGCGGAGAAGTGGGTCGCCGACGCGCTCGCGCGCAAGGAGCGGATCATGGGCTTCGGCCACCGCGTCTACCGCGCCGAGGATCCGCGCTCGCGCGTCCTCAAGCGCGTCGCGAAGGAGCTCGGCTCGCCGCGCGTCGCGGTCGCGGAGGAGCTCGAGCAGGTCGCGCACGAGGCGATCGCGAAGAAGAGCGAGAGCCACTCGTGGACGAACGTCGAGTACTGGTCGTCTGTCGTCCTCGACGTCGCCGGCGTGCCGCCGCAGCTCGCGCCGGCGATGTTCGCGTGCTCGCGCACGGCGGGCTGGTCGGCCCACATTCTCGAGCAGAAGCGCCTCGGCATCCTCGTCCGCCCGTCGGCGAAGTACGTCGGCCCGGGTGCGCGGAGCCTGCAGGAGGTTAGGCTCACGGCATGAAGCGTGCTGCGATCATCCTCTGCACCGTCCTGCTCCTCGCCGCCTGCGGTGGCGGGAGCTCGGCGGAGGACCAGATCAAGGCCGCTTACCTGAGTTACTTCAGCCCCTCGGGCTCGCTCGAGGATCACGCCGCGTTTCTCGAGGACGGAACGAAGCCGGACTCCCCGATCCAGGCCACCCACTTCAGCAACCTCTCGGGGGCGTCGGTATCGAACGTGACTCTCCAGAGCGCGTCGAGAGCGAAGGTCACCTTCGACGTGCATTACTCCATCTACCACGGCGAGCGAGTCGGCTACGCGGTGTTGCAAGACGGCAAGTGGAAGGTCGCCTCCGAGACGGTCTGCCAGCTCGTTGCGGGATGGGGCAGCCCATGGCCCTCCTGCACTCGATGAAGCTCGCCGCCGTCCTTGGTTGCGCCGTCCTGCTCCTCGCCGCCTGCGGCGGGGGCGGTGGAAACGCCGCGACGGACGAGATCAAGGCCGCCTACAGGAACTTCTTCACGACGAAGACCTCGCTCGCGCAACACGTCGCGCTTCTGGAGAACGGCGAGAAGTTCAAGCCGCTCATCCGGACCTTCCTCGACTTGCCGGGGGCGAACGGCGTCAGCGCCACGGTCTCGAAAGTCACGATGCAGGGCCCGGATACGGCGAAGGTCGTCTACACCGTGAAGGTCGCGGGCCTCTCGTTCCCGGACCGGCCGGGCTACGCCGTGCGCCAGAACGGAAAGTGGAAGGTCACGGACTCGACGCTCTGTGGCCTCATTGCGCTCTCCGGCGACATGCCCGCCGCCTGCAACAGGTAAGTGAGCTCGCTCGCGCGGTTCCGTGAGGGGCATGCCCGCCAGGCGGCCCTCGCGGCGGTGTGCGCGATCCTCTTCCTCACGTTCCTCGACAACACGATCGTCAGCGTTGCGCTGGCGGGGCTTCAGAGCGACCTCGGCGTCAGCGTCACCGGGCTGCAGTGGGTCGTCGACGGCTACATGCTCGCGTTCGCCGCCCTCATGCTCACGGGCGGAACGCTCGGGGACCTCTTCGGCCGGAAGAAGATCATGCTCGCCGGTGTCGCGATCTTCTGCGCGGGATCCGTGATCTCGGCGCTCGCGACCGGGGCGAACATGCTCATCGCCGGACGGATCGTGATGGGCATCGGCGCGGCCGCCTCCGAGCCGGGCACGCTCTCGCTCATCCGCCACATCTACCCGGAGCGGCGGGAACGCGCGGTCGCGCTCGGCGTGTGGACGGCAGTGTCGGGGCTCGCGCTGTCGCTTGGCCCGGTGATCGGTGGCGTCCTCGTTGGCTGGCAGGGATGGCGCGCCGTGTTCTGGTTCGGCGTCGCGTTCGCCGCGGTCGCATTCGCCGTCGCCGCTGTGACCCTCACGGAGAGCAGCGATCCGGACGGACGGAAGCTCGACATCCCCGGGCTCGTTCTCGGCGCCGCCGCGATCACGGCCGCGACGTTCGGCGTGATCGAGGGCGAGAACCGCGGCTACGGCGTCTGGTGGATCAGCGTCCTCTTCGCGGTGTCGGTGGTGCTGCTCGTCCTCTTCGTGCTCGCCGAGCGGCGCGTTCCCGACCCGGTGCTGAAGCTCGAGTTCCTCCGCGACCGGACGTTCACGGCCGCGAACCTCGTCGCCTTCGCCGCGAACCTCTCGATCTTCTCCGTCTTCTTCTTCACGGCGCTGTACCTGCAGCTCATCTCGCACTTTTCGGGCTTCCGGATCGCGCTCGCGTTTGCGTCCCTCGCGATCGCGATGATCGTCGCGGGGCCGTTCGCCGGGCGGTGGACGGCGCGCGTCGGGCCACGACTGCCGATGGTGCTCGGCTGCCTGCTCTCCGGTGCCGGGCTGCTCCTCGTCGACTGGAAACTCACGGTGACGACGAGCGTCGGCGCGCTCGCGTGGACGCTCGCGATCGCCGGCCTCGGCTTCGGGATCGCGCTCGTGTCGGTGACCGCGGCCGTGCTCGGCGCCGTCCCCGCGGAACAGTCGGGGATGGCCGCGTCGACGGTGAACACGAGCCGTGAGCTCGGCGGCGTCTTTGGCGTCGCGGTGCTTGGCTCGGTCGTCAACGCCCAGCTGACCGCGGGGCTGACGGACAAGCTCGTCAAGCTCGACATCCCCGCGCAGTTCCGCGAGATCGTCATCCAGATCGTGACGACCGGCGGCAGCACGAACGCGGCCGACTACCCGATCGCGAGGGGGCATCTGCAGCAAGTGCAGGAGGTGTTCTACGCGGCGGCGAGCTCCGCCGGCAGAGGCATCCACCTCTCCCTCCAGATCGGGGCGGGGGTCGTGCTCTTCGCCGCGGTCATTGCGCTCTTCGCCGCGCGCCGCCCGGTACCGTCGGCCTCGTAGTGCCGCGCGCGGTCCTCATCGGCGGGAACGGAATGATCGGCCGTGCGGCCGCGCCCGCGCTCGCGCGCGACGGCTGGGACGTCGTTGTCGTTTCGCGCTCCGGCTCGCTCCCCGACGGCTTCGCCGAGCTTGGGATCGAGGCGGCGCAGGCCGATCGCGACGACGACGCGCAGCTCCGCGCGGCGATCGGGGGCGGTGCCGACGTCGTGGTCGACATCGTCGCCCGCGGCCGCGACCACGGAGCGCAGCTCAACGCGCTCGACGCCGGCGCGCTCATCGTCATCTCCACCGCCTCGGTCTACGCCGACGACCGCGGTCTCGCCTTCGACGGCGAGGAGCACGATCACCCGCACATGCCCGTCCCCATTCCCGAGACGCAGCCGACCGCCGCGCCCGGGCCGGAGACGTACTCGACGAACAAGGCCGCCCTCGAGCAGGAAGTTCTCGGCGGGCCGCTGCCGGCGACGGTGCTGCGGCCGTGCGCGATTCACGGCCCAGGCGCGCAGAACCCCCGCGAGCTCATCTTCGTGCAGCGCGCCGTGGACGACCGCAGGCGCGTGGCGATCGCGCAGCGCGGGCAGAGCCGCTTCCACACGACGTCCGTCGCGAACCTCGCCGAGCTGATCCGGCTCGCCGCCGCGGCGCCCGACGATCGCGTCCTCAATGCAGGCGACCCCGAGACGCCGACGACGCTCGAGATCTGCCACGCGATCGGTGCGGCGCTTCACTACGACTTCGAGCCGGTGCTCCTGCCCGGCAGCGAGTACCCGAACCCATGGGGCGTCGAGCCCGACAAGCCGCTCGTCGTCTCGATGGACGCGGCCGCGCGCGAGCTCGGCTACGCGCCGGTGACGACGTATCCCGAGGCGGTGACGGAGACGTGCGCGTGGCTCGTCTCGGAGCTCGAGAGCGGGCGCAACTGGGACGAGTCGTATCTCGCGGGCATGCTCGACTACGAAGCAGAAGACGCCGCGATAGCGTCCGCGTCGTGATCGACCCGAGCGACTACCGCGACCGCTTCCCGATCCTCTCCACCTGCACGTACCTCATCAACCACTCGCTCGCGGCGATGCCCGCCGCGGCCGAGGAGCGCGTGCTCGAGTACACGCGGATGTGGCGCGAGCGCGGCATCCGCAGCTGGGGCGAGGGCTGGTGGGACATGTCGTGGACGGTCGGCGACCAGCTCGGCCGGATCCTCGGCGCGCGGCAGGACTCGATCGTCATGCACCAGAACGTGACCGTCGCGGAAGCGATCGTCCTCTCGTGCTTCACGCAGCTGGGCGAGCGGAACCGGATCGTGTACGAGGCCGCGAATTTCCCGTCGGTGCGCTACCTCTACCAGGCGCAGCCTCAGCTCGAGGTTGTCGCGGTGGAGGACGACGCCGCGATCGTCGATGCGATCGACGAGCGGACGCTCCTCGTGCCGATCAGCCACGTCCTCTTCAAGAACGGCGAGATCCAGGACGTCGCGCCGATCGTGCGCCGCGCGCACGAGGTGGGCGCCCACGTGATCCTCGATTGCTACCAGTCGGCGGGGATCGTCCCGTTCGACCTCACCGCGCTCGGCGTCGACTTCGCCGTCGGCGGGAGCGTGAAGTGGTTGTGCGGTGGGCCGGGCGCGGGCTGGCTCTACGTGCGGCCGGATCTCGCCGAGCGGCTCGAACCGACCCTCGTCGGCTGGCAGGGACACGCGCGGCCGTTCGCGTTCGAGCCGGAGCTCGAGTACGCCGCCGTCGGCGCGCGCCGCTTCCTCACCGGCACCCCGAACGTGCCCGCGCTCTACGCCGCGACCGCCGGCTACGACGTGATCGAAGAGGTCGGCGTGCCGGCGATCCGCGAGCGCTCGCTCGCGCTCACGCAATTGCTGATCGAGGAGTGCGACGCCGCCGGCCTCGCGGTCGTCTCCCCGCGCGCCCCCTCGCGGCGCGGCGGCACCGTCACCGTGTCGACGCCCGACCACGCCGCCGTCCACAAGGAGCTCGGTGAGCGCGGCGTCATCTGCGACTTCCGCCCCGACCCGGAAGGAGGCATCCGGCTCGGCGCGCACTTCTTCAACACCGAGGACGAGGTGCGCCACGCGGTCGCCGAGCTCGCGGACATCGTCTCCACTCGCGCCTACGAGAAGCACGGAAACGCCGTCGCGAGATTCTGATTTCCCGGATATAACGGCCCGATGAGGGGAGTCATCGCGCTCGCGGCAATCGCAGCGGCGCTTGCCGGAACGGCAACGAGCGCGGCGCGCACGGCCTCGGTGACGGTGGCTGTCTATCCGGCCGGAACGTCGTTCACCGCGGCCGGAGCCGCGCCCGCGCGCAGCCGCACGTCGATCGCGCTCGCGATGCCGATCGGCGCCGTCGACGACGCGGTGATACTCGCCCGCGGCGCGCAGCACGTCTCCGCTCTCACGACCTCGATCGACGCGGCGCTCGAGATGCGCCTCCTCTTCGCGCACTACGTCTCGGTCAACGGGAAGCCGGTGCCCGACGCGCTCGAGCCCTGGGACGGCAGCCAGCGCGCGACGGAGAAGACGAACCAGCCGATCTGGGTCCAGATCACCGTGCCGCAGGGGACGGCGCCGGGCACGTACTCGGGCTCGCTGAGCCTCGTGGCCGACGGGACGCCGACCGTCGTCCCGATCTCCGTCCACGTCGCCGACGTCACCATCCCGTCGCCGGGCAAGGTCTCCGGCTCGCTCCTGACTGCCTTCAACATGTCGCCGCAGTCCTACGGGGCGATGGTGAACAAGCTCTACGGAAAGCCCGCGAGCCAGTCGCTGCCCGGCCTCTTCAGCTTCCTCGCCTCGTACCGCGTTTCGCCGAACAACTGGGGCTACGGGAACCCCGAGTCGAAGTCGGGCTACACGACGGGTGGCGGCTGGTCGCACGACAAGGCCGCGCGCATGGTCGAAGCGGCCGGCACCCCGCGCCGGTTCTCGTCGATGTGGATCCCGATCTCGAGCAACCGCTACACCTCGTCCCAGTGGGCGGGAGGCATCTCGCCGTACGAGCCGCAGACGTGGTGCCCGTATCTCAAGGCGGTGAAGGCTTTCTGGCAGAGCCACGGCTGGATTCCCGGCGCGTATCCGTACCTCTACGGGATGGACGAGCCCGGCGCGAAGCTCTTTCCCGTGGTGGCGCGCCAGGACGCCGCGCTGCACACGTGCTGGCCCGGCGGCAAGGCCCTGATCACTGGGAAGCCCGGGACGAACAACCGCTCGCTCTGGAACGGCGGCTCCGACGACGTCGACGTCTGGTCCGTGCTCGAGAGCCGCTACTACGGCGAGTACACGACGCCGGCGCAGCAGCAGCGCGGCATCAACCGCTCGAGGATGTTCCTCCGCTACATCAACGCGGCGCGCAAGCGGGGGAAGCACATCTGGACGTACACGTACGTCTCGAACGCGAACGACACGCCGGGGTTCACCGCGACCGAGCCGGTCGCCGATCCGCGCATGTTCGTCGAGTGGGCGGCGCTCGAAGGGATCACCGGGGTGTCGCGAGGCCAGGGGCTGACGAGTTACACGCTGTCGGGCAATCCGCTCGTCTCGAACGACCGCTCCGACGGCGACTACGTCCTCATCTATCCCGGCCGGGACGCGCCGATCGCGAGCGCGCGGCTCGAGGAGCTCCGCGAGGGGATCGAGGACTGGGAGATCCTCAACGTCGTGCGTCACAAGCACGGGAGGAGCGCCGTCGTGAGGCTTCTGTCGGGGCTCTTCTCGACGACGACGACCGGCGCGAAGCTCGCGTGCTCGATCGGCTGCCCGCTCAAGAACTCCAAGCCGTACTCGTGGCCGCTGTGGTCGAAGGGCGTGCCCACCGCGACGAAGCTCGCGCAGATGCGCGCGAACGCTCTGGCGGCAGCTTCGTCCTAGACCCGGGACTCCGCGACGCATAATCCCGTTGTGATCCTCGGCGGGATTCATCTACCCGCGTCGCCCTATTACTGGATTCCGGTTGGCGTAGCCACGGTCGCGTTCGCCGTCATCGACCTCGAGGCGCTTCGGCGACGGGAGATGTCGCGCTGGCATGGGTTCGCGGTCGCGATCTATGTCGGCACGTGGGGAGTCGTGTTGGGTCTTGTGCGATCGCGGAGCGGCCTTTGGTTCGTGCCCGCGGCGGTCCGGATTGGTCTCGCCGCAGTGTTCGGCGGCGGGCAGCTGCTGGCCGAGGCAGTGCGCGAAGAGCAACGGATCGCGCACCGCGAACGCCGCAAACCGCGGCCGGGACCGCCCAGGATCTCCGAGGATGAGCGTCGCGCCGCCGAGGAATATGACGCCCACTGGCAGCGCGAAGATCGAGAACGCAACCACGAGCATGCGCTGCACGAGTGGGAGGAACGTGAACATCGAAAGCACAGCAAGGGCTCGGACCGTTGACCATCCGCTCTCGGGTCTAGGCTGAGCCGCCCATGACCACGGCGACGATGACTCCGGTCGAGCAGTTCACCGATGAAGAGCGGGCTCTCCTCGCCCCGCACTTCACGAACGTCGACCGCCCGGTGTTCGCGCTCGTCAATCTCCCCGAGACGGTCAAGGGAGCGCTCTTCGCGCGCTACTCGCGCTACGCCGGCACGCTGCGGCGCCTCTTCCTCGACGAGTTTGTGGAGTCGCTTCCCGAGGTGCCGGTCGTCGAGCTCGCGGAGGGCGAGCGCGCCGCGAAGCTCTACGAGACGATCTTCCTCGGGTACGGCGACGACTCGGTCGCGCAGCTCGGCGGCGCGCACATCGCGTGCGAGTGGACGTCGAACGTCCTCACGAAGATCCTCCAGCGCCCGCGCCTCGCGGCGTACCTCGAGCAGTCGACCCGCTACATCGCATACGACACGGAGCTCGACGGCTTCGGGTACCGGTATCACCGCGATCCCCGCTTCGGGCGGGCGTACGAGACGGCGATGGACGACCTCTTCGCGACGTACTCGCGCCTGCTCGAAGGCGTCTCGGCGTGGGTCGCGGACACGTTCCCGGCTGCCGAGGGAGAGTCGCCCGCGGCGCACCGTCGCGCCGTGCGCGCGAAAGCGCTCGACCTAGTCCGCGGTCTGCTTCCTGCGTCGTCCCTCTCGCACATGGGGATCTACGCAAGCGGCCAGACGTACGAGCAGCTCGTCCTTCACCTGCTCGCGCACCCGCTCGCCGAGGCGCGTGCGTACGGCGAGATGCTCCTCGACGAGCTGCAGCTCGTCATGCCGAGCTTCGTCGCGCGCGTTCCGCGTCCCGACCGCGGCGGGCGGTGGATCGAGTTTCTCCGCGAGCGCAGCGAGACGCAGGCGTCCATCGCGGCTCGGCTCGGGCTCGACGACGCCGCAGTCGACGGGGCCGCGGCGCCCTCCGTCCGTCTTCTCCGCGCGCACGGCAGCGAGGACGAGCTCCTCGCCGCGCTCGTGTATGAGAGCGCCGCGGTGGGAGAGGAGCGGGCGCTCGCCGCGGTGCGCGGCCTCTCGCCCGACGCGCGCGCTGCGCTCGTGCGCGAGTTCGTGGGCACGCGCGAGAACCGCCGGCACCGCCCAGGCCGCGGCTTCGAGACGCTCACGTACCGCTTCGAGATCGTCTCCGACTACGGCGCGTTCCGCGATCTCCAGCGCCACCGGCTCCTCACGTGCCAGTGGCAGCGACTCTCGCCCGACCTCGGCGCCGACGTGCCGGAGGAGGTCATCGACGCGGGCCTCGGTGGCGAGTTCGAGCGCGCGCTCGACGTGTCGCGCACCGAGTACGAGCGGCTGCGCAGCGAAGGGCTCGCGAACGAGGCGCCGTACGCGCTCTGCCTTGCGTACCGGATCCGGTACGTGCTCGAGCTAGACGCGCGCGAGGCGCTCCACCTGATCGAGCTGCGCTCGGGCCGCGAGGGGCACCCGTCGTACCGCGCGGTCGCGTTGCAGATGCGCGACGCAGTGGCGGCCGTCCATCCGAACGTCGCCGCCGCGATGACCTTCGTGGACGAGTCGACCGAGCCACGGCTCGAACGCCTCCTATCCGAAATGCGGAACGAGGCCAGGAGGGATTAAGGGAACGGCGCTCGCCGCGATGGCGTGCTGGGCGCCATGCGCAGCGCGTCAGCGCGGCACAGCTGCTGTTCCGCTAATCCCTCCTCCAGCTACGCGGTAGCGGGACGCAGCACCGTCGCGCCGTGGCCCTTGGCCGTCAGGGGCGCGACGACCCACGTGTCGCCCGGCTTCGCGCGGTACGGGGAGTCCATCGACGTCGTCCGTCCGCCGGCCAAGTCCCTGACCACGAAGGTGCCGCATTTCTCCCAGGAGCGACCCTGGTGCACGAGATAGACGCCGTACTGGCCCGGCTTGAGGCCCTGCACCTCGATCTTCATCGGCTGCGTCGTCTTCGTCGGCTTGAGAACGATGAGCGTCCCGACGGCGTTCGGCGCCTTCGGAGTCCCGGTCAGCGGGATCGCGAGGGAGCCGTCGCTGTTGCGGGCGGTTGCGAAGCTGACGACCAGCACGACGAGCATCGCCGCCGCTACTGCGGGGAGAAGCATCCGCCGCCGGCGGCTCTTCGCGCGGGCGCGACGGCCGAGGGTCATGGCCAGCGTGGGCCCGGAGGCGAGCTCGGGAGTGAGCTCGGGCGGCGGCCCTGCCTCGACGAGCATGTCGTGCACGCTCCTCAACCGCTCGCGCTCCGTCCCGGCCGGCTCTGCGCCGATCAACTCGTCAAAGGTGGTCACCGTAGGTCTCCTTCCAATATCTCGGCGAGCCGCGCGAGCGCGTTTCGCGTCCGCGTCTTCACCGTTCCGAGCGGCTGGCCGAGGTAGCTGGCCACCTCGCTTTGCGACAAACCGCTCCAGTACGCGAGCTCGATCACCTCGCGCTCGTTCG
>JAWVDC010000159.1:0-7146 GCA_033857715.1 Gaiellaceae bacterium | reverse complement strand
CGCCGCGCTTCCGCAGCCGCGTGTCGACATTGCCCCGTAACGGCTCGATGGAGAGCGACGGCTCGAGCGCGAGAAGCTCGGCCTTCCGCCGCGCGGAGGCCGTCCCGATCCGCATGCCGGGCCGGATCGCGTCAGCGCCGCACAGTGCATCGCGCGGATCGTCACGACGGAGGAATGCCCCGATCGTCAGCCCCGCCGGATCCGAGGCGGTCAAGTCCTTCGCGGAGTGAACCGCGACGTCGATGCGCCGCTCGAGCAGCGCCTCCTCGAGCTCCTTCACGAACACGCCGCGCGAGCCGATCTCGCCGAATGGGCGCGTCCGGTCGCGATCGCCGGCCGTCGTGATCGGGAGTACCGCAAGCTCGATCCCCGGGGCGCGCAACGACGCAACAGCGCGCTCCGCCTGGATGAGCGCGAGCCTACTGCCGCGGCTGCCGACTCGAACGAGCACAGGCCACCGATCTTCGCACCGGCGGCGCGCACCCAACGACCCGCGGCCGCACCCGAATGAACGCCGTCGGCGCCTGCAGCGGAAGCGGGCGCGCGCTGACCGCCCTGACCTTCAGCGCTCGTCCTCACCGAGACCGAAAAGGTGCCGCACGGCCTCAGCATAAGTGACCCCATCGGCTGCCGCGGCCGCCTGCTTCATGCGCACCGTCGGCAGGTGGAGGAGCTTGTTGACGATCTGGGACGTGACCGACTCGACCGCCTTGCGCTGGCTGTCGTCGAGCCGGCCGAGCAGCGAGTCGGCTTTCTGTAGCTCGGCCGTGCGGATCTCCTCCGCCTTCGCGCGGAGCGAGGCGATGGCGGGCACGACGTCGAGGGACGCGTGCCACTCGTGGAACTTCTCCGCCTCCGCTGCGACGAGCGACTCGGCGCGTTCTGCTTCGCGGCGGCGGCCCGAGAGAGTCTCGGCGACGATCTGCTCGAGGTCGTCGATGTCGTAGAGGTAGCAGCCGTCGAGGTCGCGGACCGTCGGGTCGATGTCCCGGGGAACGGCGAGGTCGACGAGCAGGAGCTGGCGGCCGCGACGGCCCTGCGACGCGCGGGTCACCGCGTCCGCGTCGAGCACGAATCCCGGCGCACTCGTCGACGCGATGACGACGTCGACCGCCGCGAGCGCGGTCTCGATCTCCTCGCGCTCCGTCTTGCTGTTCGCGACGAGAGCGATCGTGGCGCCGCGGCTGCGGAGGTTGCGCGACGCTCCCTCGCTCATCTTCCCCGCGCCGAGAAGCAGGATGGAACGACCGTCGAGCGAGCCGAAGACCTGCTCGGCGAGCGCGGCAGCGGCTGACGAGACGGACGCGGGGCTCTCGCCGATCGCCGTCTGCGCGCGCACCTTCCGGCCCGCCTGAAGCGCCTGCCGGAACACGCGCTCGAGGAAGAAGCCGGTCGTGCCGAGCTCCTGCGCAACGCGCACCTGGCCGAGGATCTCCCCCTCGCCGGGGACGAGCGAGTCGAGGCCGGCGGCTACGCGGAACAGGTGGAGAACGGCGGCGCGATCCTGCAGGCGGTACAGCGCCGGCTCGACGTCGGGCTCGAGCGCAGCCAGCGCGGCGACGGCGTCACGCTCGGCCGCCTCGGCGTCCTCAGCGGCGACGTAGAGCTCGGTGCGGTTGCACGTCGAGAGGCACACCGCCTCGCGACCCCCCTCAGCGAGCCGCGCAGCCAGCGCCTCGGCAGCGTCGCGCTCGAGCGCGACTCGTTCACGCAGCTCGACGGGCGCGTGGTGGTGCGAGGTGCCGACGAGGACGAGGCGGATCATCCGAAGTGACTCTCCGGGAAGACGACGCGAACGACGACGACGAGCACGAAGCCCGCGAGCGCGAGGTACGCGGCACGCCGGCCCGCCCAGCCGCCGAGGAGGCGCAGGCCAAGGTACGAGCACCAGACGACCCACGTGACGACCGTCGTGGCGATCACTGCGTCCATCCCGTCACCGCGCGAGAGGAGCCGCCCGAGACCCACTGCGATGCCGAGCGTCAGGAGCGGCACCGACCAAGCGACCGTGCGCAGCGCGAGCGCGTCGAGCGTCGCGAGCGCCGGCATCTGGCGGCGGAGAATCGTCGCGGGACGGCTCTTGAGCCTCCGTTCCTGCCAGACGTACAGCCCCGAAAGCCCTGCCGCGAGCGTGAAGCCCGCGAAGGCGGCGAGGACCAAGCCGACGTGGAGGACGAGGAAGAGCGTCGAGTACCGGCTCGCGGTCCCGACTCCCGTGCCGCCCCCGGCGCGAGCCGTGACGAGCAGGGCAACCGCGAGTGGCATCACGGCCAGCCCGAGCAGCCGGTAGGGCACGCGACAGCCCCAGATGAGATACGCGGACACGACAAGCCAGACGAACAGGTCGAGCGACGACGCCCACGTCCCCCACGGGAACCCGTCGTTGCGCACCGCCTGGGCCGCGAGCAGCGCCGTCTGGGCGATCCACCCGAGCCGTACACCCCACGTCGCGAGCCGACCGGGGCGGCCGGGGTGCCGCGCGTCGCCGAGATAACCGACGGCCGCCTCGCCGTAGAAGAAGAGCGCGGGCCAGAAGAAGAGCTCAGCCACCGGAGTCCTGCGAGTCGCCCTTGACCCGACGCTCGAGCGCTTCCACGTCGCGGCCGAGCCGGCCGAGTTTCACGGCGATGAGCAGCACGTAGACGAGGACGATGGCGAAAACGACGCAGTACGCAGCGGTGACGTACTTCTCCGCCGTCGTCATGCGAGCGCCTCCTTGAGGTCGCGCAGCCGCAGGTCGAGCCGCTTGCCGGCGATCTCGATCCGGTAGAGCGTGTACGCGAGGACGAGCATCGCCACCTGCGCGACGAGGTACGTGACAAGGATCGAGCCTCCGAAGTTCGGGCCCTTGAGCGTGAAGAGGCGCGGGTGCAGGAACTCCTTCGCAAGCCGGATCGCCGCGAAGCTCACGGGGATGAGCACAACGCCGAAAAGGGCGTACACCGCGCTGAGATTCGCTCGCTGCGGCCCGGGGTCGATCGAGAAGCGGAGCATGAAGTACGCGCAATAGAAGAGGTAGAGGATGAGGAAGAGCACGAGCTCGTCCTCGCTCCACACCCACCACCGTCCCCACGAGATCTTCGCCCAGATGGAGCCCGTGATGAGCACCATCGCGCCGAAGATGATCCCCTGGTGGACGCAGACGTAGCTCTCGAGGTCGGCGCGCGGGTCGCGCTTCCACAGGTGGCGCAGCGCGTTCCAAGCGCCGCCGGCGAAGCACACGTACGCCGTGAACGCGATCGAGACGTGGAAATAGAAGATCCGCTGCGAGAAGCCCTGGTTCGCATCGTTCGGCGCGACATAGAAGACAAAGACGAGCGCCGCGGTCACGAGCACGAGGGAAGCCAGCGCGAGCGCGCCGAGCGGGATACGACGGAGAAAGCCCACGTCGTCGATTGTCGCACCACGCGCGCTCACTCCGACACGACAAACTCGAACGAGGCCCAGCAGACGACCGCGAACAGCGCGTCGTAGAGGGCGAGGAACTCGAGATACCTGCCCGGTCCGTGCGCAACGCTCGCGCCGACGGCGCCCACGACGATCGGCATCGCGAGCGGCAGGAACAGCAGCGGCAGGATGAGGTCGCGGGCGCGCGTGACGACCGCCATCGCTCCGAGAAACGTCCCTACCGCGCAGATCCCGATATCGGCAAGCGCGACCGCGAGCACCGTGGCGCCGCCGACATGGTGGAAGAAGAGCGCGTACAAGGGCAGTGCGACGACCTCGGCGGCCCCGAGAAAGGCGAGCGTCGCCAGCGACTTTGCGACCCAGATCGCGCTGCGGTCGCACGGCGCGAGGACGAGGCCGTCCATCGTCCGCTGCTCCCGCTCCGGCACGAACGCGCGCCCGAGGCCGAGCAGCGCGGTGAACAGGATCGCGACCCAGAGGAAGCCGGTCGTCTCGAGCCGCGACGGCGTCCCCGGCAGAGCGAAGTGGAAAACGACGAACACGGCGGCGACGAAGAGGAGCATCGCCGGCAGCGTGTCCCGTGCCCGCACCTCGAGAAGCAGGTCCTTGCGCGCGAGCGCGCCGACATCGCGCACGTAACTCATGCGAGAGCGAGCCGTCCGCTCGCGAACGGCGCCACACGGGCGGGGTCGTGGGTCGAGACGAGGAACGTCCGCTCCCCGCGCAGCTCCGCGAGCTGGGCGTCGAGGAGCTCCGCTCCCGCCTCGTCGAGCGCGGTGTACGGCTCGTCGAGGATGACGAGCTGCGGGTCGTGGAGAAGGACGCGGCAGAGCGCGAGACGCTGCGTCATCCCGCGCGAGTACGAGGCGACACGGTCGCGGCGAACGTCCCACAGGCCGAAGCGCTCGAGCAGCATCCCGATCCGCTCCCGCCGTTCCGGTATCCCGTACAGGCGCCCGTAGAGGTCGAGGTTCTCGAGCGCCGTGAGCTCGCGGTAGACGAGCGGCTCGTGCCCGAGGTAGCCGAGCTCGCCACGCGAGACGCCGCGCTCGATCGTCCCCTCGGTCGGGGCGGCGAGGCCGGCGCAGATCCGCAGGAGCGTCGTCTTGCCCGAGCCGTTCGGCCCCGTCACGACGAGGAAGCCGCCCTCCCCAACGGAGAGATCAACGCCGCGGAGGACGCGCTTGTCGCCGTAACGCTTACCGAGCTTCGAAGCGGTCAGCACCCGCCCAGGATAGGGCCGCGAACGTTTTACGAGCCCGTTACCCAGGACTGACGTGGCCGTGACAGACGAGACGTCTCACTGAATACGGGGGCAAGTCACACAACGGATCGGGAGGGACTTCGAATGCGGAACAAGCGGTTCTTCATCCTCGCAGCACTCGTCTGCGCGGCACTCGCCACTGCGGGCATCGCCCTGGCACTGACGAGCGGCGGCACGGCGGCAGTGTCGGCGACCTTCGACGCGACGAACGTCGTCAAGTCGGTGCAGAAGTCGTGCCACGTCGACGCAGGGGACACCTACACGTACACGCGGGCCGTCTACAAGGGGACCGCGGTCAGCAGCGACCCGCGCCTGAACGGCCCGATCAGGCTCGCTGTCCAGAGCATGGTCGACGACACGACCGGCGTCGGCGCGCTTCTCGGAACGTGGCGGATCAACGCCGACCCGAATCCCCGGGCGGCCGGCGTGATCGAAGCCTCGGTGTCCGGCGGCCAGCTGAGTGGCGGCGTCCGCGGCCACGTGGCTGCGCCTTGGGGTCAGCTCTTCGGCGGAGTCAACGGCGGCTTCAACGCGTCGGGTGGCTTCACCGGCGCCAACATCGGTGCCGGTGCCGGCGCCGACAGTGCCACGGTGCTCACGCCAGGAGCATGCGTGCGCGCGCTCTACCTCCCCTAGAGCAAGAGCGGGGGCGTCGCTTCACGGCGGCGCCCCCTCTCTCTCATGTCGTCGCGTCGAGGATGACGAAGACGGCGAACGCGACCGAGATGACGCCGTTCATCGTGAAGAACGCCGTATCGAGTCGCCGCAGGTCGCCGGGCCGGACGAGCGAGTGCTCGTATCCGAGTAGCAGCGCGACCGCCGCCACGCCGAGCCAGTAGAGCGCGCCGACCGGGAGCCCAAGCCCGGCAGCGACGAGGGATGCCACCGTCGCGAGATGCGCGAGGCGCGCGCCCCGGAAGGCGCCTTCGACGCCGAAGCGCGTCACGACCGAGTGGAGCCCCTCACGCCGGTCGACGTCCTCGTCGAAGAGCGCGTAGAGGAAGTCGAAGCCCGCGATCCAGAGCGCCACCGCCGCGCCGAGCATCCACGCCTGCCACGGCAGCTTCCCGGTGATCGCGACCCAGGCGCCGACGGGAGCGAGCCCGTCCACCGCCCCGAGCCACAGGTGGCAGAGCCACGTGAACCGCTTGAGGTAGGGGTAGACGACGAAGCCCACGACGGGAATCGGCCAGAGCCAGCGCACGAGCGGGTCGAGCTGCCAGACCGCGACGAGAAAGAGCGCGAGCGACGCGACGCAGAAGACGCCCACCTGCGCGACGGACAGCTGGCCACTCGGGATCTCGCGGCCGGCCGTGCGCGGGTTCCGCGCGTCGATGCCCGCGTCGATGAGCCGGTTGAGCGCCATCGCAAGCGAGCGGGCACCGAGCATCGCGAGCATGATCCAGATGAGCGCGTGCGCGGTCGGCGTCTCGTCCACCGCGAGAAATGCGCCGACATACGCGAACGGAAGCGCGAAGACGGTGTGCTCGATCTTCACGAGACGCGCAAAGCGCGCCGGGAGCGGGGTCAGGCCGGCGGCGGTCACGTCTGCTCGTGCGCGGTCGGGTCGTCCGCGAGCAGTTCCAACGCATGGGAGAGCGCGGGACGAAGAACCTCGATGCCGTCGCGACAACCGCCGGGAGAGCCGGGGAGATTGACGACGAGCGCCGAGCCGACAACGCCCGCGGTTCCGCGCGAGAGCAACCCGTGCGGCGTCTTTGTGATCGAGTCCGCCCGCAGCGCCTGTGCGATCCCCGGCGCCTCGCGGTCGAGGACATCGCGCGTCGCTTCGGGCGTTACGTCACGCGGCGCAAGCCCCGTGCCGCCTGTCGTGAGGACGAGGCGCGCGACGCCCGCGAGCTCGCGGATCGCTGCCGCGATTTGATCCCGCTCGTCGGGAACGACGCGCCGCTCGACGTCGTAGCCCTCCGCGCGGAGCATCTCCTCGAGGGTGTCGCCGCTTCGGTCCTCGCGCGTCCCGGCGACGACACCGTCCGAGACGGTGAGCACCGCGGCTCTCAGACGAGACGGGTTCAGAATGACCTCGCGTTGATCGGGTGCGACGAGTGGGTGCGATGCAAGGACGCAGGGAGCGGGAATAGCAGCGCTATTCACGCGACTGAGGACGCCGCAGCGCGTCCGCACAGCGCGGCCAGACGGCCCGTCCTTCATTGCGTTAGGAGCTCCTAGGCTCCATGCTGGCGCGCCATCGTGACGCGCTCGTCGCCGCGGCGGCCGCCGGCTCCGTCGCGGTCGAGGCGCTCGATGGGGACAACCGCACGATTCTGGACAAGGGGCGGCTCGAGGTTCTCGACAACCAGGTGGATCAGACCACCGGGACGGTGAAGCTCAAGGCGACGTTCCCAAACGAGACGCAGCAGCTCTGGCCCGGACAGTTCGTGAACGTGCGTCTCACCCTCGACACGATCCGCAACGCGGTGGTGGTGCCGAGCGGGGCCGTGCAGCGCGGGCCG
>JAWVDC010000158.1:0-2508 GCA_033857715.1 Gaiellaceae bacterium | reverse complement strand
CTTGTTGTCGCCGCCGATCGCGAACGTGAACGCTCCTTCCGCGACCGTATCTTCGTTGTGCGGGATGGGATTGCTGAAGTGCGGGCTGGCCTCGAGCTGGTTGAGCGTGAGGAGCATGCCGTCCGCCTTGCGCGCCTCGCAATTGAGCTCGAGGTGCACGAGGCCGGTCTTCTGGAACGTCGGCGCGATGTTGCGGATGCGGACGTCTTCGGGAATGACGCGCTCGAGCCGGTCGAGGAGCTCGCTCCAGCTGAAGGCGCGCTCGGCCAGGCGGGCGTTGATGAACTTCGTCTCGCTGTCGAGCGCGACGAGGTCGACGTTGTGCAGCTGCGCGTCGGCGGCCGACTCGCGGCGGCGCTCCGAGACGGCCTCCGCTTCGAGCTGGGCGATCCTGGCGCGCGTGGTCTGCGTCTCGCTGACGTAGCGATAGTAGGTATCGACGTTGTTGAGCATCAGAAACGCGATCAGCAGCGAGGTCAGCACCACGACGGCGTAGACCGGCTTGTAGTCGCGGAAAGGCCGCGACGCGAGATTGAGATGAAGCGGTTTCACCCGGTGAAGACTCCTGTGCAGGCGGTGAGCTCGGCGTCGTATCCCGCCGTCAGATGGGACGGGACCTCTTCGACGAAGTCGCGAAGGGCGAGCGTTCGCACCGGCGACGAGAACTCGGCGCCGATGGCCGCGGCGACTTCGCCGACGGCGTTGCCAGCGACGTAGCAGTTGTCGAACGAGACGGTCCGCAGCGCGTCGCGGAGATAGCTGGCCGAAAGGCGGATCTCCTGCTGCAGCGAACGCTCCGCGGCGAGGTTGCGCGAGCGGATGAAGATCGGCTCGTCGCCGCGAAAGACGGCCGTCGTGAACTCGTTTGCGCGGACATAGAGGAAGAGACGGTCCTTTGCGGGTCCGCTCTCGCGCACCGCCACGGCGTTCCAGACGTTGAGGCCGAGCGGCTCGATGAGCACCGGCTCGATGCCGCCGTCATTGAAGACGCGCTCGATCTTGGCGAGCGTCTTCTCCATCGCGCTGACCACCAGCAGCTTCGCGGCGGTGCCGGTTCGAGAGAGCACGACGTATGTGACGCGCAGCTCCTCCGGCGGAATCGGCAGCGTGCGCTTGAGGCTCCAGCGGACGACGCTGTTGGCGTCGGCGGCGCGCTCGTTGAAGTTCGGAAGCTCGATCAGATTCAGGCGGAACCAGGAGTCGGGGAGGAGGACGGAAGCCTTGTCCCAGCGGCCGGTCTCGTTGCGGACGCGGCGGATGGCGTCGGCCAGCGCGGCGTCGTTCGTCAGCTCCGGTGTGACGAGCGAGGTCGCGAATGTGTCGGCCGCGAGACGAAAGCTCTTGGCCTGCACGATGCGCGGCGCGTTCTTGCCGCGCGCGAGGCGCGCGTGCAGCAGCGAGTCGGAGTCGAGGACGAGGACGTCCGGTGGAAAGGATCTGGCCATGGCTATGAGTTGCGCGGTTCCTGAGTTGCGGCGTTGCTGGTATGCCGAAGCAACCGAGCGACTGCGCAACCGAGCAACCTCGTACTAGTCAACGAACGTCACCTTGTTGATCTCGCGGAGCGTCGTCGCGCCGGTGGTGACCTTGCGCAGGGCGGACTCGCGGAGGAAGAGCATCCCCTCGTCCTTGGCCGCCTTCTTGATCTCCGACGCCGGACGGCGGTCGAGGATCATGGTGCGGATGCGGTCGGAGAGGTCGAGCAGCTCCGAGATCGCGGCGCGGCCGTGGAAGCCCGTGCCGTTGCACTCGAGGCATCCCGCTCCTTCGAAGAAGCGGACGTTGCGGAACTCGGCGGGATCGAGTCCCGACTCGAGGATGAAAGACTCCGGATACTTCACTTCGTGCTTGCAATGATCGCAGATCCGGCGCACCAGGCGCTGCGCGAGCACGCAGTTGAGGGCCGACACGAAGTTGTAGAGGTCGACCTTCATGTTCAGGAAGCGGCCCAGAACGTCGACGACGTTGTTGGCGTGGACGGTCGTGAAGACGAGGTGGCCGGTGAGCGCCGACTGCACCGCGATCTGGGCCGTCTCCTCGTCGCGGATCTCGCCGACCATGATCTTGTCGGGGTCGTGGCGGAGGATGGCGCGCAGGCCGCGGGCGAAGGTCAGCCCCTTCTTCTCATTCACCGGGATCTGGGTGATGCCGCGCAGCTGGTACTCGACCGGGTCTTCGATGGTAATGATCTTGTCGTCGGGCGACTGGATCTCCGACAGCGCCGCGTAGAGCGTGGTCGTCTTGCCGGAGCCGGTAGGGCCGGTGACGAGCACCATGCCGTACGGCTCCTTGATGAACTTGCGGAACGTGCCGAGCATCTCTTCGTCGAAGCCGAGGACGTCGAGGCGCAGGCTCTTGAAGTCCTTGTTCATCGACTCCTTGTCGAGGATGCGGATGACGCAGTCCTCGCCGTGCACCGTCGGGACGACGGAGACGCGGAAGTCGATGGCGCGGCCGGTCAGCTTCAGCTTGAAGCGGCCGTCTTGCGGGACGCGCTTCTCGGCGATG
>JAWVDC010000157.1:0-2838 GCA_033857715.1 Gaiellaceae bacterium | reverse complement strand
GCCTTCCCGCGAAGGTCGGACAGAACCGCGTCGATCTCCGAGAACGGCGAGCGCGCGGCGCTCACGAAGACGGTCCCCGAGAGGTTCACCACGGCAAGACGCAGGTCGCCGTTGGACACCACGGTGTGGCCCCGGCCGGGGCTCTGGCGCGGGTAGTTGGCCGGACGCACGATCCGGTCCTCGGTGTCGAGGTACTCGTACACGTTGGTGTGGCGGTAGGCGTGGTTGCCGAGCGTGATCGCGTCGGCGCCCGCCTTGAAGATGTCCTCCGCGGTGCGCTCGGTGATCCCGACGCCGCCCGCCGCGTTCTCGCCGTTGACCACGACGAAGTCGGGGGCGTGCTCCTCGCGCAGGCCGGGGAGGAGGGCCGCCAGCGACCGGCGCCCGATGCCCCCCACCACATCTCCCACGAAGAGAACCTTCATCGACCCCAGTCTGTCAGGAGGCATGGCGCTACCGTCCCCGCCGATGAGCGACGCCCAGAGCCCAGCGGTCCTCGCAGCCGACGGGCTTACGAAGCGCTACGGCGCGCGCGAGGCCCTGCGGGGCGTGTCGCTGACGGCCGGTCGCGGCGAGCTGGTCGCGGTCATCGGGCCCAACGGAGCCGGCAAGACCACGCTGCTCTCGATCCTTGCGGGCATCCAGAAGCCCGACGCGGGCAGCGTCAGCCTCGCGGCTTCGGAGATCGGCTGGGTCCCGCAGCAGGCAGCGGTCTACGGGAAGCTGACCGTCGCCGAGAACCTGCGCCTCTTCGCGCGTCTCGAGAAGGTCGTCGATCCCGAGGCGACCGTCGAGCGGATGCTCGAGCTCACCGGCCTCGGTGATCGCGCCGACGACCAGGTGGGCGTGCTCTCGGGGGGCAACCGGCAGCGGGTGAACATCGCTGTGGGGCTGCTCGGCGGCCAGCCGGTCCTACTGCTCGACGAGCCGAGCGCCGCGCTCGACCCGCGTCAGCGTGAGCGCGTGTGGGAGTTCGTCCTGAGCCTCGCGGCCGGCGGGACCACCGTCGTCTACTCGACCCACAACATCCAGGAGGCCGAGCGCCACGCCGAGCGCGTCCTCGTGCTCGCCGACGGCGAACTGTTGTTCACCGGTTCCCCGACCGAGCTCGAGCAGACGGTCGACACCACCGACGACCTGGATTTCGAGGAGGCGTTCGTGGCCTTCCTCCGGACGCGGGGACACTGAGGATGCGCTGGCTCCTGCTCAAGGATCTGAAGATCCTCAAGCGCTCGCCGCTGCTGGTCGCGCTCCTGATCCTCTACCCGATCGTCATCTCCGTGCTGATCGGCTTCGCGCTCTCGCGCGGCCCGGACAAGCCCAAGGTCGCGTTCGTCAACCTCGTCCCGAAGACGCAGAACAAGGTCAAGCTCGGGGGCGAGCAGATCGACGTGTCCAAGTACGCCGACGATCTCTTCCAGGCGATCGATCCGGTCAGGGTGGGCTGCGACAAGCTCGGCCCCGCGAAGTGCGAGAAGAAGGCCATCAAGCTGGTCAAGGACGGCGACGCGCTCGCGGCGCTCGTCATCCCGGCCGACGCCACCGAACGGCTGCAGAAGATGGAGAGCCTCGTCGGGACCCCGCCGCCGACGATTCGCGTCTATTACAACGCCGAGGACCCGGTCAAGGCGTCCTACGTCGAGAACACGATCAAGTCGCAGGTCCAGGATGCCAACGCCGCGCTCACGAAGAAATTCACGGAGGTGGCGCTCAGCTACCTCGATCTGATCGTCAAGGGCGGCACGATCGATCTCCCGATCCTGTCCGACGTGAACATCCTCGGGCTCGAGAAGTCGGAGGAGATCATCGCGCAGGCGAAGAAGGCCACGCCACCGAAGGTCCGCGACGAGCTCGACAGGGTGCAGACCTTCGCCCGGCTCGCGGCCGAGAACCTCGATCTCTCGAACGAGGTGCTCAATTCGATCGGCACGCCGCTCGCGGTCAAGCGGATCAAGCTCAACGGCGCGGCTACTCCGCTGAGCGAGTTCGCCATCGCGCTCGCCGTCGCCGTGTCGCTGATGTTCATCACGCTCCTGCTCGCCGCGGGCGCCCTCGCTCTCGAGCGTGAGGAGAACGCGTTCCTGCGCCTGGTGCGCGGCCTGGTCGGCCGTACGGCACTGCTGCTGGAGAAGGCCGGCCTGGCGGCCGTGTGCTCAACGGTGATCTGCCTTCTGATGCTCGCCGGCCTGGGCATATTCGTCTCGCTCGACTGGGGCCGGGTACCGCTCTGGATCGTGGCGACGGGCGCCGGAGCGCTCGCCTTCGCGGCCCTCGGCCTCGCGATCGGCGCGCTCACCAGGGACGTTCGCGCGTCGTCGCTCCTGTGCGTGATGCTGTCGCTTCCGCTCGCCTTCCTCGCGCTGGTCCCGTCGGGGGCGGTGTCGCCCGCGCTCTACGACGTGGTCCGCGCAATCTCGGCCGTCTTCCCGTTCAAAGCCACGCTCGACGCGCTCGACGCCGCGATCAACGACGCGGGCGGCCTCGGCGGCGCGCTGCTGCACCTGGCGGCGTTGTTCGCGGGCTTCGGCGTTTTGGCACGTGTCGCCCTGCGGCGCTTCGCCTAGTTGGAAGGGTCCTACAATCTTCGAGATGGCTTTTCCGGCTACCCGCATGCGCCGCCTGCGCGCGACCGGGCTCCTGCGCGACATGGTGCGCGAGACGGAGCTCACCCCGTCGCACCTCGTGTACCCGCTCTTCATCGAGCTCGGGACCGACAAGCGCACGCCGATCGAGTCGATGCCCGGCATCGACCGCCTCTCGATCTCGCATGCGGTCGAGGAGGCCGGGATCGTGCACGAGCTCGGCGTCCCGGCGGTCCTCCTCTTCGGCATCCCGACG
>JAWVDC010000156.1:0-10158 GCA_033857715.1 Gaiellaceae bacterium | reverse complement strand
GACGACGTCGACCGCGTCGCGGTGACGCAGGGCCCCGGCCTGATCGGTGCTCTGCTCGTCGGGCTCTCGGCCGCGAAGGCGATCGCGTGGTCGCGGCGGTTGCCGCTCATCGGAGTCGACCACCTCGACGGGCACGTCGCTTCCCTCTACCTCGGGCCGGATCCGCTCGACCCGCCGTTCCTCTGCTTGCTCGCGAGTGGTGGGCACACGCTCCTCCTCGACGTGCGCTCGCATACCGAGCGCGAGGTGCTCGGGACGACGCGCGACGACGCCGCGGGCGAGGCATTCGACAAAGGGGCGCGTCTCCTCGGGCTGGGGTATCCCGGCGGGGGGGAGATCGACCGGCTCGCGCGCGACGGCGACCCCGCCGCGTTCGACTTTCCCGTTGCGCGCCTCGACGGTCTCGACTTCTCGTTCTCCGGGCTCAAGACCGCGCTCCTCTACGCCGTGCGCGACCTCGGCGAGGCGGAGCTCGAGGTGCGCCGCGCCGACCTCGCGGCGTCGTACCAGCGGGCGATCGTCCGCGCGCTCGTGGCGCGCGTGCGCGAGGCGGCGGAGCACGCGGGCCGCGACAGGATCGCGATCGTCGGCGGCGTCGCTGCGAACTCCGAGCTGCGGGCCGCGCTCCCGGAAGCCGCCGCCGCGCCGCTGGCGCTCTGCACCGACAACGCCGCGATGATCGCGTCGGCGGCGCGCTGGATCGAGCCGGTCCCGTACCCGCGCTATCTCTCGCTCGACGCCTACGCATCGCGCTAAGCTCCGGGACCAGTGGCCGCGGTAGGAATGTCGCACCTACGCGAGAACCCTTTCGAGCTTGCCCGGGAGCAGCTCGCGCGCGTCGCCGACACCTTCGACGTCGACCCGAACCTCGTCTCGGTTCTCGGCCGCTGCAAGAAGGCGATCGAGGTCTCGATCCCCGTCACGATGGACGACGGCTCGACGCAGGTCTTCATCGGATACCGCGTCACGCACAACATCGCCCGCGGCCCGTCTAAGGGCGGGATCCGCTACCACCCCGACGTCACCCTCGACGAGGTGCGTGCGCTCTCGATGTGGATGACCTGGAAGTGCGCGCTCATGAACATCCCGTTCGGCGGCGCGAAGGGCGGCATCACCTGTGACCCTAAGAAGATGTCGCGCCGCGAGCTCGAGGGCATGACCCGCCGCTACACGACCGAGATCATCAACGAGATCGGCCCGGAGAAGGACATCCCGGCACCGGACGTCGGCACGGACGGCACGACGATGGCGTGGATCTTCGACACGTTCTCGATGAACAAGGGACACTCCGTCCTCGGCGTCGTGACCGGCAAGCCGCTCGTCATCGGCGGCTCGCTCGGCCGGGAGGAGGCGACCTCCCGGGGAGCGTTGTTCATCCTGCGTGACGCCGTAGCGAAGCTCGACCGCTCGCTCGCCGGCATGAAGGTCGTCGTGCAGGGCTTTGGCAACGTCGGCAGCTATCTCGCGCAGTTCCTCCACCAGGAAGGCTGCATCGTCATCGGCATCTCCGACTCGACGACCGCGCTGTCGAACCCGAAAGGCATCGACGTCCCCGCCGCGTTCGCGCACAAGCGTGAGACCGGCTCGCTTGCCGGCCTGAAGGACGGAGAGGTCATCACCGACGCGGAGCTCCTCGAGCTCGAGTGCGACATCCTCGCTCCGTGCGCGCTCGAGCAGGTGATCACGGACGAGAATGCCGACCGGATCAGGGCATCCATCATCTGCGAGGGCGCGAACGGCCCGGTCACGCCGTCCGCCGACGCGATCCTCGAGGAGAAGGGCATCCTCATTCTCCCCGACGTCCTCGCAAACGCGGGCGGCGTCGTCGTCTCGTACTTCGAGTGGGTTCAGGGGCTCCAGGAGTACTTCTGGAAGGAGGTCGAGGTGAACGCGAAGCTCAACGACATCATGAGCAAGGCGTTCGACGAGACCTGGGCGGTCTCGAAGGAGCGGAACCTGCCGATGCGCGTCGCCGCGTACGGGCTCGCCGTGCAGCGCGTCGCCGAGGCGACGGTCACCCGCGGGATATATCCGTAACGCTGCCGGAGGTCACGCTCTACAGCGCGGCCGGCTGCCATCTCTGCGAGGCGGCGCGGCGTGTCGTGTATGCGGCACGCGACGAGCTCGGGTTCGCACTGCGCGAGGTCGCCATCGACGGCGACCCGGCACTCGAGGCGGAGTACCGCGAGTGGATCCCCGTCGTTGAGATCAACGGGCGGCGCCGGTTCACGTATCACGTACACCCAGACGCGCTGCGCAATGCCCTTCTGCAGTAGGGCCGTTGGTGCACCGGAGTCTGCTCGCGGAGGGAAGACCGCGCTCTTCCCGGAGCGGGAGCCCGGTTCGTTGTGAGCAAGCATGAAGGAGGGGGCGGATGGGGGAACCATGGGTTCCCCCGTCTTGCTAGAACGGTTGGGTGGCGGATCGTCTGAACGTCGGAGTGGCGGCGCGCCTCTCCCGGTACCTCCAGGTGCTGACGCAGGCGAAGAAGATGGGCAAGTCGCGCATCTCGTCGCAGGAGATCGCGGAGTACACGAACATCAACGCAACGCAGATCCGGCGCGACCTTTCCGCGTTCGGGAAGTTCGGCAAGCGCGGCGTCGGCTATTCGATCGACTCGCTCCTCGACATCATCCGCAGGATCCTGCGCACGCAGGGCCAGCACAACGTCGCGCTCGTCGGGGCGGGGCGGCTCGGGCAGGCGATCGCGTCGTCCTCGATCTTTGCCGAGCACGGGATCAACATCGCCGCCGTCGTCGACACCGATTCGTCGAAGGTTGGCGAGCCGATCGGCCACGTCAACGTCGAGCCGTACGAGCGGCTCGGCGAGCTCGTGCGCGAGCACAACGTCGTCGTCGGCGTCCTCGCGGTTCCGGCGGAGTCGGCGCAGCAGGCGGCCGACGATCTCGTCGCGGCGGGCGTGAAGATCGTCTTCAACTACTCCGAGGCGCTCCTCGAGACGCCGGCCGACGTGACCGTGCACACGTCGAACCCCGCTGTCGAGCTGTTGTACGCGCTGTACTTCCATCTGACCTAGCGCGCTTGACGACATGTCGTCGGACGACATATAGTCGGGCCTGCATGGAGATTCGGCGCTCGACGTACTTCGTGCTTGCCGCGCTGCTCGACGGGCCGCTCCACGGCTACGCGATCATCGGTCGCGCGGCCGAGCTTTCCGGCGGGGAAGTGCGGCTCAGCACCGGCACGCTGTTCGGCGCGCTCGATCGCCTCGTTGAGTCGGGACTCGTCCAGGCCGGGGAAGAGGAGAAGGTGGAGGGACGCGTGCGTCGCGCGTACACGCTGACCCAGGACGGGCATTCGGCGCTCGCGGCCGAGGCGAGCCGCATGCGACGCGCGGCGCTCGTCGTCGAGACGCGAGCCGCCAGGGCAGCGACATGACGCAGTGGCTGCTCGCGCTCGCCTGCCGTGCGTTCCCGCGCGACTACCGCGCGCGCCGAAGCGGCGAGCTCGTCGACACGGCCCTGCTTGCCGCGAACGGCTCGCCGTGGCGCACGACCCGCGAGGCGATCTCGCTCGTCGGCGCCGGCCTCCGGCAGCGTCTGCACGCCACGGAGGCGGATACCTCGGTTCAGGACGGCGCCGCGGTGTTGGCCGGTGTCTTCGCGGTCGCCAACCTCGCCATCGCGCTGTTCGGGATCTCCTTGGCGGTTGATGCGGAACCGTTCGATCACAGCTATCCGTGCTGCGGCTTCTTCCTCCCGAACCCGAATGTCGTCGATTGGTGGTGGATCGCCTTCGCCGTCGCCGCCGCTGGGATCGTCCTCGGTCTCGCGCTGGCAATCCGCCCGCTGGCAGTCTGCGCGGCTCTCGCGAACGTCGGCATTGTCGGCTACGACGCTCTGCTTCTCGCCCCTCACGGCACCGGGCACATGAACGCGATCTCGCCCTGGGGGTGGGCGGACGCGTATCCGCTCCACCAGGATTGGCTTGCTCCGGCGATCGTTCTCGCGCTCGCGACGGCAGCGGCACCCTCGCGCCGACGCTCGTTGCTCCATGTGCCGCTCGCTCTCGCCGCTGCAGCGCTGCTCGCCGTCCTTGCGCGCGAGAACTGGGGTCACGGCTTCCTCTTCCTGCTCTGGCCCGCCGGGCTATTGCTCGTGCCGGCGGTGACGCTCGGTTGGCTCGCGCCACGGCTCGCGGCGGTTGCGCTCGGAGTTTCGGTCTCTCTGGTTCCGCCCGTCGTGGGGTATTTGACCCGCCCGTCGGGGGCATATCACTCCCCGGTCGTGACCTTGGCCGCCGCTCCCGGCCTGGCGCTTGGCATTGTTCTGCCCCTTGCGCACCTCGCTCGCCGCCGCCTGACGTAGCGTCCGCCACGTGCGGATCCTTCTTTGGCACGGCTATCTGCTCGGCGGCACCGGGTCGAACGTCTACACCCGGTCGATCGCGCGCGAGTGGATGCGGGCCGGGCACGACGTGACCGTCGTGTGTCAGGAGCGGCATCCCGAGCGGTTCGACCTTGGTGGCGCGCGCGTGGTCGTCCCTGAGCTGCCCGCCGGGCTGATGCCTGTGTTCGTCCTCGACGAGTACGAGGGCGTCGAGGCGCGGCTGCTCGTGGACTTCACGCCGGAGCAGCGTGCGGCGTATGTCGAGGCGAATGCTGCCGCGCTGCGCGAGCTCGGGCCGGCGGATCTCGTCTTCGCGAACCACGTCGTGCTCGGCGCGCCCGTCGGTGCTGCGAGCGGGGTGCCGTACCGCGTGAAGGCGCACGGCTCCGAGCTCGAGTACGCGATGCGCGACCGTCCCGACCTCGCAGCGTGGGGGGCCGAGACGCTTGCGGGCGCGGATGTCGTGTACGCCGGGTCCGAGCACATTCGGGAGGTGCTCGAGGAGGTGTGCGGCCACACCGACCGCGTCGAGATCGTGCCGCCCGGCGTCGACGTGGACGAGTTCCGGCCGGAGCCGCGCGGCGAGGCGTTGGCCGCGCTCGTGCGGGAGGCGCATGACGTGCCCGTGGATTTCGCGGAGTTCTTCGCGGCCGACGCGCCGACCGTCCTCTACTTCGGCAAGCTCATCGAGAACAAGGGCGTCCAGGTGCTGCTCGAGGCGCTTGACGGGCTCGACGCGCGCGCCGTCGTCGTCGGCTTCGGCGACTACCGCGACGAGCTCGAGCGCCTCGCGCCGGCGGGAACGCTCTTCACCGGCCAGCTCGAGCATCGGCACCTCGTCCATCTCCTGCCGCTCTGCGACGTGGCGGTCGTGCCGTCGATCTTCCCCGAGGCGTTCGGGATGGTCGCGGCGGAGGCTGCGGCTGCGGGAGTGCTCCCGGTCGTCTCCGCGCACTCGGGCCTTGCCGAGGTCGCAGCGGGGATCGGCGCGGAGGTCGGCGCCGAGATTGCCAAGCTGATCTCCTGCCCGACCGGAGATGCCGATGCGCTTCGCGTCCGCCTCGCCGCCATCCTTGCGCTTCCTCACGAGCATCGCGCCGACCTCGGCCTCGCGGCGCGCCGGGCCGTCGAAGCGCGCTGGAGCTGGCCCATCGTCGCGAAACGCCTCCTCGCCTGACCTGCGCGGACATGTCCCGACGCGCCACGTCTGGTGCCAGGCACCGGACGTGGCTTCGACGGACACGGCGCCGCATGGTTGAGCCAAGCGATGTCCAATTCAGACACGTCTGGTGCCTGGCACCAGACGTGTCTGGAAGGGACATGGCCTTACGCGGTGTCAAGGCACGGCACTAGGCTTTTCCGGTGGGTGACGCCCAGAAGATCGGCTACGAGGAGCTCCTCGCGCAGTCGCGCGCGGAGTTCGAATCCGTCCCCGACTTCACGGTCGCGGTCGAGGAGGAGTTCGCGCTTCTCGACCCCGAGACGCTCGAGCTCACCAACCGGTTCGAGGAGCTGCAGGCCGCCGCCCCGGGCACGCCGCTCGAAGAGCACCTCGTCGGCGAGCTCATCGCCTCCGAGGTCGAGATCCGCACCGGCCGCTGCGACACCTTCGCCGCAGCCGCTGCGCTCCTCCCCGAGCGCCGCGAGCAGCTCCGCGCCCTCGCGGATCCGCTCGGAATCGGCCTCTCCGCCGCGGGAACTCACCCGTGGAGCTCGTGGCAGGACCAGCGGATCATCGACACGCCGCACTACCGCCGCAACGACGAGATCCTCCGCTACGTCGTCTGGCGCAACAACACCTTCGGCCTCCACGTGCACGTCGGGATCAAGGGCCCCGACCGCGCGATCAAGGTCTGCTCTGCCCTCCGCGCCTACCTGCCGGAGCTGCTCGCCCTCTCCGCGAGCTCGCCGTTCGTCGAAGGCGTGAACAGCGGGCTCCACTCGGCGCGCACGCAGGTGTTCACGCGCATGTTCCCGCGATGCGGCGTCCCCGACGCGCTCGGCGGCTGGGAGGAGTGGGAGCGGTACGTCCGCTTCCTCTACGAGACCGGCTCGATCACCGAGCACACGCAGATCTGGTGGAGCGTGCGCCCGCATCTCGTGTTCCCGACCGTCGAGATCCGCATCTGCGACGCGCAGCCCGACGTCGCGGAGTCGCGCTCGCTCGCGGCCCTCGCGTACTCGCTCACGGCGCGCATCGCGCGCGCGCTCGACGAGGGCGAGCCGCTGCCGGAGCTGCCGAACCGGCTGATCGAGGAGAACCTCTGGCGCGCGATCCGCTACGGCCTCTCGGGCGAGCTCATCGACTTCGAGCGAGGCACGCCCATCGCGGCGCGTGCGCGGGTCGAGCAGCTCCTCGAGTGGGTGCGGCCCGTCGCGGAGGAGCTCGGCGCCGCCGACTACCTCGCGATCCCCGAACGAAACGCCGCCGAGCGCCAGATCGCGCGGCACGAGGAAGGGGCCTCACTCCGCGAGATCTTCTCCGAGCAGGCGCACTGGGGTGACCGTGTCCAGAGCTGAGCGCGTGATGATCATCGGGCTCGACTGCGCCGAGCCTTCGCTCGTGCTCGAGCGCTGGCGCGACGACCTTCCGGTGCTCTCGGGCCTCATGGACCGCGGCGTGTCCGGCCGGCTGACCTCCGTCATCCCGCCGATCACCGTCCCCGCGTGGAGCTGCATGATGTCGAGCCGCACGCCCGGTGACCTCGGCGTCTACGGCTTCCGGAACCGCTCGGACCACACGTACGACGGGAAGTTCATCGCCGACTCGACGCGGATCAAGCCGCCGCGACTGTGGGATCTGATCGGACAAGCGGGCGGCCAATCCGTCGTGCTCGGCGTCCCGGGGACGTATCCGCCGAAACCGCTCCGCGGCGCCATGGTCGGCTGCTTCCTCACGCCGGGCCTCGACAGCCCGTACACGTATCCGCCCGCGCTGAAGGACGAGATCCGCGATCTCGTCGGGGACTACATGTTCGATGCGAGTGGCTTCCGCAGCGATGACAAGGATCCGCTGCTCGAGCAGATCTACGAGATGACGGACAAGCGCTTCAAGCTCGCCGACCACCTCGCCGAGACGCGCCCATGGCAGCTCTTCGCGATGGTCGAGATGGGCACCGACCGCATCCACCACGGTTTTTGGAAGTACCTCGACACCGAGCATCGCAAGTACGAGCCCGGCAACCGCTTCGAGCAGTCGATCCGCGACTACTACGTCCATCTCGACGGCTTGATCGGCGGCCTCCTCCGTCATGCCGACGACGACACGCTCGTGCTCGTCGTCTCCGACCACGGCGCCAAGCGGCTCGACGGCGGCATCCGCGTCAACGAGTGGCTGCGCCGCGAAGGCCTGCTCGCGCTCGAGGGTGAGCCCGACGGCGTGACGACCCCGGAGAAGCTCGGCATCGACTGGTCGCGGACGACTGCGTGGGGCGACGGCGGCTACTACGCGCGCATCTTCCTCAACGTCGAGGGCCGCGAGCCGAACGGGACGGTGCCGGCCGCCGACTACGAACGCGTGCGCGCGGACCTCGCTCGCAGGCTCGAGGCGATTCCCGACGAGAACGGCAACCCGATCCCGACCAAGGCGTACACGCCCGAGGAGCTGTACGAGAAGCCCGAAGGTGTTCCGCCCGACCTGATCGTCATCTTCGGCGACCTGCTCTGGCGCTCGGTCGCGACGATCGGCGGCGACGAGGGCATCCACACCTTCGAGAACGACACCGGGCCCGACGACGCGAACCACGCGCAGGACGGGATGTGGATCGCGGCCGGCGCCGGCGTCGGTGCGCACGGGACGGTCGACGCGCAGCTCCTCGACATCGCGCCGACCGTCCTCGAGCTACTCGGCATGCCGGTTCCCGAGGACATGCGCGGGCGCTCGCTGGCGGCCGAACTCAGCGCATGAACCTCATCGTCTACGTCTCCGACGCGCTGCGCACCGATCACGTCGGTTGTTACGGCTCCCGCCGGATCAACACGCGCACGATCGACGAGCTCGCGGCGAGCGGTGCGCGATTCGACGAGGCGTACGCCGCCGCACCGTGGACGTGCCCGTCCACGACCTCGATGATCACCGGCCTCTATCCGCACCACCACCGCTACCTCCACTGGGACGCGACGCTCGACCCGGCCATCCCGACGCTCTTCACCGTGGCCGCGGCGAACGGCTACGCGACCGGCAGCTTCGTCTTCGACGAGGACTTCCTCTTCAAGGGCTTTCCCGACGCGAACGTGGCCGGCACGAGCGAGACCCTCGACGGCGCCGTCGCGTGGCTGCGCGAGCACCGCGACCGGCCGTTCGTCCTGTGGTTCCACAGCTGGGCGACGCACATGCCATACGACGTCGACCACGCCGAGCGGATGGAGTGGAAGGCCGCGAAGGCGTCGATCATGAGCGGCATCCAGTCGGACAGCGCCTCCGCGCTCGAGGCGCTGCGCGAGTCGTATGCGCAAGCCGTCGAGCGTTCGTCGGAGCACTTCCTCGCCGGCTTCCTCGGCGAGCTCGACGCGCTCGGCCTGCGCGACGACACCGCTCTCGTCTTCACGGCCGACCACGGCGAGTCGTGGGGCGAGCGGTTCGCGGACAAGCAGGACGTGAAGGGCACGTACCACATGCACGGTGCGACGCTCTTCGAGGAGGTCGTCGAGGTGCCGCTCATCCTCGCCGCGCCCGGCGTCGAGGCCGGGACGGCTATCGAGACGCCCGTGAGTCTCGTCGACCTCGCGCCGACACTGCTCGACCTCGCGGGCGTCCCGCTCGAGGGCACGGACGGCGTCTCGTTCGCCGCCGCCGCCCGCGGAGAGGCGCCCGCTCCCGAGCGCGACCTCTGGATCGTCGGCACCGATGCCGGTAGCGTCTCGCAGCTGTGCGTCCGACGCGCGCCGTGGAAGCTCCTCGTCCACGTCGAGAGCGGGGAGGAAGAGGCGTACAACCTCGACACCGACCCGCGCGAGCAGCACAGCGTCCCCGACGACGTGCCCGCCGACTTGCGCGCCGTCCTATACGAAGAGCTCGGCGTTCTCGAGCAGCCAGAGGTCAGCGACGAGGACACGGCGAAGGTCGAATCGCGCCTGGCCGACCTCGGGTATCTCTAACCTGCTGGAGATGGCCAAAGCGGTCGACACAGGCGCAAACGAGACTCGCACGACCGGGCTCGAGCAGCTCTATTCGACGATGTATCTCATCCGGCGGTTCGAGGAGACGCTGCTCGACCTGTTCGCGCGCGGGGAGATCTCGGGGACGACGCACACGTGCATCGGCCAGGAGGCGGACGCCGTCGGTGTCGTCGCGAACCTCGACCCGGCTCGCGACGTCGTCGTCTCCAATCACCGCTGCCACGGCCACTACCTCGCGCTGACCGACGACGTCGACGGCCTGCTCCGCGAGATCCTCGGGCGCGAGGGCGGCGTCTGCGGCGGCAAGGGCGGCAGCCAGCACCTCTGCGCCGCGAACTTCTACTCGAACGGCGTGCTCGGCTCGACCGTGCCGCTCGCGACCGGCATCGCGCTCGCGCAGCGCGAGAAGCGCGAAGGTGGCGTCTCGACGGTCTTCATCGGCGACGGCACGCTCGGTCAGGGCGTCGTGTACGAGAGCCTCAACTACGCGTCGCTGTGGAAGCTGCCGCTGCTCGTCGTCGTCGAGCACAACGGCTACGCGCAGTCGACGCCGTCGAGCCTGCAGATCGCCGGGGACGTCGAGGCGCGCGCCGCCGCGTTCGGCGTCGAGACGGCGCGGCTCGCGTCGACCGACGTTCGCGAGATCACCGCCGCCGCCGAGCGCGCCGTCGGCCACGTCCGCTCGACCGGC
>JAWVDC010000155.1:0-33262 GCA_033857715.1 Gaiellaceae bacterium | reverse complement strand
AGAGGCCCGGTCCCGCTTCGAAGCACCCGATACGGGCAGGAAAGGACCGGGCATGCTGAAGTTCGTCGTTCGTCGCGTCCTCTGGACGATTCCCATCATCCTCCTCGTCATCTTCATGACGTTCTGGATGATGCGCGGGATCAAGGGCAGCCCGTTCCGCAAGTCGGAACGCGCCGTTCCGCCTGCGGTGCTGGCGAACCTCAACCGGAACTTCGGCCTCGACAAGCCGTGGTACGTCCAGTACGGGAAGTACGTGGAGGACATCTTCACGTTCCACCTTGGGCCGTCGCTCGTCCTCCGAAACCAGGATGTGAACGGCATCGTCTCGAGGACATTCCCCGTCTCGGCCGAGCTTGGCGGCCTCGCGATGCTGCTGGCGATCCTCGTCGGCGTACCGCTCGGGATCCTCTCGGCGCTGCGCGCGAACAAGCTCTCGGACTACCTAGCCATGCTCTTCGCCAACCTCGGCTTCGCGTTGCCGTCGTTCCTCGTCGCGGTGCTGCTCATCTACTACTTCTCGGGGCAGCTGAACTGGTTCCCGGTGTTCGGCTGGGACTCGTGGAGCACGAAGGTGCTACCCGTCGTCGCGCTGAGCCTCGGTCCGCTGACGTACTTCGCCCGGATCGTCCGCGGCCAGATGCTCGAGACGTTGCAGCAGGACTACGTGCGCACGGCGAAGGCGAAGGGCCTGCGCTGGAAGCGCGTCGTGGTCGTCCACGTCCTTCGCAACTCCCTCATCCCCGCGGTGACCGCGGCCGGGCCGCTGCTCGGTTTCCTCGTCACCGGCTCGTTCATCATCGAGAACATCTTCTCGATCCCCGGCATCGGCCGGTACTACGTGACGTCCGTAAACGGGCGTGACTACTCCACCGTGATGGCGATCACCGTGCTGCTCTCAATTCTGATCATCGTCGCGAACATGGTCGTCGACATCCTGTACGGCTTCCTCGACCCGCGGACCAGGGACGCGCGCAGCTGATGGTGCTCAACCCGCAAGACGAGGAGATGCGCGAGGTCACGGTCTCGCGCGAGCAGGACGAGAAGAGCTACGAGGCCGGCGCGGCGATCAACCAGACGAGCCTGTGGCGCGACGCGCTGCGCCGCTTCGTCCGGAACCGCGCCGCCCTGATCTCGATGGTCGCGTTCGTGCTCATGCTCGCCTACGTCGTGTTCATCCCGATCTTCGACAGCCTGGACCCGAACGCCGTCGACTTCAGCCTCGCGTATCAGGGCCCGTCGTGGGCGCACCCGTTCGGCACGGACCAGTTCGGCCGCGACCTCTTCGTCCGCACCGCGCTCGGCGGCCGGGTCTCGATCGGGATCGGCATCGCCGGCACGATGGCGATCATGGTCATCGGGATCCTCTACGGCGCCATTTCCGGGTTCATCGGCGGCTGGCTCGACAACGCGATGATGCGCTTCCTCGACGCGCTCTACGGGCTCCCGTACCTGCCGTTCGCGATCATCACCCTCGCGATCTTCGGCACCGTCAACTTCTGGACGATGGTGGTCGCGCTGACGATCGCCTCGTGGTTCACCACCGCCCGCGTCATGCGCGGCCAGATCATCTCGCTCAAGGAGAACGACTACGTGCGCGCCGCGCGCGCAATCGGCGCGAACTGGTCCCGCATCCTGTTCCGGCACCTTCTGCCGAACACGCTCGGCGTCCTCCTCGTGTTCGTCTTCCTCGAGCTTCCCGGCGTCGTGCTCGGCGAGGCGTTCCTCTCATACCTCGGGCTCGGGATCAATCCGCCGGCGGCGTCATGGGGCTCGCTGGCGGAGGATGGCAAAGAGCAGTTCCTGTCCCACCCCATACTCATCGTCATCCCGGGCGCCGCGATTGCCTGGCTGATCCTCAGTGCGTTCTTCATCGCCGACGGCCTCCGCGACGCCCTCGACCCCCGAACGAACACGGCGGCCTAGAGCGATGGCGCTGCTCGAAGTCGACGACCTCCGCACGTACTTTCGCTCGCGCCGCGGCGACGTCCACGCCGTCGACGGGATCAGCTTCTCTGTCGAGAAGGGAAAAACCCTGGGGATCGTCGGCGAGTCCGGCTGCGGGAAGTCGGTGACTGCGCTCTCGATCATGCGGCTCCTGAGCGACAACGCGCGCATCGTCAGCGGCGAGGTGCGCTTCGACGGCCGTGACCTCATACGTCTGCCCGAACGAGAGCTCGAGGACATCCGCGGCCACGAGATCGCGATGATCTTCCAGGATCCGATGACGTCGCTCAATCCGACGCTGACGATTGGTCTGCAGCTGACGGAGACGATGCGGCGCCACCTCGACCTCTCGACGAGCCAGGCGCGCGCGCGGGCGGTGGAGCTGCTCGAAGAGGTGAAAATCCCGAACGCCCGCAAGCGGCTCGACGACTATCCGCACCGCTACTCGGGCGGGATGCGCCAGCGCGTGATGATCGCGATCGCGCTCTCCTGCAACCCGAAGCTGCTGATCGCCGACGAGCCGACGACCGCGCTCGACGTGACTGTGCAGGCGGGGATCCTCGACCTGCTCGAGGAGCTCCGGATCGAGCACCAGATGTCGATGATCATCATCACGCACGACATGGGCGTCGTCGCCGAGTCGGCCGACGAGATCGCGGTCATGTATGCGGGACAGATCGTCGAGCGTGCGACCGCGGAGGATCTTTTCGACAATCCCGAGCACCCGTACACGGAAGCGCTGCTCGGCGCGCTGCCGCAGATCGAGGACGCGGGCGTACGCGAGGGCCGTCTGGTCGCGATCCCCGGCCGGCCGCCGGACCTCGTCGACCTACCCGACGCGTGCCGGTTCGCGCCGCGCTGCAAGTACGCCGACCGCAACGACGGTTGCGCGGCTCACACGCCGGAGCTGCGCGAGATCCGACCGGGCCATTTCGTCCGGACCGCGCATCCGGCGAGCGAGCGCGCGGGCAAACCGGAGGTGGCAACGCGATGAGCACGAGCTCCTCCGAGCCGCTCCTCAAGGTCACCGACCTGCACAAGTGGTTCCCCGTGAAGGAAGGGCTGCTGCTCGACCGGACGGTCAGCCACGTCAAGGCGGTCGATGGTGTCTCGCTCGAGGTCCGCGAGGGCGAGACGCTCGGGCTCGTGGGCGAGTCCGGCTCGGGCAAGTCGACGACCGGCTATTGCATCCTCCAGCTTCTGAAGCCGACGAGCGGGTCCGTCCGCTTCATGGGGAAGGAGATGACGGAGCTCAGCCGCCACGACCTCCGCGAGATGCGGCGAGAGATGCAGATCGTCTTCCAGGACCCGTACTCCTCGCTCAACCCGCGCATGACGGTCGGGAACATCGTCGCCGAGCCGCTCGTCGTGCACGGGATCGGGACGCGGCGAAGCCGCACCGACCGCGTGCGCGAGCTCCTCGAGGTAGTCGGCTTCAACCCCGACTTCACGAATCGCTACCCGCACGAGTTCTCGGGCGGCCAGCGGCAGCGCATCGGCGTCGCCCGCGCGCTCGCGCTCAATCCGCGGCTCATCGTCTGTGACGAGCCGGTGTCGGCGCTCGACGTCTCGATCCAGGCGCAGATCCTCAACCTCCTCAAGGACCTCCAGCGCGACCTCGGCCTCACGTACCTCTTCGTCGCGCACGACCTCGCCGTCGTGCGGGCGATGAGCGACCACATCGCAGTGATGAACGGCGGCGTGCTCATCGAGACGGGCACCGCGACGGAGGTCTACAACAACCCGAAGGAGGACTACACGCGCGCGCTGCTCGCGGCCGTGCCGGTGCCCGACCCGCGCCGCATGCGGGAGCGCAAACAGGAGCGCCGCAAGCTCTCGCACGCGCTCGCCGAAGGGTTCTGATGCGCGTCGCGCTCGTGGGCGCGGCGCTCGCGGCCGTCGTCTGGAGCGCGGCGGCAAGTGCGGGGCCATCGCCGGAGTGGCGGTCGGCAGCGTCGATGCCGGAGCGCCGGTCGTACTTCGCTGCGGCGGCGATTGCGGGAAAGATCTACGTCTCCGGCGGGATGGTCGGCGCGAGCGGGACGTACGTCGCGCGCCTCGAGCGCTTCAATCCCCTGCTCAACCAATGGCGCCGGCTGCCTGATCAGCCGCGACTCGCGCGGGCGGCGGCCGGAGCGGCGTACCGCAACTCGCTCTACGTAATCGGCGGCCAGACTCCGAGCAAGGTCACGCGGCGCGTGCTCGCGTACCACCCGCGCACGCACCGCTGGTCGTCCTCGCTGCCGCTGCCCGTGCCGCGCTACAACGCCGCCGCGGCGGCGCTCGGCGGCAAGCTGTACGTCGCCGGCGGTGTCCGCGGGTTCGACCCCGTCCGCACGGTGTTCGTCTTCGACGGTCAGCGGTGGAGCACGGCCGCTCCGCTCCCGCAAGCGCTGCACACCGAGGCGCTCGTCGTCTTCCGGAAGGAGCTCTGGTCGATCGGCGGCTTCGACCGGAATGGCGAGCGCGTCCGCTCCGTCTGGATCTACTCGCCGAGCACCAACCGCTGGCGCGCCGGCCCGCGTCTCGTCAAGCCGCTCGCGATGGTGGGGGCGACGGCCGCGGGGGGCGAGGTCTACGCCGTCTCCGAGGACGTGTTCGAGCGCTACGTGCCGGGCCACGGCTGGGTGCTCGGCCCACAGCTCCGGGTGCCGCGCCACGCGCTCGGGCTCTTCGCGGTCGACCAGCGCCTGTGGGCGGTCGGCGGATGCGTCGTGCCGCAGCTCGCAGACTCGCGCGTGGTCGAGACGCGCCCGCTCGGCTGAGCAACCGGACGCAGAAATGTCAAAGCCCGCAAACCGCTTGCGCAGTCCACGGGCTTCGACACGACGACTCTTTCATACTGGGGGCAACCATGTCAAGCAGCCCAGTGGAAGGAATCCGATGAGCGAGAAGTTCTCGGCCGAGGAGAAGGCCGCGATGCGCGCCCGCGCGAAGGAGCTGAAGGAGAGCCAGGACGGCGAGAAGGCGATTCAGGAGGCGTTCAAGAAGATGACGCCCGCCGACCGCTCCCTCGCGAAGAAGATCGACGGCCTCGTCCGCAAGGCAGCGCCCCAGCTGTTGCCGAAGACGTGGTACGGGATGCCGGCCTACGCGAACGCCGACGGCAAGGTCGTCTGCTTCTTCAAGAACGCCGGCAAGTTCAAGATGCGCTACTCCGAGCTCGGCTTCAACGAGCCGGCGAAGCTCGACTCGGGCGGGATGTGGCCGACCGTCTACGCCGTCACGAAGCTCACCGCCGCCGACGAGGCGAAGATCACGAAGCTCGTCAAGCAGGCGGTGAAGTAGCCGGCGGCGTCTCGTCCCGGGCGGACATCAGCCGCTGGTAGAAGAAGCCGCCGAGCAGGAGCACGCCGCCGACCGCGAGGAACGACAGCGCGCGCGTCACCGAGCTGAGCGAGGGCAGGTCGAAGAGGAAGATCTTCGCCAGGCTGATCGGGAAGAATGCAAGGCCGGCGATCCGCAGCGGGCGCGACCGCCGCTTCAGGCCGACGTAGAGGAGCCCGAGCCCGAGCAGTCCCCAGAAGGCGCTGACCGCGGTCTGCCCGCGCTGGAACTCGGTGTAGAGCTCGGGCGCGTCCGAGATGCGCTCGACGAGATCGAGGATCAGGAGGGAGAGGCCGTAGACCGCGAGTCCTCCCGCGAGCCAGCGCGGCGCGGTGCGAAGGCGTCCCAGCCGGCCGAGCTCAGCGCGCGCGAAGTACGCGAGCGCCGCGACGGCGGCCGCTGCGACGAAGATCGACGCGGTCCCGTACGCCGGGTTCGCGAGCGTCACGAAGAGATGCCTCGGCGGTGCCTGCAGCACGAATGCCTGAGCGAGGGCGAGCGCGACGAGGGCCGCGCCGCCGAGGTAGAGCCGCGGCTCGCGCACGCGGCGGGCGAGCCATCCGATCGCCACACCGGCGGCGGCCCAGCCGAGCACCTGGAACGTCGCGTGGAGGAGCAAGACGTCGGCGACGGCTGCGAGTCCGATCGCGATCGCCCAGTACACGGTGCTCGGGTCGCGCGCCTCGCGCCGGCCGAGGGCAGCGGAGAGAAGCGCGTACGCAGCCGCGAGCCCGAGGAATGCAGCTCCCTCCCAGCCGTCGTCGAGGCGGTAGACGATCGGGTAGACGAGCAGCACGAGCGAGATCACGGCGATCGACGTCGACATGACGGGCTCCCGATCGACGCCCTCGTTCCGGCTCATCCCGTACGCGAAGCTCGCGACCAGGGCGGCGACGCCGACGGCGGCGACCGCGACCGTCCGTGGGTTTTCCACGAGGAAGCGCGACGCCTGCACGAGCGCCAGCAGCGCGGTGAGGCCGAGCCAGACGACCGCGCCGAGGCGGAGGTGCTCGAGGCCACGGCGGAAACCGAAGCCGAGCAGCACGAGCCCGATCGCCATCCATATGACGGCGTTGCCGGCGGTTGCCCAGGTGAAGCTCGAGACATGGGCGAGCATGCCGAGCGACGCTGCGAAGGTCGCGAGGGCGAGAGCCAGCCAGGCAGCGCCGAGGCGCAGCGAGCGATGTGCCTCGGCGAAGCCGCGGTACACCTCGTCGCGCAGGCGCTCGCCGGCGGGGACGTCGGCCTCGCTCCATGGCCGGGCGTAGAAGGAGAAGACCGCTGCGGCCACGGCGACGGCGACGACCGTCCCAACGCCCGAAGCGGGATGCGCCGTCAGTGCGTCGGGGTTCAGGCCCGGGTAGTCGAGGTGCCGTGGCGGCGCGTCGAACAGCGAGTGGATGAGGGCGAGCACGAGGTAGGCGCCCGACCAGAGCTGGAAGCGGAACTCGCGCACCGTCCGCGCGAGCCAGGCAACTCCGGCCGCCTCCGCAGCCCAGGCGTACGCGACGGCGTCGCCGTGCAGGAGCAGGGCGAAGCCGATCGCCATGAGCGTGAAGGTCGCGAAGGTCAGGATCGAGCTCAAATCGCGTGTCCGCGACCGGGTGAAGAAGAATGCGCCGGGAAGGACGTACACGCCGGCGAGGATCATCAACGCGACTCCGCGCTGCTCGTTGGTCGCAAGAAGCCACGCGAGTGAGCCGCCCGCGATCAAGCCCGCGCCGAGGATGAACGGCGTCGCGAACGGATCGACCCGCGTAGAGGTGACCCGCAGCTGCAGCACGACGCCGGCCGCGACATAGAGGACGAAGAAGACCGCCACGACGGCGATCACGTTCACGGGCGACTCATGCCGGTAGCCCGGCTGGAAGGCGAGTGCGAGGAGCTGCGGCGCGCTTCCGAGCGCGCCGGCGACGAGCAGGATCCGCCATCCCATCGAGATGCAACTGACGGCGAGTACGGCGAACACGACGGCGACGAAGGACGTGGCGAGGACGCTGACGCCGCCCTGCGCCTCGATGAAGGCGGGGATGAGCATCGCGCCGAGCAAGCCGATCCCGCCGACGATCTCCGACCGCCAGGCGACGGCGGTCGCGAGGCCCACTACGGCGATCACCACGGCGACGACGAGCGCCGACCAATCCGAGAGGAAGTGGTAGAGCGTGGCAGCGGAGAGCAGCGTCGCGTAGCCGCCTGCGATGCCGGCGCCGACGGCGGCGAGCGTCGAATACGTCGGGCCGTAGCGGCGCTTCAGCTCGAGGCCGGCTCCGAAGACGAGTGCGGCTGCGATCGCCCCGAGAGCGACCCGGGTGTGCGGTCCGATCCAGCCGCGGTTGACTGCGAGGACGAAGAAGAAGACGATCCCGAGCACCGTCACGATCCCGCCGGCGATTGCGAGCGCGCGCGGGCCGAGGATGTCCTCGAGCTCGATTGCCGGACGCGGCTTGCGCGGTTCGCGGGGCGGCGTCCGTTCGGGTGCGGGGTACGCGGTGGAGGTCGCGGCAGGCTTAGGCGCGCGCCGGGAGCCGAGCTCGTGCGCGATCAGAACGAGCATGGCGTTACGTCGAGACTGCTCCGGCGTTTCGACGCGGTGGAGGTACTCCCGCAGTTCCACGAGCTGCAGCTCGGAATACGTGATGAGGCGCTGCTCGAGGTTCCACTCGACCATCCGGAGCGCCTCGTCGTGCGCTCCAGACCGGAAGAGCTCGTCGAGCCGCTGGAGCCACGCGGGAACTGCGGGCGTCGCGACGGGGGAGGGCGTCTCGGCCGGCGTGTGGACGACCTGGCGCTGGAGGGCCTCGAACTTCCGGGCCAGTGCGGTCAGCTCGCGCTCGAAATCGTCGAGCTGAGCCTGGACGTCGTCGCTCATCGCGTGTCACCTCCGATATCGCAAACCTGCTATGCGTGTATATAGCAAGTCTGGTATGCGTGTCAACCCCGGGGTTGGACGCGGAGGAGACCTAGAGAGCGGCGAGGAACGCGCGCACGCGTTCCATCAGCAGCCGGGCTGCGTCGGCGTCGTAGTCGGACGTCGAGGCGTCGGCGAACAGGTGCTTGTCACCGGGGTAGAGGAAGAGCTCCGCAGCGTCCGTCGAGTCGGCGAGCGCCTGCGCCGAAGGCAGGTCCTCGAGGAACCACGCGTCGTTCTCCATCGCGTGGATCTGCACCGGAACGTCGTCGGGCCACGCATCGCCGAACTCCGTGTACGGCACGACGCCGTAGATGAGCAGCGCGCCGCGCGCGCCCGGCTTCGTCTGGGCGAGCTGCTGCGCCGGCATCGCGCCGAATGAGAAGCCGACGTAGACGACGTTCGACGGCAGATCGTCGGCGGCCGCCACGCCGCCCTGGACGAGCTTTCCGAAGCCCTGCTCCTGCGCGAACGCGATCCCGTCGTCGATCGTCGCGAACGTCCGCCCGCCGAACATGTCGGGCGTGTGGACTGTGTGGCCGTCTTCGCGCAGCTCGTCCGCGAACGCGCGCACGCCGTCGGTGAGTCCCTGAACATGGTGGAAGACGACGACTTCGGCCATGTCTCGGACGGTATCGCACCGTCTAAAGTCGATGCGCCACCCACGGAGCGGCACTTACTCGTACGGAGTGGGTGGCTTCCGCCAGTACCACCAGTTCTTCTCGCGTGTCCACCCGCGCCGTGTCGCATTCTCCTCGCCCCACTCGCATTCGTCCGTAGGGGTGGTGGAAGCGGCGAACCGCTTGTCTGCCTGCTCTACGGCGGCGATAACCGCGCTGCTCTCCGGCACATTGTCGAGTAGGTCCTGAATGATCTCCCGTCCGTCGAGGTAATTCATCCACTCTTCCCACACCCACTGCTTGCTGCCTCCCTCGACCCCAGCCGCGAGTCGTTCCCACCCGCGCACGAGGTAGTCGAGCCCACCGTCGATGACGTGCTCCCCGACTTCTCGCCGCGCCAAGTGGAGTCGGATGGGGTCGGCCCGAGGCGTGATTATGCGGTGGAGCTTCATGTCCCACGGCTCGACCGGGATGCCGTCCTCGACGAGCGCCCACTCGTAGGCGATGCCGATCTTTCGCGCCCGCGGCTGCTGCCCGACGAAGCGGTCGTACCAGCCGGCGCCGAGGCCGAGGCGGTTGTTCTCGCGGTCGAATCCGAGGGCTGGGACGAGGATGAGGTCGAACTGCTGCTCGGGAAACGGCTGATCCTTGCTCAGGGTCGGTTGGACGACCTCGATCTCGGGCCATTCCTCAGCGAGCCACTCAACGAGCGCGCTCGTGTCGAGCTCGCCCCACTCCGGGACCGAGCGGTAGACGTGGACAGAGCCGACCGACGACCAGTCGACCGTCTGCTGAAGCTGCTCCAAGACGGCGCGGCTTGCGGCGGCGACCTCGTCCGGGGTCAGCGCCCGGCGGCGAGCCTCGAGCGTGCTGCGCAGCTCCGCCTTCGACGCCACGTCAGGCGAGCGCGCGTTGCATCGCTTCGCCGAGCGCGCGCAGCCCGCTGAGCGGGCGGATGTACACGGCCAGCTCGCGCACCTTCCCGTCGCCGTCGAACCGCAGCAGGTCGATGCCGTCGAGCTCGCGGTCGCCGACGGCGGCGCTGAACGCGAGCGTCGCCGCGTCGCCGGTCTCGATCTGGTCGGCGTAGCGGAAGTCCTCGAACACTCGCGACACGGTGGCCAGGATCATCCCGACCGCGTCACGGCCCTCGTACGGCTTGAAGACGGCCGGGCTGCGGAACGTGACGTCCTCGGCGAAGATCTCTTCGAGGTTCGAGAAGTCCTTGCTCTCGGCCGCGGCCCGGAACGCGTCGCTCAGCACGCGGGCACCCTAGCGTTCCGCGGTTCGCCGACCCTCCGCACGAGCCTGGCATCCGCCCATTCCGGACACGTCCAGGGGTCTGACCCCGAATGTGGCGGTGCGAGGCATGTCCGCTGTGGACGTGCGCAGGCGGGTTGCGAAGGCGGCGGAGGTCTATGCCATGCGGATTGACGGGGCGCACGCCCTCGCCCACGCCGTATGGCGGGACAGAGACAGTGTGGAACCCGTCAACGATTCGTTGCACTTCCGCGAAGAATGCGGGGCAATTCGGAGTTCGTCGGTAGGAAGCGAGAGTACATTCCAGGCATGGCCAAGAAATACGCACGGCTGACGACACCGCTCGTGCGGGAGAACGGGGAGCTCCGCGAGGCAAGCTGGGACGAGGCGCTCGACCGCGCCGCCGCCGGCTTCCGCGCGGCGCGCGACCAAGGCGCCCTGACCGGCGTCTTCTCCTGCTCGAAGGCGACGAACGAGCTGAACTTCGCCACACAGAAGTTCGCTCGGGTCGTCCTCGGCACGAACAACGTCGACAGCTGCAACAGAACCTGACACGCCCCTAGCGTCGTCGGTCTGGCGACGGTGTTCGGCGCAGGTGGAGGGACGAGCTCCTACGAGGAGACTCGCGCCGCGGACCTGATCGTCCTCTGGGGCTCGAACGCGCGCGAGGCGCACCCGATCTTCTTCCACCATGTCTTGAAGGCCGTGAACGCGGGCGCGCAGCTGATCGTCGTCGACCCGCGGCGCACGCCGTCTGCGCAGTGGGCGGATCTCTGGCTCGGCCTCGACGTCGGCACCGACATCCCGCTCGCAAACGCGGTCGCGCGCGAGATCATCGCGGCCGGCCTCCACGACGAAGAGTTCATCGCGCGCGCGACGACCGGCTTCGACGCGTACCGCGAGTCGGTCGAGTCGTGGACGCTCGAGGAGGCCGAGCGGGTGACCGGCGTCCCGGCCGACGCGATCCGCGAGCTCGCGCATGCGTACGGGCGCGCCGAGCGCGCGCAGCTCTGCTGGACGCTCGGGATCACCGAGCACCACAACGCTGTCGACAACGTCTTCGCGCTCATCAACCTCGCGCTGCTCACGGGCAAGGTCGGCAAGTGGGGCTCCGGCCTGCAGCCGCTGCGCGGCCAGAACAACGTCCAGGGCGGCGGCGACATGGGGGCGATCCCGAACAAGCTCACCGGATTCCAGGACCTCGCCGAAGCCGGGCCGAAGTTCGAAGCGGCGTGGGGAGTAGCGATCGATCCGGAGCCGGGACTCCACCTCACCGGCATGTTCGAGGCGATGGAGCACGGCGACCTTCGCGCGGTCTACGTCGTCGGCGAGAACCCGGCGCAGGGCGAGGCCGACCAGCAGCGCGCCGAGCGGCTCCTCTCCGGCCTCGACCATCTCGTCGTGCAGGACCTGTTCCTCACGCGTACCGCCGAGCTCGCCGACATCGTCCTGCCCGCGGCGTCCACGCTCGCCGAGTCGGAGGGCACGGTCACGTCGAGCGAGCGCCGCGTTCAGCGCGTGCGCAAGGCCGTCGAGCCGCCCGAGGGCGCGCGCGACGACGTCGAGATCGTCTACGAGCTCGGGCGCCGGCTCGGTCACGACCTCGGGTCGCCGTGCGCGGAGGACGTCTGGGAGGAGGTCCGCGCGCTGTCGCCGATGCACGCGGGCATGAGCTACACCCGGCTCGAGGAGCTCGGGGGAATCCAATGGCCGTGCCTCGACGAAGAAGATGGTGGCGCGCTGTTCCTCCACGGCCGGTTGTGGGACCCCCACGTGGAGGATCGCGCGCCGTTCATGCCCGTCGAGCACGATCCGCCGGTCGACACGCTGGACGACGACTTCCCGCTGCGCTTGACGACCGGGCGTCGCCTCGAGTCGTACAACACCGGTGTGCAGAGCAATCGTTTCGACTCGCCGCTCCACGTCGGCGGGGAGGCGATCCTTCTCGCCCCCGAGGACGGCGAGCGCTACGGCGTCGCCGACGGCGCGCGCGTGCGCGTCGTCTCGCGGCGCGGCGCTGTCGAGGCACCGGCGCGCTACGACGCGACGCTGCGCCCGGGGCTCGCGTTCATGAACCTCCACTTCCCCGACGTCGTTGCGACCAACGTCCTCACGATCGACGCGACCGACCCGGCGTCGGGGACGGCGGAGTTCAAGGCCACGGCGATCCGCTTGGAGCCCGTTGCCTGACCTCAAGCTCATCGAGGCGCCGCCGACCGACGCCGAACGTGACGCGATAGACGCTGTCGTCGGCGTCGAGGCGGACGCTGGGAACCGGGTTGCGCGGCGCGACCGCCACCGGCGGCAGCTCTTGCTTCCCGCGCTGCGTGCGGCGCAGCGCCGCGTCGGCTGGGTGACCCCCGGGGCGCTCGGCTACGCGTCGCGCCGCCTCGACGTCCCGCCCGCGGAGGCGTACGGCGTCGCGACGTTCTACGCGCTGCTCTCGCTCGAGGAGCGTCCGGCCGAGGTCTTGCACGTTTGCATGGATCTCGCCTGCAAGCTCGCCGGCGCCGAGGTTCCGGAAGGCGCCGTGCCGTCGCCGTGCCTGGGCCTGTGCGAGCTCGCGCCCGCCTCGCTCCGCACGGTCGCGGGAGAGGAGCCGCGCGAGATCCAGCTTCCCGAGACGCGCTTGCCCGTCGACGGCGACCGGCTCCTCAAGGGCTTCCCCGCAGGCGAGGCGCTCGCCCGCGCGCGCGAGCTCGGCCCCGACGGCGTGATGGATGCGATCGACGAGGCCGACTTGCTCGGCCGCGGCGGCGCCGCGTTCCCGACCGCTGCGAAGTGGCGCGCGGTCGCGGGCCAACCCGCGCGCCCGCACTACCTCGTCTGCAACGCCGACGAGTCCGAGCCTGGCACATTCAAGGACCGAGTCCTCATGGAGGAGCAGCCCGGCGCCGTAGTCGAGGCGATGGCCATCGCGATGCTCGCCGCCGGCTGCGAGAAGGGCTACGTCTACATCCGCGCCGAGTACCCGCTCGCCCAGCAACGGATGGCAGAAGCAATTGCCGCGAGCGGCGCGGACATCGAGCTGCGCATCGGCGCGGGCGCGTACGTCTGCGGCGAGGAGACGGCGCTGTTCCAGTCGATCGAGGGCTACCGCGGCGAGCCGCGCAACAAGCCACCGTTCCCCGTCGAGGTCGGTTTGTTCGGAAAGCCGACAGTGGTCAACAACGTCGAGACGCTCGTCAACGTCCCACACATCCTCCTGGGCGACACGCGCCCGACGCGGTTGTTCTGCCTCTCGGGCAACGTCGCGCGGCCGGGCCTGTACGAGCGCGAGCTCGGGACTTCGCTGCGCGAGCTGCTCGAGGACGCCGGCGCCGAGCGGCCCCAAGCCGTGCTGCTCGGCGGCGCCGCAGGGACGTTCCTCGGCCCGGACGAGCTCGACATCGCCCTCGACTTCAACGTCACGCTCGGGTCGGGCGTCGTCATGGTCTTCGGCGAGGACGCAGACCTGCGCGGCGCGATCCACCAGATCGCCGACTTCTTCCGCGAGGAGTCGTGCGGCCAGTGCGTCCCGTGCCGGATCGGCACCATCCGCCAGGTCGAGGCGCTCGAGCGCGACGACCGCCCGGTGCTTGTAGAGCTCGCGCAGGTCATGCGCGACGCGTCGATTTGCGGCCTCGGCCAGACCGCCGCGAACGCTGTCCAGTCGGGATTGGCGCTCCTGTGAAGATCACGATCGACGGGGTCACGACCGAGGTCGCCGAGGGCGCGACGATCCTCGACGCCGCCCGCGCGGCCGGGATCGAGACGCCGACGCTCTGTTACGCCGACACGCTCACGCCGGTCAACGTCTGCCGCGTCTGCGTCGTCGAGCTCGAGGGCGCCCGCACGCTCGTCCCCGCCTGCTCGCGCAAGGCCGCGGACGGGATGGTCGTGCACACCGACTCCGAGCGCGTCCGCACGAGCCGCCGCCTCGTGCTCGAGCTCCTCGGCTCGGCGACCGACCTCTCGACCGCCCCCGACGCGCAGCGCTACATCGCGGAATACGACGCGCACCCCGAGCGCCTCGGCACGCCTCCGGCGCCCGCCCCGAAGCTCGACAACGACCTGTACATGCGCGACTACTCGAAGTGCATCCTCTGTTACAAGTGCGTCGAGGCCTGCGGCGTCGACCACCAGAACACCTTCGCGATCGCGGTCGCCGGGCGCGGGTTCGAGGCGCGCATCTCCACCGAGTTCGACGTTACGCTGCCGGAGTCGGCGTGCGTCTACTGCGGCAACTGCATCGCCGTCTGCCCGACCGGCGCGCTCATGCCGACGAGCGAGTACGAGCTGCGCGCCGCCGGCGATTGGCGGGAGGCCGAGCAGGAGGAGACCGACACGGTCTGCCCGTACTGCGGCGTCGGCTGCAACCTCACGCTCCACACGCAGGACGGCGAGATCGTCAAGGTCTCGTCCCCCGACGACCACGACGTGACCGAGGGCAACCTCTGCATCAAAGGCCGCTTCGGATACCAGTTCGTGAAGCCGAAGCTGCCGCTGCTACCCTGATTTCACGGACGGCACGGGCCGTCCCGGGAGATTCAGGTTCTCGTTCCTCCGAAGGATTCGAGCTCTTGGTTCTCGAATCCAGCAGTAAAGGAGTCGAACAGCACATGTCAGAACGTTTCTCAACGCTCGGCGTGAGCGCGGAGGTCGAGCAAGCGCTCGACGCCCGCGGCATCACCGCGCCGTTCCGTATCCAGACCCTCGTCATCCCCGACGCGATCGCCGGCCGCGACATCCTCGGCCAGGCGCCGACGGGGTCGGGCAAGACGCTCGCCTTCGGGCTGCCGCTCATCGAGTGCGTTTCCACCGATGAAGAGGCGCCGGCGGCACTCGTCCTCGTCCCGACCCGCGAGCTCGCGTTGCAGGTGACGGAGGAACTCACGTTGCTCGGCGCACCGCTCGGAATCCGCACCGCAGCCGCCTACGGTGGTGCGCCGATACCGGCGCAGGCCAAGAAGCTCCAGGGCGCACACATCGTCGTCGCTACGCCTGGCCGGCTCACCGACCTCGCGAACCGGCGGATGATCTCGCTCGGCGCGATCCGGATCCTCGTCCTCGACGAGGCCGACCGGATGCTCGACATGGGCTTCAAGCCGCAGGTGGAGAGGATCGTCCGCCTCCTGCCGGCGAAGCGCCAGACGATGCTCTTCTCCGCGACGCTCGACGGCGAGGTCGGCGCGCTCGCACAGGCCTACACGCTCAATCCGTCGCGCTTCTCCGCGGAGCTCCCGTCCCAGCACTCCGACGGCGAGGTCGAGCACCGCTTCGTCTCGGTCACCGCCGACGACAAGGTCGACCGCCTCGTCGAGCTCCTGCACGCCGAGCCCGGGCTCACGCTCGTGTTCGTGCGGACGAAGCGCGGCGCCGACCGCCTCGCCACGAAGCTGCGCGGTCACGGCGTGGAGGCAGCGGCGATGCACGGCGACATGACGCAGGGCGCCCGCGAGCGCGCTCTCGAGCGGTTCCGCTCCGGGAAGGTGACGACGCTCGTCGCGACGGACGTCGCGGCGCGCGGCCTCGACCTCGAGGCGATCGCGCACGTCATCAACTACGACCCGCCGGAGGACACGAAGGGCTACATCCACCGCGTCGGCCGCACCGGCCGCGCTGGCGCCACCGGCCAGGGCACGACCCTCGTCCTCCCGGATCAGCAGGCGGACGTCAGCCGCGTCGCGAACATGCTCGGCCATCGCGAGCAGTTCGAGGAAGGCGGGATGAAAACCGCGCGCCCGAAGCTCCTGTACACGAGCCGCCGCGGCAGTCGGTCTCGCTGGTAGTTCGCGAGTGGATCAGCGCGCTGGCGGAAGGCTGAGGTCGAGCCGGCGCGCGATTCGCTCCATCTTCTCGCGCGAAAGCGTGCCGTTCTTCCGCAACTCCTTCTTCAGCGCGGCCGGGTACATGACCGACACGTTGCTGACTAGGAAGGGAAAGTCCAAGAGTCCCGCCTCCCATTGGACGAGGCACAGTGCCGCATAGATGTCCGTTCCCTGGAATCCGGGATCGGAGTTCCGCACCGCCTTGACCGCCTCAACCTGACGCAGCACACCCGCGGCGAGGGAAGTGCGATCTCGGCCACCGATGACGAGCTTGTTCTCCCGTCGCCAGATGGGGCCGACTTCTCTTTGCACCACCTTGCCTTTGTAGGCCTTCGCATCGACCACCCACACACCCCTTGGGGCGACAAAGAGATGGTCGATGTTGCCGCGCGTTCCCGGAATGAGTCGGTCATGTAGGGCAATCACCGAGTCGCCGACCTCCTCTGCGATGTAGCGGGCGAGCCAACTCTCGCCTTCGCTGCCCTTGCCCCAAGTCGCAGCCGTGTCTTGGGCCGCCATCGCCTCCGCGACTACGGCTGCATAGTCTCCGTATTCCCTGCGCACCTGGTCGACCTTGCGATTCATCCGCCGCTCGCCCTCGGTTGCGGCAGACGCTCCGGCGACACCGGCATCGATCTCCCCGCCGGGGGCGCACGCTAGGCACGTAACCGTCTTGTCGGCCGGATTCCAGATCGCCTCCGTGCCCTTCGACAGCGAGATTCCGCACGACGAGCAGATGTCGGGACGGCGCAGTCGCAGCTGCTGAGCAGGCTTGGGTTCAACGTCGGGCGACACATGTGCAGTATCGGCCGCTGGAAGAAGGTCTTTCAAGCTCTTGTGACATTGTCGGCCGGAGGTCGGGTTACCGTGGACGGGTGGACCCGCTCGAAGGACTGAACCCCGAGCAACGGCGCGCCGCCGAGGCGGTGCGCGGGCCCGTCTGCATTCTCGCGGGAGCCGGGACGGGGAAGACGACGACAATCACGAGGCGAATCGCGCAGCAGGTTGCGACCGGCGCGTTCCGCCCGGACGAGATCATGGCGGTGACGTTCACCGACAAAGCGGGCGGCGAGTTGCGCGCGCGGCTCGCGGTGCTCGGAGTCCAGCGGGTGCGCGCGGGGACGTTCCACTCCGCGGCTCTCCGGCAGCTCAACCACTTCGCGCCGGAGGCGGTGGGGAAGATCCTTCCGTCGAAGGCGCTGCCGCTCCGCAACCTCGGCAACAAGCTCCCGGGTGCCTTCAAGTTCCGGCCCGCCGGCGACCTCGCGGCCGAGATCGAGTGGGCGAAGAACCGGCGGATCGGGCCCGCCGAGTACCTCAAAGCCGCAGCCGACCGCGAGCCGCCGATCCCGCACGACCTCATGGCGCGCATCTACCGCGACTACGAGCGCGGCAAGGCCGACCAGGGGCTCATGGACTTCGAGGATCTGCTCGAGTCCGCGATCCGGCTGTTCGAGGAGAACCCGACCGCAGCCGCGACCTTCCGCGCGCAATACCGCGCGTTCACCGTCGACGAGTACCAGGACGTCAACCTCCTCCAGCAGACGCTCCTCGACCTCTGGCTCGGCGATCGCGACGACCTCTGCGTCGTCGGCGACGACTACCAGTCCATCTACGCGTTCACCGGCGCCGGGCCAGAGCACCTGCTCGCGGTGCCGAGTCGCTTCCCGCACGCGACCGTCGTGCGGCTCGAGGAGAACTACCGCTCGACGCCGCAAGTCCTCGCACTCGCGAACCGGCTCGTGCCCAACCTCGGCGGCGCGGAGAAGACGCTGCGCCCGACGCGCGCCGACGGGCCCGAGCCGACCGTGAGCGCGTTCCCGTCCCCCGAGGACGAGGCGCGCGCGATCGCCGAGCGGATCCGCGCCGACGGCACGCAGCTCGAGCGCATCGCGATTCTCTGCCGCACGAACGCGCGGCTCACCGACTTCGAGGAAGCCCTGCACGACGCGAAGATCCCGTTCCAGGGCTCGTCCCTGCTCGACCGCGACGCGGCGCGCCGGCTGATGCGGCGGCTCGAACGGAGCGGGGACGACGCCGCGAGCGCGGTGCGCACCGCGGCGCTCGAAGCGGGTTGGCTCGAGCAGCTCCCGGACAAGCTCGGCGACCGCGAGCTCGTCCGCCAGACCGATCTCGCGCGAATTGTCACGCTCGCGGCCGGATTCGACGGGGACGCCGCCGCGTTCGTCGGCGACCTGCGCCAACGCTTCGACTCGGGCGGCAAAGAGGCGCGCGGCGTCAACCTCCTCACGCTCCATAAGGCGAAGGGACTCGAGTTCGACACGGTCTTCATCCCGCGGCTCGAGGAGAAGGAGCTCCCGTCGCGCCAAGCGCGCACGCCGGCCGAGATCGATGAGGAGCGCCGCCTCCTCTATGTCGGCATGACCCGCGCGGAACGGATCCTCTGGCTCAGCTGGTCGGGCAAACGCTCGCGGTTCCTCACCGAGCTCGGCCACTCGCAGCCGACGCCCGTCGTGCGCAGCAAGGTCGAGTGGACGCCTGCCGCCGAGCGCCTACGCGCGTGGCGGCTCGAGCGTGCGCGCGAGGACGGCGTGCCGCCGTACGTCGTCTTCCACGACAAGGTGCTCCACGAGATCGCGGCGCTGCAGCCACGGTCGCTCGGAGAGCTGTCGCAGATCGCCGGCGTTGGCCCCGCGAAGCTCGATCGTTACGGCGAAGACGTCCTCGCGCTTCTCCCGACTGAATAGTCAGTCAATTACTCGCTGAATCGCGAGTCAATTACCTTACGAGAATTTGACGTTAGGTATTCGTAAATTCCTGGGTATAGACGGGCGTTCTGCCAAAAACCAGGAGGATGTCCATGACCGCTCGTCGCACGATTCTCGCGCTGACAGCGCTCGTCACCGTTCTCGTTCTCGGTGTGAGCTCGGCGCCGTCCGGAGCCGCATTAGGCCCGGCCACACCCCTCAGCAACGACGTCGTCCGGAACCTCAACCTCGCGACTCTCGTCGGCCCGGTGCCGGCGACGCAGACGGTGACGGTCGGCATCTATCTGTCGAACCCGAATCAGGCTGCCGAGGACGCGTACGTCAAGCAGCTGTACGACCCGTCGAGCCCGAACTACAGGAACTTCCTCGATCCGGACACGTTCAACACGCAGTTCGGCGTGCCGGCCGCGACCTTCCAGTCGGCGGAGACGTGGGCGCAGAGCAAGGGGCTCTCCGTCACGCCGGTCGAGACCTCGACGAGCTACTTCCTCGCGACCGGCACGGCCGCGCAGGTCTCCGCCGCTTTCGGGACGCCGCTCAACGTCTACACCACGGCGGGTCGCGCGTTCTACTCGAACACCCTGGCGCCGACCGTCCCCGCCTCGCTCGGGATCGGCGACGTCCTGGGCCTCAACAACTTCAACCGGTTCCACACGCCGCGGGTCAACGGTCAGATGAAGCAGGAAGCGGTCGCGGCCAGCGCGAACGGCCTGCCGGGCCCGAACATCGGCCTGCTCAGCCCGAAGGAGATCACGTCGATCTACGACCTCCCGTCGACGAACCAGGGCAACGGCCAGTCGATGGCGATCCTCGGGTGGGGCGTGACCACGCCGGTCCTTGCCGACCTCCGCAGCTTCGAGGCCGAGTGGGCTCTACCCGGCGTGCCGCTCACGGCGAAGTACTACGGGGACGCATCCACTCCCGACACCGATGACGGCGGAACCATCGAGTGGGAGATGGACACGCAGGCCTCGACCGCGATGGCTCCGAACGTCATCTCGGAGAGCCTCTACTTTGCGCATCACAACACCGATTCCGACATCCTCGCCTCGATCGCCGGCTGGGTCAGCGACCGGAAGGGCCCGCTGCAGGCGAGCGCGTCGTACGGCGAGTGCGAGAACGTCGGCAACGCGGGCGCGATCCTCACCGACGGGATCCAAGTGCCGGGCGACAAGGTGCTCGAGCAGGCAGTGATCGAAGGCCGCACGCTCTTCGCCTCCACCGGCGACACGGGCTCCTCGTGCCCGATCGCTCCCGCCAACACCAACGGCCTCGCGACCCAGCTGTACCCCGGTCTCGAGTGGCCGTCGGTCAGCCCGTGGGCCGTCGCGGTCGGCGGAACGGATCTCACCTCCGACGGGAACACGCCCGCGAAGCGGTTCACCGAGACCGCATGGGAGTTCACCGGCGGAGGCAACTCGACGAGCGAGCCGGCCGGTAGCTACCAGACCGGCGTCGCCTCGACGAACTGCACGTTCGACCCGAACGGCAATCCGTACGTGCCGGGCGCCGGCGCGGCGGGCCCGATCTGCCGCTCGACTCCGGACGTCGCCTCGATCTCGGGCGACTCGGTTACGGGCAACGGCATGCTGATTACCGACGACAACGGCCCTGACCAGCAGGGAGCGGGCACGAGCCTCTCGTCCCCGCTCTGGCTCGGCATGTGGACGCGCATCCAGGCGGCCGCGGCGGGCAAGGGTCTCGGCTTCGCGAACTACGCCCTCTACAGCGTCGCCAAGGCCGCGCCGGGCCGTGACTTCTACGACGTCACGGTCGGCAACAACCAGCCGTATCCGGCCAAGCCCGGTTACGACAACGTCAGCGGCTGGGGCACCCCCGAGGTGTCGCAGTTGATGATCGACCTGACCGGACGCCTCACGCCGGTGAAGACCACCAAGCCGGCCCCGATCGTGACGACGCAGTCGACGACGTGCGGATCGCTGTTCACCGACCCGGCGGGCGACGACTCGTACATCGTCCAGAGTCAGGTGCTCGCAGCGCCCGGAACGACGCCGCAGCTCGACATCCTCAGCGCCCGCGCGTTCCTCTCGGCCGACGGGCAGACGCTGAAGACGATCATCACCGTCAGGAACCTCTCCACCGTGATCCCGACCCCGGGCGGCGAGAACGACTACCAGCTCGTCTTCACCTTCGGCGGGACGCAGTACTTCACGCAGCTCGCCGTCGAGCCGGGAGGCACCGTGCTCGCGTGGGACGGCCCGCTCGTGCACGTCTCGCTCGAGAGCAAGTACCTGCAGGAGCACAACGTGACCGGAGTCATCACGCCCGGGCCGAACGGTACGGCTGAAGTCGACGCGCCGGTATCCGACTTCCCCGGTCTCGCAGCGGGAACGACGCTCCAGCGCCCGGCCGGAGCCACTTACGTCCGTGAGGGCGTCAACCAGGGGCCGCTCGAGCCGATCGATTCAGCCGGCCCGACCTACGACGACGTGCTGGGAGCGTGCTCGTAATGAAGAAGCTGACGATCATCACCGCCCTCGTCGTGGCGACCGCCGCTCTGGCCTCGTCGGCCGGCGCGGTCTCGACACCGACGTTGAAGCCGTTCTGCACTACCGGCCCGATCCGCTGCCTCTCGGGGTTGCGGGCCGACATCCCGGTCGTCCCGCTCGCCACGGAGGCGCACTCGGGCTTCGGGGCGCAGGATCTGCAGGCCGCGTACAAGCTCGCCTACGCCGCGGCTAATCGCGGCGGCACCCAGACCGTCGCCATCGTGGACGCGTATGACGACCCGACGATCGAGTCCGATCTCAACGTGTACCGCGCCTACTACGGGCTCGGGCCGTGCACGACCGCGAACGGCTGCTTCAAGAAGGTCAACCAGGACGGGGAGCAGGGCGCCTATCCGATCGAGAATCCCCAGTGGGAGCCGGAGATCGCCCTCGACGTCGAGATGGTCTCGGCGATCTGCCCGCACTGCCACATCCTCCTCGTCGAGGCGAACTCGGCCGACGAGGCGATCGCCATGTCCAACCCGGCGCAGCACTCCGATCTCGGGGCGGCTGTCGACACGGCGGTCAACCTCGGCGCGAAGGCGGTCTCGAACAGCTACGGCAGCGTTGGGCCGGAGCCGAACCAGACCTTCTTCGACCACTACTACAACCACCCGGGCGTGGCGATCACCGCCTCGTCGGGGGATGAGGACTACGGGACGATCTGGCCCGCCGCTTCGCCGTACGTGACTGCAGTCGGCGGAACGGAGCTCGTCAAGGATGCGTCCACGACGCGCGGATGGAGCGAGTCGGTGTGGGGCAGCATCTATCCGGGCTTCATCCCGAACGAGGCGCAGGGCGCCGGCAGCGGCTGCTCGATGTGGGAGCCGAAGCCTGCGTGGCAGCATGATGCCGGTTGCTCGGGCCGCACGGTTGCCGACGTCTCGGCGGTCGCCGACAACGTCGCGATCTACAGCAGCGACGTGCAGATCGGCGGCTGGGGCGTCGTCGCGGGCACGAGCGTCAGCTCCCCGATCATCGCCTCGGTGTACGCGCTTGCCGGGAACACGAAGACGGTGACGTACGGCTCGTATCCGTACAGCCACACGAGCGGGTTGTTCGACGTGACGACCGGCTCGAACTTCACGCCGACGACGCTGTGTGGCTACCTCTGCCAGGCCGGCCCCGGCTACGACGGGCCGACCGGGCTCGGCACGCCGAACGGGATCGCGGGCTTCTAGTCCCGGACGAGATCGAGAATGACGACGGGGATCTCACGGATCCCCGTCGTCTTCTCCTCGTAGTCGGCGAAGCCCGGCCAGTCGGCCTTCTGCTTCTCCCAGATCGTCTCGCGCTCGGCGCCCTCGGCGACGCGCGCGTGCGCGGAGAACGTCTCCGTGCCGATCTCGACCTTGACGTCGGGATTCGCGACGAGGTTGAAGAACCAGTCGGGAGTCTTGGGCGACCCGCCCGCCGAGGCGAAGACCGCGACGGAGTCGTCGGACAGCCGCTGGTACGCGAGCGGGTTGACGTACTCAGCGCCCGACTTGGCGCCGGTGTGGTGGAGGAGCAGGAGCGTGCGTCCTTCGAAGTTCCCGCCGACGCGACCGTCGTTGCCGCGGAACTCGTCGATGATCTTCTGGTTCCAGTCGCTCATCCTGCGATGACGGTAGCCGTCGACGCCGGGGCTGCGTCGCCCCGCCTTACGGCTTGATCCAGACCGAGACGTGCGCGGGCTGGAGCGAGGTGTGAGCCGCGACCGCGAGCTCGCTGAGCACGGTCTCGGGATCGACGGCGTCGCGCAGTCGCGTGCCGAACGCCGCGACGAGCTCCTCGGCGTCGTAGCGTGCGCGGTTGAAACGCCGGTCGACGATCCGCTGCAGCCGTGTGCGGAGCGGGGCGAAGAGCGCGGCCGCTGCGAGCGTCGACGCCGCGACGCCGATGGGTGACGAGAAGGGCAGGACGCGCGTCGTCAGCAGCACGAGCCCGGCGAAGACGCCGACGAGCAGGCCGGTCAGGAGCGCGTACGAGAGCGTTCGGGAGATGAGCTTGTCGATCTCGTACAGGCGGTAGCGCAAGATCCCGATCCCGATCGAGATTGGGAGCGCGATCAGCGCGAAGTAGCCGAGTTTCGCGATTGTGGCCAGCAGGCCGGGATGCCCCGAGTCGCTCGCGATCGCCACGAGGAAGCCGGAGACCGCCACCGAGCCGCCCGCCAGCAGCCACTTCAGCTGCTGTCGCAGGTCGCCGGTCGAGTGGCGGTAGACGACGACCTGGCGGACGACCCAGGAGAGCGAGATGCCCAGGAAGAGGAGGATGATGACGAGGAAGACAGCGCCGCCGCCGTCGTCGGTCAGGTGCTTGAGCTGGCCGGAGGAGTCGATCCTGATCGTGTGCTTGGTGAAGGCCGCGAAGTCGATCACGGTCAGGTGCCCGACCCACACGGCCATATCCGCGATGTACACCCACAGCGTCCATCGCCAAGGGCGCGAGAGGCTCGCATTCGGGAAGAAGAGGATCGGCAACGGCATGAGCACGAACATCGACGCCCAGCCCGGGGACAGGAAGACGGCCAGCCGCGAGAGCGGGAGGCCGTGGTGGTCGACGTGGTACGCGCGTACGGCGTAGAAGCCTGTGTCGATCCCCCACGTCACGCTCAGGGCGGTGACGAGGAAGATCCAGCCGATCGGGTTCCGCGGCTGCCGGCTGGCGACGAGGGTCCCGACGACCGCGAACGGCGTCATCAGTAGCCCGAGGACGATGGCGCCGAACGCCAGCTGATGCGCGAGAGCCGCTAGAGGGACGGTCGCGACGAGCAGCAACGCAAAGACGGCGCCGAGGAGCACCGCAAGCCGCGAACCGCTCACGGCGCCTTGGCCCAGACGCTCACGTGCGCGGGCTGGACGGACCCGCCCGCGGCGGCCGCGAGCTCGCTGAGGACGGTCTCGGGGTCGACGGCGTCGCGCAGGCGGGCGCCGAAGGCTGCGACGGTCGCTTCGGCGTCGTAGCGGGCGCGGTTGAAGCGGCGGTCGACGAGCCGCTGGAGCCGGCCGCGCAACGGCGTGAAGAGCGCGGCAGCAGCGAGCGTCGAGGCCGCGACGCCGACGGGAGAAGATAAGGGCAGCACGTGCGTCGTCAGCAGCACGAGCCCGGCGAAGACCCCGACGAGTAGCCCGGTCAGCAGGGCGTAGGAGAGCGTCCGCGAGATCAGCCGGTCGATCTCGTACAGCCGGTAGCGCAGGATCCCGATCCCGATCGAGATCGGAAGCGCGACGAGCCCGAGGAAGCCGACCGTGCCGATCACCGAGAACACTCCACCGTTCGAGCCGATCGTGATCGCGAGGAAGAAGCCGAGCACCGCGAACGAGCCTCCGGTCAACAGCCACTTCAACTGTTGCCGCAGGTCGCCCTGGGAGCGGCGATAGGTGACGACCTGGCGGACGACCCAGGAGAGCGAGATCGCGAGGAAGAGAACGACGAGGATGGCGGACCCGATGCCGCCGCCGTCCTCGCCGAGCTGTTTGAGCTCGCCGGAAGAGTCGATCGCGAACGAGCGGTGTGTGAAGACGACGAGATCCGAGGTCACCAGGTGGACGACGAACACGGCCATGAGCGCGATGTACACACCGAGCGTCCAGCGCCACACCCGGGAGATCCTCGCGTCGGGGAAGAAAAGGATGGGCAATGGCAGGAGAACGAGCATGGACGCCCAGCCCTGCGTGAGGAAAACGGCGACCCGCGAGAGGGGGAGACCGTGGTGGTCGATGTGGTACGCCCGTACGGCGTAGAAGCCGCAGTCGGCGCCGCCGGTCGCCGTGATCGCGATCGCGAGCAAGAGCCAGCCGATCGGGTTCCGCGGCTGGCGGCTCGCGACGAGGGCCCCGACCGCGCCGAACGGGATCATGAGCACTGCCTGGCCGACCCCGCCGAAGGTGAGCTGGTGCGCGAGCGCCGACAGCGGGAAGCTCGCAGCGATGAGCAGCGCAGCTACGCCACCGAGCAGAAGCCCGAGCCGTGCGCTCGTCACGGCGCCCTGAGCCAGAGGGATGTGTGCGCCGGTTGCATCGTTTCCCCGACGATCCTGCGGATCTCGGTGCACAGCTCGTCGAGATCGACCTGCTCACGCAGTCGGGCTCCGAATCCTTCCAGCGTCCGCTGGGCGTCGTAGCGGCGGCGGTAGAAGCGGCGATCGACGAAGCGCTGGATCCGCCGTCGTAGCGGGAGGAACAGGGCTGCCACGACGAGTGTCGACGCCGCGATCACGAGGTTTCCTCCACTTGCGATCGAGGACGAGAGCGCTTGTCCCGCGAGCACGAGCCCCACGTAGGCGCCTCCAAGCAGCACCGTCACGGCGCCGTAGACAAGCGTCTTGTTGATGACCCGGTCGATGTCGTAGAGCCGGTACTTGAACATCGCGATCCCAAGCGCGATCGGAAGCTGGACGATCGAGATCGAGAAGAAGACGTCACCGGTGTCGCCGATCCCGACGAGCCCGGGCACGATGGTTCCGGCTGCGACAAACACCGCTGCCGCGGTCATCCACTTCATCTGCTGGCGCTCGTCGCCTCGCGATCGCCAGAAGCGCCGGACGACCGAAGCCGCCGCCAGGGTCATCAGCACGAGCACCGTGCCGTTGACGATCGCGCTACCGCGGCTCTCGTTCAGGAACCGGCCGACCGCGCCGACCCCGATCGGGTTGTCGGGCAGCTTCGAGTCGTCGCCGTCGAGCGGCCCGGGATAGAGCATGTACAGGAGCGTCACCGTCGCGAGCGCGATGCCGAGTGCCGAGGTGACGACGCGCCAGATGCGACCCGGCGGTGGCGTTCCCGTCGGGAAGAGGAGGAGCACGAAGCCGAGGAGCCCGACCGTCGGGTACCACGCCCATGCATACGTCCAGGCAGGGAACATCGCGCCGGGGATCGAACCGGGATCGTCGACGAGCCCGTGGTAGGCGATCGTCTCCGCGGCGCCGGACCACGCCGCCCCCAACGCGATTGCGAGGAAGATCCAGCCGAGCGGGTTGCGGGGGACGTGTGCGGCGACGAGTGCGCCCATCGTCCCGAACGAGAAGAACGCGAAGAAGAGGGCGACGAGCCCCGTGTCGGACGTGTTGTTCGCCCCGTGCCAGCCCGCGAGCTTCATCACGCCGATCGCGACCACGAGCGCGATCAGCAGGAGCCAGAGCCCAAGGGCGAGCCAGGTCGTCCCGCGGCGGCTCACGGTGCCCCGGGCTTCTTGCTACGCAATGACGACTGCACGGCCCCACTCTGACTGGCGGGCGTTCCGTGATCGTTACGGCGGGCTACCACTCCACGAGCTTCCAGATCTCGGGCTCTGCAGCTGCGTCCTCGCCGATCTCGGCGAACGTCGCGACGGCGGACTTCAGCCGCGCCATCGCCTCGTCGCGCCGGTCGAGTGCCTGGAGGAGATCGGCGGTGTTGTTCTCGAGCGCCGCCTCGCGATGGCGGTCGCCGACCGCGACGCAGAGCGCGAGCGCCTCCTCCGTGAGCTCGAGGGAGCGGTCGAGCTCGCCCTCCGCCCGGAGCGCGAGCGCGAGGTTGTTGAGCGCGGCGGCGCGCGCGACGGGATCGTCGTCCGCGGTGGCGAGCGCGAGGCTCTGCTCGAGCTGGGCGCGCGCCTCGGCATGGTCGCCGCGGCCCGAGGCGAGGACGCCGAGAATGTTGTGTGCCTGCGCGAGGGCACGCGAGTCCGAGGCCCGCTCGGCGAGGGCGAGCGCCTCTTGCGCGAAGGCCTCCGCTTCGTCGTCGCGGCGGCGGCGGTGCGCGTTGAGGCTCCGGTCGGCGACGACGCGCGCCGCGAGCGCAGGGGGAGGATCGGTGCGGAGCGCATCCTCGAACGAGTGCTCGGCGAGCTCCCAGTTCCCGCGCCGCTCGTGGAGGAGCCCGATGCGGTGCTCGACCGCCGCGAGCCGTTCAGGGCCGGTGAGCGCAGCGGCGGCCTCGTAGCTGTCGAGCGCATGGCCGTACTCGCCCGCGAGCGTCTCGAGATCGCCGATCGCCTCGTGCAGCGACGCCGTATCGCCGTCGCCGAGTGCGAGCGCCTCGCGGAACGCGGCGAGCGCCTCGGCGTTCGCGTAAAGGTCGCGCGCCTGCTCGCCCGCGCGGCGGTAGGCGGCGGCGGCTTCCTCGTCCCGCCCGGCAAGGCGCAGATGGAGCGCGATCGCGCCCGGATTGCGCGGGTCGAGCGCGTCTGCGGCGCGGGCGTGCAGGAGCCGGCGCCGGCCGGCGCTCGTCAGCTCGTACGCGACTTGCCGCGCCTGGTCGTGGCGGAACGCGAGCTCGCCTGCGTCATTCTCGGCGAGGACTCCCCGTCGGGTCAGCTCCTCGAGAGCCGTGACCGTCTCCTCGTCGCTTCGTCCGCTCACGGCGCGGATGAGACCCGGGTCGGCGGCGCGGCCGAGCACCGCTGCGGCGGCGACGACCTGGGCCGCGACCTCGCCGACGCCGGTCACGCGCGCCTCGAGCAAGCCGCGCACGCCGGGCGGGAGAGCTGCGCCGTCGGCCTGCGAGTCGAGGTACTCGACGACGAAGAACGGCAGGCCCTGCGTCTCCTCGTACAGCCGCTCGGAGAGCTCCGCCGACGCGCCCGCGGCCGCCGCGAGCTCGGCGACGTCGTCCCGATCGAGGCGCCCCAGGGGGATCACGTCGGCGAGCCCGTCGCGGCCGGAATCCGCGAGGATGCGGCGCGCCGGATGGTCCGGCGGGGTCTCCTCCGTGCGCCACGTCATGAGCACGAGTACCGGCCGGTCGCGTAGCCGCCGCACGAGGAAGGCGAGCACCTCGAGGGAGGACGCGTCGGCCCAGTGGGCGTCGTCGACGACGAGGAGGCCGGGCGCGTCACTGCTCGTCGCCTCCGCGAGGACGCGGGCAACGCCGTCGAGGAACCGCGCCTGCGCACCCGGGCCGTCGAGCGTCGGCGTGGGCGGCGTGCCGAGCTCGGGAACGAGCCGCGCCGTCTCGGCCGCCGCCGCAGCTCCGACTCCGGAGGAGTCGCCCTCGCGCAGCGCACTCCGTACGAGCTCGATGGCACAGCCGAACGCGAGCTCTGACTCGCCCTCGACCCCGCGCGCCGTCGCGGCGATACCGCCGCCTGCGCGGACGCGGGCGACGAGCTCCTCGGCGAGTCGCGTCTTTCCGATCCCCGTTTCGCCGTCGAGCACCGCGAGGCGTCCCTCTACGCCGACCCGCGCGTACGCGTCCAGCAGCGCGGCGAGCTCGCGCTCGCGGCCGACGAGCGGATGCGCGCGGGCATCGGTCAGCTCGGGCCGCGAAGGCTCCGCCGCGGTCGTGCCGCCTTCCCGCACCGCGTGGTAGGCAGCCGTCGTCTCCTCGGTCGGCGAGACGCCGAGGTCGCGGTGGAGGATCCGGACGCAGTCGCGGTACTGGGAGAGCGCCGCGGCGCGCTCGCCGCTCGCGCCATACAGGACGATTAGCCGCCGGTGCGCCGTCTCGTTGAGCGGATCGAGCGCGAGGCGTCGGCGCGCATGCTCGACCGCGCGTAATGCATCGCCGTCCGCGGCGCAACCGTCCGCGAGCCGGTCGAGGACGCCGCCAAGCTCCCGCGCGAGCGACGCCGCGCGGAACGACTGCCAGTCGTCGAAGACGGTGCTGTCGCGCACCCCGAACCCCGCGAGGAAGGGGCCGCGTTGCAGTGCCGCCGCCGCCTCGAGATCCGCGACATCCCCGCTCGCCGCCAGGCGGTGGAACTCCTCTAAGTCGAGCTCTCCCCCCTCGAGCGAGACCGAATCGCGCGCGACCGTGACCCAGCGGCCGCCGAGCCCCGAGCGGAGTGTCGAGAGCGTCCTCCGCAGCGCCGCGCGCGCGCGATCGGGCGCGTAATCGGGCCACAGCAGCTCGGCGAGCGCGTCGCGATTGTGGACGCCCCGCTCGACCGCGAGGTACGCGAGGAGCGCGGTCGCCTTGCGCGTGTCGACCGCGAGCGGGACGCCGTCCGCGAGCACGACAGGCGGCCCGAGCACCGAGACCCGCAACGTTTCCTCGCCCACGCGGCGATCCTAGACGCAACGAAGCGAGATCCCTAGCCTACGACCGTAACGCTTTCCGGACGCTCCTGGCCTACGCTCGACCGGAATGGAAGGATCAAGCAGTGTTGGAGCCGCGCGCGTGAAAGGTCGGCCCGGGCTTGCGGGAAAGGCCGTCTGGCAGGAGCCCACATCGTGAGCCCGGGCATGCGCAGACGGCGGGCGCTCGTCTACCTCGGCCCGGCGGTGACCGTCGCCGCGGCCGGGGCAAGCGCCGTTCTGGCGACCGCGTCGCACGCGACTCCCGCCCAGCTCCATGAGCTCTCGAGGACGAACGACATAGGAACCCTCGTGACGGCTGTCGCCTATGCCGCGGTCGGCACCGTCATCCTTCTTCGCGCCCGAGGAAACCGCGTCGGATGGCTGTTCTGGCTTCTCGGGCCGGTGGTCGCACTCAACATCATGGCCCAGGAGTACGCCGTGTTCGCCCTGTTCGGGAGGGCGCACCCGCTCACTGGCGGTGCGACCGCGGCGTGGCTCCAGTCGTGGACGAACGGCGTGCCGGTGACCCTCGCGCTCTCGCTCCTCTTCCTGATCTTCCCCGACGGGCGGCTCCTCGGCCCGCGCTGGCGCTTCGCAGTCTGGGCCGGCGCGTCCGGATTCGTCCTCGTGGCCATCGGCTCGATCCTGTGGTGGAAGGTCACGACGGAGGCGTTCACCGGGGTCCGCAATCCGTTCGGCGTGCGGAGCCTCGGCGACGGTGCCCTGGTGATCATGGGTGTCGGCTGGCTGCTGTCGCTCGGGGCCGTGTGCGCCGGGGCGGCTTCGACATTCCGTCGCTTCCGTCGAGCGGCCGGAATCGAACGCGAGCAGGTCAAGTGGCTCGCCACGGCCGGCGTTGCGCTTGCGGTCACGTTCGTCGGAAACACCATCTATACGAGCCTCGTCACGGACGTCGCGACGACGATCGGCGGGCTCGCCGTCGCGGTCGCGGCAGGTGTCGCGATCCTCCGGTACCGGCTCTACGAGATCGACGTGATCATCCGGCGGACGCTGATCTACGGTGCGCTGTCCGCGCTGCTCGCCGGGTGTTACGTCGCAGTCATTCTCGCGCTCCAAGCGGCGTTCGGCCCCGTGACACAGGGGAACGAGCTGGCGGTCGCGTGCTCGACGCTCGTGGTCGCGGCGCTGTTCCGGCCGGTGCGGGGGCGGGTGCAGTCGGCCGTCGACCGCCGGTTCTACCGAAGCAAGGTCGACGCCGAGTCGATGCTCGCGCGGTTCGGCGCGCACGTGCAGCACGAGGCCGATCTCGACACGCTGACCACGGAGCTCGATCGAATCGTGCGGGACGCGCTGCAACCGTCCCTCGTCGCAATCTGGCTTCGTAACGATCCCGAGACGGCGACGCAGTAGAAAGGGGAGCGCAATGAGTGCCTGGCCGCAATCGATCGCACGAGTCATCCGCCGCTCCGAGCGGCCGGCCGCTGCTACGGAGGAGACCCCGGCCGCCCTCGAGCCCGCGCCCGCGGCGCCCGCTGCGCCGGTCGTTCAGATCCCGCCGCACGACCCGCTCGTCGCGTACTTCCAGAGCGCGCCCGGCGCGGTCGACCTCGCCGGCTTGGAGCTCGACTCTCCGGCCCTCGAGGAGCTGCGCGCCGCCGGTGTCCGGCTCGCCGTCCCGCTCGTCAGCCAGGGCGAGCTCGTCGGCCTGCTCAACCTTGGTCCTCGGCTCTCCGACCAGGACTACTCCACCGACGACCGCAAGCTCCTCAACTCGCTCGCCGCGCAGGCGGCGCCGGCGCTTCAGGTCGCGCAGCTCGTGCGCCGCCAAGAAGCGGAAGCGCGCTCGCGCGAGCGGATCGAGCAGGAGCTGCGCGTCGCGACGCTCATCCAGCAGAACTTCCTCCCGAAGCAGCTCCCCGACCTGCCCGGCTGGCACGTCTCGGCGTACTACCGCCCGGCGCGCGAGGTCGGCGGCGACTTCTACGACTTCGTCGAGCTGCCGGAGGGGCAGATCGGCCTCGTCATCGGCGACGTCACCGACAAGGGCGTCCCGGCCGCGATGGTCATGGCCGCGACGAGGAGCGTCCTTCGCGCGTCCGCGCAGCGCGTCGTCTCGCCTGGCGAGGTGCTCAGCCGCGTCAACGAGCTCATGTGCCCCGACATGCCGGCGAAGATGTTCGTCACGTGCCTTTACGGCGTCCTCGAGCCGAGCACCGGCCGCTTCCGCTTCGCGAACGCCGGTCACAACCTTCCGTACGTCCGCACCGCTGAGGGCACGATCGAGCTCCGGGCGACAGGCATGCCGCTCGGCCTTCTTCCCGGCATCGTCTACGAGGAGACGGAGGCGGTCCTCGAGCCCGGCCAGGTGATGCTGCTGCACTCAGACGGAGTCGCCGAGGCGCACTCGGCCGAGTCGGAGATGTTCGGCTTCCCGCGCCTCCTCGACGTCGTCGGCTCGCGGCAGGACAAGGCCGAGGTCATCGACCGCGTCCTCACGGAACTCGACCGCTTCACGCCGCAGGGCTGGGAGCAGGAGGACGACATCACGCTTGTCGCGCTGACCCGCACGGGCGGCGCCGCGGCCGCGCCCGCGACGCTGGACGTCTCGTTCACGATCCCGAGCGAGCAGGGGAACGAGCGCGCCGCAAGCGAGCGCGTCGCCGAGGCGGTCGAATCGCTCGGTCTCGAGCCCGCGCGCCTCGAGCGCCTCAAGACGGCCGTCTCCGAGGCGGTCATGAACGCGATCGAGCATGGCAACCAGTCGAACCCCGAGCTGCCGGTCGAGATCGGCATCCGCCGCGAGGGGCGCGAGCTACTCGTTCGCATCACCGACCAGGGCGGCGAGCGCGAGATTCCCGAGGCCGAGACGCCGGACCTCGAGGCGAAGCTCGAAGGGCTCCAGAAGCCACGCGGCTGGGGCCTCTTCCTGATCAAGAACATGGTGGACGACCTGCGCGTGACGACGGACGGCGTCCACCACATCGCCGAGCTCGTGATGCGGCTGGAAGGAGAAGACGATGGCGGCGACTGAGTTCGCAGCAAGAGTCGGCACGGAGGACGGCGTCGCGGTGATCGACCTGACCGGTGAGGTCAGTGCCGCGGCCGAGCAGAAGCTCCTCGAGGCGTACGCGCAGACGAACGGAGAGGCGGTCGTGCTGCTCGACTTCTCCGCCGTCGACTACATCAACTCGACCGGGATCGCGCTCATCGTCGGCCTCCTCGGCCAAGCGCGGGCCGCCGGGCAAGAGGTGCAGGCGCGCGGCCTCGCAGAGCACTACCGGGAGATCTTCCGCATCACGCGGCTCTCCGACTTCATGACCATCCTCGACGACGCTGGAGAAGAGACATGACGCAAGAGACTTTGCTCGACGTACGGCGCGCCGGCGACGACACCGGCGTGATCGAGATCCGCGGGGACATCACCGCGAGCTCGGAGGACGCGCTCATGGACGCCTACGGGCGGGCCGGCGACGGCTCAACCCGCGCCGTGCTCCTCGATTTCTCCCAGCTCGAGTACATGAACTCGGGTGGGATCGGCCTGCTCGTGACGCTGCTCGTGCGCGCGAACCGCGCGAAGCAGCGGCTGCTCGCGTGCGGGCTCAACGACCACTACCGGCAGATCTTCGAGCTGACGCGGCTCGACGAGGCGATCTCGATCTTCGACAACGAGGCCGACGCGCTCGCCGCGGTCACGGGCTAGGAGGGAACGATGGAAGAACCGACCCCCACCACACGCGACGACAACTGGGCGAAGCCGGTCGATCGGCTCGTCGCCGGGAACGTCCCCGCGGGCGCGCTCGACACGGCGTCCGGCAAGCAGGTCGTCTCCCCGATCCAGGGCTTCGGGAAGATGTGGCAGAAGACGTACCGCATCTCTCTCGCCGGCTCGAGCGCGACACCGCACGAAGTGATCGCGACGTGGAAGGCAGAGTTCCCGACGTTCTGGCCGAAGGGGAGCCAGTTCCACACGCCGCTCACCGGCATCGCGCCGGGCGAGGTCGCGCTCCTGCAGGCAGCCGTCGGCGGCGGGATGAAGCTCTCGACCGGCATCTTCGTCCTCTACGCCGACGAGGAGTCGTTCACGTTCATGACGCCGCAGGGGCACATGTTCGCCGGCTGGATCACGTTCTCGGCGGCGACCGAGAACGACACAACGGTGGCGCAGTGCCAGGTCTTGATGCGCGCCCAGGATCCGCTCACGAGATCGGA
>JAWVDC010000154.1:0-63399 GCA_033857715.1 Gaiellaceae bacterium | reverse complement strand
CGGGAATAGCAGCGCTATTCCCGCGACTGAGGACGCCGCAGCGTGCCCGCACGGCGCGGCCGAGCGACCCGTGCTCGTTCTGAACCCGTCGCTCACCTAACCGGCTCCTTTGTCTTCTCGACGAGCGCGACCTCGACGATGCGCATGCCCTTGTCGACCGCCTTCGCCATGTCGTACACGGTGAGCGCTGCGACCGACGCGGCCGTGAGCGCCTCCATCTCGACGCCGGTCTGCGCCGTGGTCTCGGCCGATGCAATGATCTCGACGGACTCCTCGCCGACCGTGAGGGACACCTCGACGTGGGAGAGCGGCAGCGGATGGCAGAGCGGGATCAGCTCGCTCGTGCGCTTCGCGGCCATGATTCCGGCGAGCTGCGCGGTCGCGAGCGCGTCGCCCTTCGGCAGCTCGCGGAGGATCCGCGCCGTCTCGGCGGCCATGCGCACCTCGGCCCGCGCAACCGCGCGGCGGCGCGACAACGGCTTGCCGCAGACGTCGACCATCCGCACGTCGCCGGTCTCGTCCACGTGGGAGAGCTCGCTCATCGCGAAGATCGTACGGCGTCGAGGTCCTTCAGCTGCGCGTCGATCCATTCGCGGATGTCGTGCCTGCGCACGTGGGCGCGGATGGCCTCGGCTCGCCTGCGCCGCTCATCGGCCGGGAGCGTCAACGCCGCGTACAGCGCGTCGGCCTGCCCGGAGACGTCGAACGGGTCGACAGGCACCGCCCATTCGCCGAGCTCCTCGAACGCGCCGGCGTTCTCCGAGAGCACGAGCGCGCCCCCGCGCGTGTTGAGGAGAAACGCCTCCTTCGCGACGAGGTTGAGCCCGTCGAAGACCGCGTTGACGAGCAGGACGTCGAACTCCTTGTAGCCGGCGAGCGAGCGCGGGAAGTCGTCCGCGATGTCGAGCTCGACCGGCGTCCAGCCGTCTCGGGCGAACCGCTCGTTCACGGCCGTGGCTGCCGCCTCGATCGCAGCTGTGTACTCCGCGTACTCCGGGATGTCCTCGCGCGAGGGGGCGAGCAGCGCAAGAAAGCCGACCTTCCCGTGCAGCTCCGGATGCCGTTCGAGGAGAAGCCCGAACGCCTCGAACCCGCGCACGATGTTCTTGGACGGATCGACGCGATCGACGCGCAGGACGAGCTGCTCCGGCCGCGACTCCTCTATCTCCCTTTGCCGCTCGAGCACGACCGGATCGTCCGCACGCCGCTCGAACTCAGCAGGATCGACGCCGATCGGATGGGCGACGACGCAGGTCGAGCCGACACCGTCGGGCACGAAGCGGTCGGCGCACTCGAGGAACGCGCGCCGCCAGCGCTCGGTGTGGAAGCCGACGACGTCGTTTGCGAGGAGGCCCTCGTGGATCGCCGTCGTGAGCTCTTCGGGTAGCGGCGCCCAGCCGTCCGGCTCCGGCCACGGGATGTGGACGAAGTGCGAGCTGACGACCTCCGGCCGCGCGCCGCGGACGAGCGCAGGCGCGAGGTAGAGGTGGTAGTCGTGGAAGAGAACGGCCGCGTCGGGCTCGCGGTCGAGCTCTTCGACCGTCGCCGCCGCGAAGGCCTCGTTGACGGGGACGTACCCCTCGTCCCACGCCTGGCGGAGCTCCGGGCCGGGCGGCCGCAACGGCAGCCGGTGCTGGACGAACCACAGCGTCGGGTTTGCGACGACGTTGTAAAACAGCCGATATGCAGGGGCTTCGTGCGCGACGAGCCGCAGCCGGTACACGTCTCCGTCGCGCGTCGTCTCCTCGAACGAGGCGCCGCGCGCGGCCGCGAGCGCGCGGTCCTCCTCGCTCATCGCGCTCGCAACCCATGTCACGTCGTGGTGCGCGATCAGGCCGGCAAGCGCGGTCACGAGACCGCCGCCCCCACGCTTCGCGACACCGCCCCCGTACGTGACCGGAGCGCGGTTCGCGACGACGAGGAGCTTGCGCCTTGTCGTTGTCCGATCCGGCAACTACGCTACTGGGCCGGCTGCAGGTGCTTCACGAACCGGAGGCGCGAACCACGCTCGCCGGCCCGGGACGAGATCTCGAGCTCGTCTGCGACCGTGCGGATAATCGCGATCCCGAGGCCGCCCTCGCTGAGCTCGTCGCCCTCGAGCTGCGCGGGCACGGCGGGGTCGAAGCCCGCCCCGTCGTCGACGACCTCGATCTCGAGCGAGCGCGTCGACAACGAGTAGGAAATGGAGACGTACCCCTCGCCACCACCGTAAGCGTGCCGCACAGAGTTGGAGACCGCCTCCGTCAGCGCGAGCTTCAGGTCGGCGACGTCTTCCTCCGACAGCCGCGAGAGCTCGGCGATGCCGCTGAGTGCGAGGCGCGAGAGAGCGATGTACTCGGCGCGGGCGGGAACGCGCAGGCGAACGGTTCGGCTCGTCTCGAGCCCCTCGCCCTCCATGTCCGCCAGTGCCGTTTCGCTCATCTGCCGCTCTCCTCTCTTTTCCGCAGATTCACGGTCTAAACCTGGCGATTTCTATCACCGCGGCCCGCTGTCGCCACCCAAGGTCGGGTTCCCTCGAACGGACCGGTCTAACCCTCCGGCGTTTCCACGGGAAAACGCCTGCGTAGACTGAGGCCGCGTATGACGGCCGCCTCGCGTGCATCCGAGCGCAGACGGCCGAGGCCGGGCTCGCTCGAACGTCCGGTCAACGGACGCCTCTACCGCGGCGCCTGGGTGGTGTTCGTCGTGCTACCGCTCGTCGTCCTCTCGCTGAGCGTCGCGCAACCGGCCGCCCTCCCGCACCAGAAGCTCACGCTCGCGTTCGACGGCCGCGTCGCCGCATCCATCGCCAAGGAGCTCGCGACGAACTATCCGGACCGCGTCCCGGGAACGAGCGGAGCGCTCGGCGCAGAGACATGGTTCGCCGGGGCGCTCGAGCCGTACGGCTTCGACGTCCAGCGCGACACGTTCACCGCCACGATCAACGGCCGGAAGACGACGCTCGTCAACCTCGTCGTGGAGAAACCCGGGGTCTCGCGGCGGGAGATCGTCGTCATGGCGCATCGCGACGACAGCGGCATCGGGAACGGGCTCGACGACAACGCTTCGGGCACGGGTGCGTTGATCGAGCTCGCGCGCTCGTACGCGCCGACCCGCACGGCGCAGCTCAGGCCGCTCCCGTACACCGTCGCGTTCGTCTCGACAGACGGCGCCGAGGAGGGCGCGCTCGGCGCGGCCCACTTTGCCGCGAGCCTCGCGCGAAGGGACCCCGTCGCCGTGATCAACCTCGACTCGATCGGCGGCAAAGGCAGTCCCCGCCTCGAATTCGGGGGAGACAGGGCGCGCTCTCCGGCCCCTGGGCTGCTCGTGACGATGCAAGAAGCGCTCGGGTATACAACGCGGCCGAGGGCGCTCGACCAGCTCGTGAGCCTGGCATTCCCGTTCAACGCCTACGAGCAGGCCCCGTTCGTAAGCCACGGAACCCCGGCCGTGACGGTCACGACCGGTCGGGCGAAGCCGGCGGCAAACACGAAGAAGCAGCGCTTGAACGTCGCTCGCCTCACACGCATCGGTCTCGCCACGCAGGACACGGTCGACGCGATGGAGCAAGGCGTCGCGCTCGCGCAGGGACCGTCGAGCTACCTCTACCTGGGGCACCGGCTCATTCGCGGTTGGGCAATCGAGTTCGTGCTCGTGGCGATGCTCTTGCCGTTCATCGTCGCCGCAGTCGACCTCTTCGCGCATTGTCGCCGGCGGCGTATTCCCATCTCCCCTGCCCTGCGCAGCTATCGGAGCCGCTTCATCTTCTGGGCGCTCGGGGGTCTCGTGTTCCTCGCGTTTGCCGCAGCCGGCTTTCTCGGCGATACGGGCGGACGGCCCGCGCCGCTCGGCGACGTTCGCTGGCCCGCGGGCGCCCTGCTCGTGATCGCGCTGCTCGGAATCGCCGCATGGCTCGTCGCGCGCGACCGGCTTGCGCCGCGCCGGCCGGTCGACGCCGAAGAGGAGCTCGCGGGCCACACGGCTGCGCTCCTCGCGCTGTCCGTTGTCGGGCTGCTCGTCGCCGCCACGAATCCGTACGCGCTCGTGTTCCTCCTTCCGTGCCTGCACGTATGGCTCTGGCTGCCGCAGGTGCAGATGCGGCCGCTTGCCGCGCGCCTGGCGGTGCTGCTGCTCGGACTCGCAGGGCCGGCGTTTCTCGTCTGGACGTTCGCGACGAGCTATGGGCTCGGCTGGGACGCGCCGTGGTACATCGGGCAGCTCTTCGCCGTCGGGTACGCGCCAAAAACGCTGCTCGTGATCAGTTTCGCGTGGCTCGCGGCGGCAGGGCAGCTCTTTGCGGTATCCGGCAACCGCTACGCGCCGTATCCCGCACCGGGCGAGCGTTCCCCGCGCGGGCCTATTCGCGACCTCATCCGCACGCTCGTCCTCGCGCACCGGCGCCGCGTAGCGCTTATGGAGCGTTCAGGCGGAGCCAGGAAACGCCCGAGCCGGCCGTGAGCTCACCGTTTCCACGTGAAACGTGGACGAGCGCATCCGCGCCGCTCGCGCTCGCGATCATATGGGACTCCTGACCGCGTAAAGGCGAGAGCACGATCGCTTCCCCGTCGCTCTCCGCGCGGGCGCGGACGAATTCGTCACGCTCCGCGTTCTCGCGCAGGTCGCCGGCCAGGCGCCCGGGCTCGAAGCGAGGCAGCGGCGACGGGCTCCCCTGCAGCGCGCGAAGAGCCGGCTTGACGAACAGCTCAGAGCCGACGAGAGCCGAGACGGGATTGCCCGGGAGCCCGAAGACGAGCGTCTCGCCGCGCGTGCCGAACGCGAGCGGCTTGCCCGGCTTGATCGCGACGCGCCAGAACACCTCCTCGACGCCGAGCTCGCGCTCGACCTCGCGGACGAGATCGTGCTCTCCGACCGACACTCCGCCCGAGGTGACGACGACGTTGCATTCCAGCGCCCGCGCGAGGGCGTCCCGCAAGGAAGCCTCGTCGTCGGGAACCGCCGGCGCGCTGACGATCTCCGCCCCAGCGATCTCGAGCGCGGCGGCGAGCATGAGCGTGTTCGACTCGTAGATCTGCCCGGGGGCCAGAGGCTCGCCGGGCTGTACGAGCTCGCTCCCCGTGGCGAGGATGGCGACCCGCGGCCGACGCGAGCACGAGACCGACGCGATCCCTGCCGCGGCGAGTCCCGCGATGGCGGCGGGCCCGAGCCGCGTGCCCGCGTACGCGACGACCGCCCCGGCGCGAATGTCCCCGCCGCACGGCCGGATGCTCGCGCCGACCTCGCGCGCCGTGTCAATCTCGATTGTGTTGTCGTGTTTGACAACTATCTCGATGGGTGCCACGGTGTCAGCGCCCTCCGGGACGACCGCGCCGGTGGAGATGGCCACGGCTTCACCGGCCCCGACCGCACCGGAGAACGGCGCGCCGGCCGCGGATTCCCCGATGACGCGCAACTCGCCGGGCAGGTCGGCGGCACGCACGGCATATCCGTCCATTGCCGAGCTCGGGAACGGCGGAAGATCGACCACGGCGAGCACGTCCTCGGCCGATACGCGGCCCGCGGCGGCCGCAACCGGCACGGTTTCGCCGGGCAGGGAGCGAATTACCGCCAGAATCGCGGCTTGAGCCTCCGTGAATGTGAGTAGGGAATCCACGCGCGAGGCATACCGTATTCATGGGCCCCGGAGATGTGATCGCCGGCCGGTACCGGCTGGAAGCAGTCGCCGGGCATGGACCCATGTCCGAGGTCTGGCGCGCGCATGACGACACGCTCGAGCGAACCGTCGCGCTGAAGCTTCTCGCGCCGCCCGCCGACCTCGAGAGGTTCCAGCGCGAGGCGCGCGCGGTTGCCTCGCTCGCGCACGAGCACGTGATGCGCGTCTTCGATTATGGGGAGGACGAGGCGGGCCCGTACATGGCACTCGAGTGGCTGCCGGGCGGAACGCTCGAGGAACGGCTCCAGGATGGGCCGCTGCCCGGCCCGGTGGCAGGACAGGTCGCTACGGGGATCGCCGCGGGCTTGGCGCATCTCCACGAGCGTGGCTTCGTCCACCGCGATCTGAAGCCCGCGAACGTCCTCTTCGACGAAGAGGACCGCCCGAAGCTCGCGGACTTCGGCCTCGCGCGTGCGGCCGTCGGTGCCGGCACGATCACCGAGGCGGGAACCGTGCTCGGAACGGCCGCCTACATCTCGCCGGAGCAGGCCGCCGGCGAGCCCGCGACCGCGTCGAGCGACGTCTACTCGTTCGGGGTCGTTCTCTTCCGGATGCTCACCGGGACGCTGCCCTTCGTGGCCGGGGACGCCCTCGCGCTCGTCGACATGCACCGCACCAAGCCCCCGCCGGCAGTGCTCTCCGTGAACCCCGAGGCCCCTCCGGACCTCGCGGCCCTCGCGGACTCCTCGGTCGCCAAGGATCCTGGGGCGAGACCGGCCGACGGAGCCGCGCTCCTCGCTGCGCTCGGGCAACTGCCTGTCGCGGTGACTGCCGAGGATGCGGCGGTGACTCGCGTGCTGCCGGCGGCGGCGCCGCCCGTGGCGGGGCGGGGCGGTCCTCCGCGGCGAGCCGTCGCTGCGGTCGTCGCCTTGTTGCTCCTCGGGACCCTCGGCGCAGTTCTCGCGTGGGCGGTGACGCGCCCGGGCGCCGCGGCGCCTGCCGGAATCGTCTCTACGTCCCGACACGGAACGCAGACCCATCCCTTTCGTCCTGGCAGCACATCGACCACCGCACAAAGCACCCAGCCGGGAACATCGACACAAGCACCACCCACGACACAAGTCCAAAGCACCACGACACCGGTGACCACGACGACGGAGCCGCCGACCACTACCGCTCCGCCCACCACGACCACAACGCCGACGACCACGACGACGCCCCCGACAACCACCACGACCCCAGCGACGACTGCGCCGCCCGCGACGACGTAGGAGCCGTTAGCCCCAGACGCCGAGCGCGCGGAGCCGGCGATGTGCGCGCAGGCGCAGCTCGTGCGTGAGCCGGTCGGCGCTGAGATCGTCCGGAGCGACGGCGCGAACTACGACCTTCGCCGCCCCGTCGAGCGAATCGAGATAGGCCTCCCCGTCGGGCTCGCCGGCGACTTCCTCGCGGAGCGCGGCGAGAGCCGCGTCGATGTCCGCCGTCAATGGAAGCGGGATCGTCACCTCGGCGAATGTCTCCTGGTTGCGGATCGACGCGTTGACGATCGTGTCGGACGCGAGCTTGCTGTTGGGAACGAGGAGCCGGCGCCGGTCACGCGTGCGGATGATCGTGTACGTCATCCCGATCTCCTCGACGGCGCCGTCGAAGCCGGCATAGCTCACACGGTCGCCGATGCGCACGGGCTGGGTCAGAGCGATGACGAGTCCCGCGATGAAGTTGCCCAGGACCTGCTGGGAGGCAAGGCCGATGATCAGCCCGAGCACCGCCGACGACGCGAGCAGCCCGCCCGCGATCGCCCGCACCTGTGGGATCACGAGGAGCGCCGAGCAGAACCCGACCACGAGGATCGTGACCGTCACGGCGCGTCGCAGCACCCTGTAACGCGTCTCCGCCTGCGGCGCCAACGGCCGTCGCTTCAGCCACCAGTCGACGAGCCGCGCGAGGATCGAGACGAGGACGAAGACGCAGGCGGCGATGAGGATGCGCTGCCAGATGGACATCGCTCAGTCCTCGTCCTCGAGCGGCAGGGGGCGGCGGCCGGCGAAGCCGTCGTCGGTGGTGTGCCAGAAGCCGATCTCGTCCTCGCCCAGGCGCCAGCAGAGCAGCACCGTCTCGCCGCGCCGAAGCGCCGGGAAGTCGATGAGGCCGGTGTCGAGATCCTTGACCGCCGCGCCGTGATTCGCGATCTCGTCGACGAGCTTCGCGAGGCGACGGGCGAGAGCGTCCACTTCCGCTGTGGCCTCGGCGAGTTGCGCCGGCGGAATGCCACCGCCGTTGCCACGGATCTTCCGCTCGAGGTCCTCCTGCCGCTCGAGAGCGGCGATGTGCTCGGCGCGGTCCGCCACGAGCTTCTCGACGAGCGGCCGGACGTGCTCGAGCGCGGCGTTGGCCTCCGCGGGGGTGAAGTGGCGCACGGGCGGCAGCATAGGCTTCGCCGCCGTGGAGGACGCGAGAACACGCCCGAGCTACGTCCGGCTCGGCTTCTGGGCCCTGTGGGTCGTCCTATTCGCGGCTCTGAACTATTCCGAGCGGGGCGCGCGCGCGGACCCGGACGTGATCTACAAGTTCTCGACGTTCGCGAGTGGCGCGATCTTCTACGCGATCTGGCTCGGCGCAGTCCTTCTCATCGCGATCGACCGGTTCGATCTGCTCGCCCTGCGCGCGCCGCGAAGCTGGAAGAAGGCGCTCGGCCTGGCCGCAATCGCAGCCGTTGCCATCGTCACGTGCGAGTACCTCGTCACGCTGCTGCCGCTTCCCATCAGTCCCGGCAAGGAGCAGGGCCTCGCCCCGACGCACTGGGAGGCCGGTCACGCCGCGGCATTTGCGGCGAACGTCGTGCTCTTCGCCGTGATCGGGCCGTTCGTCGAGGAGCTGATGTTCCGCGGCCTCGGACAGTCGCTTCTCCGCTTCCTCGGCCGGGTGCCGGCGATCCTTCTGGTCGGGATCGCGTTCGGGGTAGACCACGGCCTCGTCGAGGGCCTCCTCATCCTCATCCCGTTCGGCATCGCGCTCGCGTGGGTGCGCGACCGGACCGACAGCGTCTGGCCGGGGATGATCGTGCACGGGCTGTTCAACGGCGGCAGCCTCGCGCTCGCCGTCCTCGTGAGCTAGCTACTCGTCTTCGTCGATGACGAACTGGTCGGGCGTGACGTCTTCGAGGAAGCTCCGGAATTTCACGACCTCGGCCTCGAGCTGCTCCTCGTCGACGTCCCCCTCGAACTCGATCGCGGACTCCGCGATGACGTCGTCGGCCGCGAAGATCGGCGCCTCCGTGCGGATCGCGAGCGCGATCGCATCGGACGGGCGCGAGTCGAGCTCGATCTCCTGGCCGTCCTGCAGCACGGTGATCTGGGCGTAGTACGTGTTCTCCCGGAGCTCGGTCACGGTGATGCGCGAAACGGAGGCGCCGAGCTGGTCGACCATCTCGCTCAGGAGGTCGTGGGTCATCGGACGGGGCGACTCCTGGCTCTGCAGCTTCATGAGGATCGCCGCCGCCTCGTTGTGGCCGATCCAGATCGGGAGGAACTTGTTGCCGTCCGCAGTCTTCAACAGGACGATCGGCTGCTTGCCGACGAGATCGAAGCTGACCCCGTAGATGTTCATCTCCTGCATCCGCAACCTCGTCTCGAATATAGCCGGATCGTCATGGCTACAATCGCCGCCGCGGGCGATTAGCTCAGTTGGTTAGAGCGCCGCTCTGATAAGGCGGAGGTCCCTGGTTCGAATCCAGGATCGCCCATCGTCCTGCCCCGCCCTAGGATCGTCCCCGTGCCCGACGCGACCGACGACCTAAAGTCCGGCTACTACCTCCTCAACACCGACGGCGGCATGGCGTCGAACGGGAAACGGCGGGCCGGCGATCCACTTGGTGAGGCGGCGATCGCGGGAGTCCTCCGGACGCGGAGACTGGCGCACGTAGCCGAGTTTTCGCGAGCGATCGGCCGCGCGAGCCAGAACGTGGCGGAGTACACGGCGCTCATCGAGGGTCTGGAGCTTGCGCGGCGCCACGGGATCCGGCGGCTCCGCGTGTACATGGACTCCGAGCTTGTCGTGGAGCAGATGAACAGCCGCTCGCAGGTGAAGGAGTCGCGTCTGCGAGAGCTCCACGAAACCGCGAGCCTCGCGGCGGCGGAATTCCTCAGCATCCGCTTCGCGTGGGTCCCGCGCGAGATGAACGTCGAAGCGGACGGGCTCGTGCGCGAGGCGCTCGCAGCCGCTAGGTGAGGAGCAAGCCGGCCATCCGGCGCCTCGCGATCCGAATCCCGATCAGCCCGAGCACGACGATGTAGGCGACGTCGAGGAGCGCCCACGGGGTCGGGTGGCCGAGCGTGAAGTCGCGGATGAGCGCGATTGCGTGGTAGAGCGGCGAGAGCCGCACAATCCACTGGATCGCCGGCGGGTACACCGAGATCGGGAAGAACGTCGCGCTGAAGAGGAACATCGGCAGCAGGACGATCTGGACGTATTCGAAGTCCTGCCAGGTGCGCAGGAACGTAGCCGCGCCGATCCCCATCCCCGCGAAGCCGAAGCCGACGACGACCGCCGCCGGCAGCGCGAGCAGCGCCCACCACGAGTGGAACAGGCCGAGCGAGGCCGCGACGATGACGAAGCCGAGGGCGTAGAGCGCGCCACGGAACTGCGCCCACGCCGTCTCGCCGACCGCGACGTCCACGGGGCCAAGCGGCGTCGCGAGCATCGAGTCGTAGACCTTTCCGTAGCGGAGCTTCCAGAAGACGTTCGTCGTCGCGTCGTAGACGGCGCCGTTCATCGCCGCCGAGGCGAGGAGCGCGGGCGCAACCCAACTCTTGTACGAGACGCCGTCGAGCTGGCCGACGAACGCCCCGAGCCCGACGCCGATCGAGAACAAATAGAACAGCGGCTCGAAGAAGCCGGAGAAGATCGTCATCCAAGAGCGGCGGTAGACCATGAGGTTCCGCTCGAAGAGAAGATGCCCGCGCGTGCGGCCGGCGACGAAGGCGAGTGCGGTCATACGACGAGCTTCTTCCGGTACACCCAGCGGGCGAGGAGGACTCCGGCGACGACCCACGCCAGGAGATAGCCGGCATGCATCGCCGACCAGCCCAGCGTGGCGGTGCCGAGGGTCAGGTGCCGCATGAGGTCGACCCCGTGCCAGAGCGGCGTCGCGTAGGCGAGCTCGCGAAGCCCATGCGGCAGGCGCGTGACGGGGAAGAACGACCCGGAGAAAAGGAACATCGGCGTGATCGCGAAGCGGAAGAGCGGATTGAAGACCTCCTCGTCCGCCCCCGCCGAGAGCGCAGAGATCGGGCCGGCGAAGGCTAGACCGATGAGCACGCAGAGCGGGATTCCGAGCAACGCGAGCGGCGAGTGCACGGCCCCGAAGGCCGTGATCGCTGCGAGGTAGATCAGCGCGGATACCCCGACGCGCACCGTCACGTACATGAGGTGCCCGCCGACCAGGTCGGCCGCACGGAGCGGCGTCGCGAGCATCGCGTGGTACTGGCGGTTCCACTTGATCGCGCCACGGACGGGGAAGCTCGACTCCACGGCGGCTACCTGCATCGCGACCGCGGCGAGCATTCCCGGAGCGACGAACTCGAGGTACCGGATGTGATGGATGCCGCCGCCGCGGTTCACGAGCTGGCCGAGCCCGATCCCCATCGCGGTGAGATAGAGCACCGGATTGAGGAAGCTCGTCACGATCGTGCCGCGCCACACGCGCCGATAGACGATCAGCCAGTACTCGAACGAGCGCAGCGTGTGCGTGTTCATTCGACGAGCGTGCGGCCGGTGAGCCTCAGGAAGACGTCCTCGAGCGTCGAGCGCCGGACGAGAACGCTCTGCGGCTGGAGCTGCTCGTGCGCCAGCGGGACGAGCGCGTCGCCGTCGTCGGTGTAGAGGAGCACGCGATCCGGCAGCGGCTCCGCGCGGACGACAAGGCCGTTGAACGCGCCGGCTTCGACGGTGGGCGGGGTCGTCTCGGTGCCGAAGCGGAGCTCGACGACCTCGCGCGACGAGAAGCGCCGGATGAGGTCGGGCGGTGAGCCCTCCTCCTTGATCTTCCCGCCGTCCATGATCACGAGCCGGTCGCAGAGCTGCTCGGCCTCGTCCATGTAGTGCGTCGTGAGGACGAGCGTCGCGCCGCGCTGCTTGAGCCGAAAGAGCCTGTCCCACACCAGATGGCGCGCCTGCGGGTCGAGGCCGGTGGTCGGCTCGTCGAGAAGGAGCAGCTCGGGCTCGTTGACGAGGGCGCGCGCGATCGTGAGGCGTCGCTTCATCCCGCCCGAGAGCGGCTCGACCTTGCTCTTCGCGCGCTCGCCGAGCTGGACGAAGTCGAGGAGCTCCTTCGCGCGGCTGCGCACCTCTGCGCGCGAGAGGCCGAAGTAGCGGCCGTAGATGAAGAGGTTCTCCTGCACCGTGAGCTCGTTGTCGAGCGTGTCGGCCTGCGGAACGACGCCGAGGCGGCCGCGGATCGCCGGGCCGTCGGTGGCCGGATCCATGCCGAGGATGCGGAGCTCGCCGCTGGTGACCGGCGAGACGCAGCCGATCATCCGCATCGTCGAGCTCTTGCCGGCGCCGTTCGGGCCGAGGAAGCCGAACGCCTCACCCGGCGCGACGTCGAAGTCGATCCCGTCGACGGCAGCGAAGTCGCCGAACCGCTTCGTGAGCCCGCGGGCATGGATGAGAGGCGCGGTTGCGCTCATATCCCGACCCTAGCGAGCGGGCAGGACTAGATCTCGGGGACGGCGCGCTCTAGCGCTTCCGCGATCTCGGCGAGGTCGTGCTCGTCGGCGAACGCGAGCTCGACGCGGCCCGGCGCGATGCGGACGCGGTAGCCGGTGAGCTGCTCGAGCGCCGTCGTGACGCGCGCGGCAAGGTCGGGATCGACGGGAACCGACCGCGTGCGCGGCCGTTGCTTTGCGCCGGCCCACTTCGCGCGCTGCTCGGCGGCGCGGACGGAGAGGCCGCGCTTGACGATCTCCCGCGCGAGCCGGCGGCGGCCCTCGTGGTCGGGCACGGCGAGGACGGCGCGCGCGTGGCCCTCGCTCAGCTGGCCGCGCTCGACCATCCCGAGCACGTCGTCGGGCAGTTCGAGCAGACGGATCCGGTTCGAGACGCTCGGCTTCGAGCGGCCGACACGCTCGGCGACGTCTCCGAGCGAGAGTCCGAACTCGTCGATGAGGACGGCGTACGCGCGCGACTCCTCCACCGCCGTGAGCTGCTCGCGCGCGACGTTCTCGACGAGGCCGAGCAGCAGCGTGTCGCGGTCGTCGAGCGGACGGACGACCGCCGGAACCGTCTCGCGGCCGGCCTCGCGCGCGGCGCGCCAGCGACGCTCGCCGGCGACGATCTCGTACCCGCCGATCCCGCGTGGCCGCACGAGGAGCGGCTGGATCACGCCCTGCTTGCGCACCGAGTCGGCGAGTCCCGACGCAGCCTCCGCTTCGAAGCGCCGCCGCGGCTGCTTCGGGTTCGGGTGAATCGCGCCGACCGGGATCTCGAGCAGCTCGGACGGAGCCGGCGTGCCGCCGATCAGGACTTCGAGGCCGCGGCCGAGACCGCGGCGGGGAGAGCTCTCAGGCGCGCTCGACAAGCTCCATCGCCACCTTCCAGTAGGCGTCGGCTCCGGCGGAGCGACGGTCGTAGGCAATCGCGGGCAGGCCGTGGCTCGGCGCCTCGGCGAGGCGCACTGACCGCGGCACGGACGTGCGGAAGACGAGCGGCCCGAAGTGCTTGCGCACCTCCGCCTCCACCTGCGCGGCGAGGCGGGTGCGGCCGTCGAGCATCGTGAGGAGAACGCCGCCGATGGCGAGATTGGGGTTGAGGCGCATGCGGATCAGCTCGATCGACTGCATGAGCTGCGCGAGGCCCTCGAGCGCGTAGTACTCCGCCTGCACCGGGACGAGCACGCGATCGGACGCGGCGAGCGCGTTCACCGTGAGCGGCCCGAGCGACGGCGGACAGTCGAGGAAGACGAAGTCGTACTGGTCGCTACCCGACGCGAGCGCGTCGGCGAGATAGCGCTCGCCGTCGTCGCGGCGGGCGAGCTCGACGACCGCGCCGGCGAGGTCGGGCTTCGCGGGGATGAGGTCGAGGTTCTCGAAAGCCGTGTGCTTGACGAGCTCCGCGAGCGGCGCTCCGTCGAGAAGGTCGTAGCTCGACGTTCCGTTCGCGCGCATCCCGAGCCCCGACGTCGCGTTCGCCTGCGGGTCGAGGTCGATCACGAGCGCACGCTCGCCGGCTTCCGCGAGACAGGCGGCGAGATTGACGGCAGTCGTCGTCTTGCCGACGCCGCCTTTCTGGTTCGCGATGGAGTAGATGCGGGCCACTGGGCCCCATTGTCGCTAGGCCAGCGGACGCCTCTTCGCGACGCCGGCCCGGCGTGGGAAGCCGGGCGGCGTTGGCGCGATCTTCGGAATGACGACAAGGCCCTCGTGATCCTCCGGTGGCGCGCCGCCGAGCTTCTCGCAGACCGCAGCGACCGCGGCGAGATCCGCCGTCTCGCCGAGCCAGAGGATCGCGGCCCCGCCGACCCGCACGAGCGGGAGGCACCACTCCGCCGCGACCGGTGGTTGCGCGAGCGCCTTAGCGAGCGCGACGCCGAAGCTCTCGACCTCCTGCTCCTCGGCTCGGCCCCAGACGACCGACGCGTTCGGCGGTGCCCACCGCCGCAGGAAGTCGCACTTCCGCCGCTCGGAGTCGAGCAGCGTCACGTCGCGAGCGGGGAGAGAAACGGCGAGCGGGATCCCCGGAGATCCTCCGCCCGAGCCGACGTCGACGATCGGTCCCTCGAAGCGCTCGACGAGCGGCGCGGCCCGGAGCGCGTCCTCCCACAACATCGCGCGCGCTGTCTCGAGGTCGCGCAGAGCCGTCAGGCCCGGCGTCGCGATGACCGCGCGGAGGTACTCGTCATTCGGGAAGGACGACGACGTAGCGATTCGGCTCCGTCCCCTCCGACGTGGTCGCGACACCCTCGGCGTCCTTGAGCCGCAGGTGGACGATCTTCCGCTCGACCGACGTCATCGGCTCGAGCTCTTCCGCGTTGCCGCTCTCGCGCACGCGCGCGGCGATCTCGTCGGCGAGCGCCTCGAGAGTCGTCCGCTGGCGCTCGCGATAGCCGTCCGCGTCGACGACGACGTCCTTCTTCGCGTCGCCGTACGCGCGGTACTGGATGACGTTGAGGAGGTACTGCACCGCGTCGATCGTCTTGCCGTCGCGGCCGATGAGGACCGCGACGTCGGGGCCGGAGACGGTGACCGTGATCGTGTCGCTGCCCTCGTCGAGATCCACGGTCCCGTCGACCCCGAGCTCCGTGGCGATCCGAGAGACCAGCCAGTGCGCCTCTGCCGCCTGGCCCTCCTCCTCCGGTCCCGTCGCTGCGGTGGACGTCGCGGCAGCCTCCGCGGGCAGATGCGCGACGACGCGCGCGGGCTCGTAGCCGACGCCGAGCAGGCCGCGCTCTCCCTCGGAGACGACCTCGAAGCGCACGGCGGCCTTGTCGAGCGCGGGATGCCGCTGCTCGAGCTCGCGCAGCGCGGCCCACTTCGCCTCGCCGACGGTCTCGCCCGTCGCCTCGACCGTGAGGGATCCTTCCGCTCCGGCGCCGGCCAAGCCGCCGCCTGCGCTCATTGTGAGCCTCCGTCGAGCCTACGGCTCATCATCTCCGCCGCCCCGAGCTCTTCTTGCGACGCACCTGCCGCGGGGCGGCGGATACGGCCGGCGACGGCTTGGGAGCCGACGGCTCGGGGGCGGCGCCGTTACCGCTCGTGCCGTCGTCGTCCTTCGACGCCTTCCGCGAGGTCCGCTTCTCCGGGGCGGGCGCGGGAGTCTTCTGCACGAGGCGGCGCGTGATGAGGCCCTGCCCGACCGTCCAGAGGTTCGTCGTCACCCAGTAGAGGACGAGGCCGGCGGGGAACCCCGCGATGACGAACACGAAGACCAGCGGCATCAAGATGAAGACCACGCGCTGAGACTTCTGCGCGGTCGGCGACATGAAGAAGCCCGAGGCCATCTGGCTCACGACATAAACGACCAGGAGCACGTAGCCCGCTCCGCTGACCGCGGTCGAGATCGTGGGCACGAAGTGGAGGAACGAGAGGTCGCCCGACGCGACAGCTGTGTCGACGACGCCTTGGCACGCCTGCTTCGTCATCCCCGCCGCACAGAGAAAGTTCGTATCGAAGTGCCGGAGCGTGTAGTAGAGCGCGAGGAAGACCGGCAGCTGCAAAAGCATCGGAAGGCACGAGGCCGCAGGGTTGATCTTGTTCTCCTTGTAGAACGCCATCAGCTCTTCGTTCTGCTTCTTCTTGTCGTGCTTGTACTTCTGCTGGATCCGCTTCATCTCCGGCGCGTGCTGCTGGAGAGACTGCATCGAGTGGATCTGCCGGATCATCAGCGGCACGAGGATCATCCGAACGACCACCGTGGTGGCGACGATCGCCCACGCCCACGGCAGCCCAAGGCTCGCGTGGAAGAAGTTGAGAACGTGACGCATCGCGTCCTCGAGTTGGCTGATGATGGGGATGGTCGCAACGATCATCAGACGGGGTCGTGCCCTCCGTGGCTCCACGGGTTGCAGCGCAGGAGGCGCCAGCCCGCGAGCGCGCTGCCCTTGAGGAGCCCGTGCGTCCGCACCGCCTGGATCGCGTACTCAGAGCACGACGGCTCGTACTTGCACGTCGTCGGGAAGAGGGCGCCGAACGTCAGGCGCCAGGCCCAGACGAGGCCGACTCCGGCGTAGCGAGGGGCGCGCAGCACGACGTTCACGCGGCTACCGCTCCCGTCTTGCCGAGCAGCTCGTCGACCTGGTCGCCGAGCCAGGCGAAGCCGTTCGCCTCGGCGGCCTCGGGCAAGCCCTGCCGCACGATGAGGACGTAGTCGTGGCCGGGAGCGACGGCGTCGAGACGTGCATCCCAGACCTCGCGGAGTTGCCGCTTGATCCGGTTCCGCTCGACCGCTCCTCCGGCCGCGCGGGGCACGGCAAACCCGATGCGGGGCTCGGCCGGCTCCTCCTGCGGCAGCCAGTAGAGAACGAGATACCGCGAGGAGACACTCCGCCCGCGGCGATGGACCGAGTCGAAGTCCCGCGAGCGGGTGAGGCGGTTGGCGCGCTTCACAGGGGCCAGCTTAGTGCGCGGGCGTTACGCCGAGAGCTTGCTGCGGCCCTTGTTGCGGCGCCGCTTGAGGATCGCGCGGCCGGCCTTCGTCGACATGCGCGCGCGGAAGCCGTGCTTGCGCTTGCGGCGGCGGACGTTGGGCTGGTAGGTGCGCTTCATACGAGGAAAGGCTCGGTCTTTGCCAGAAAAATCCCCGCCGGGGGCGGGGCGTCGCGGCAGTATAGCCGCCGTCTCGAGGTCGCTCGTCCACTGGTTTCTCCACAGGCGGAGACCGCAGGGACAAGCCGTCGGAGGGAGTTTCCCCCACGCTTGTCCACAGGTGTGGAGGAATGGGGGCGGTCGGGGAACTGCCTGCAAATCGCCTGGTTTTGTCCTTGAAATCCACGCTGTTATGCTGGCCGTCGGGCTGTCGGAGGAGGGTTGTCGCACGCGTGAGAGACCAAATCGAGCTGTCTGCGGAGAACCTTTGGAGTGAGATCTCCGGACGGCTTCGGGAGGCCCTGAACGACGGCACGTACGGCAAGTGGTTCGGCGACGTCCGCAGCCTCGAGTTCGAGGGCGAGACGCTCGTCCTCACCGTTCCCGACGAGCTTTCGCGCGACTGGATCCACCGGCACTTCCGCGGTCTCCTCAACGCCGCGGTGCGCGACATCACCGGTGAGAGCCGTGCGCTCGAGCTCCGCGTGGCCGAGTCCGAGCAGGAGAACGGGTCGCCGCAGTCGGGCGTCCTTCCCATGGCCCAACGCCTGCAGAGGCGACCGGAGAGCGGCGGATTCAACGCGAAGTACACGTTCGACTCGTTCGTCATCGGGTCGTCGAACCGCTTCGCCCATGCTGCCGCGCTCGCAGTCGCAGAGGCGCCGGCGCAGGCGTACAACCCGCTCTTCATCTACGGGAGCACCGGGCTCGGCAAGACGCACCTCCTTCACGCCGTCGCGCAGTACGTGAGCGAGCACTCGTCGTCGTTGTCCGTTCGCTACGTCACGAGCGAGGCGTTCGTCAACGACTTCATCAACTCGCTCCGTGACAAGTCGCGCATCGAGGGCTTCAAGCAGCGCTACCGCACGTACGACGTGCTCCTCATCGACGACGTCCAGTTCTTCGAGGGCAAGGAGCGCTTCCAGGAGGAGTTCTTCCACACGTTCAACTCCCTGTACGAGGCCGGCTCGCAGATCGTGCTCTCGTCGGATCGCCCGCCGCGCGACATCGCGACGCTCGAGGAGCGGCTGCGCAGCCGTTTCGAGTGGGGGCTCATCACCGACATCCAGCCGCCGGACCTCGAGACCCGCATCGCGATCCTCCGCCGCAAGGTGAAGGTCGACGGGATCTACATCGAGGACGAGCAGGTGCTGACGTTCATCGCGAGCCGCGTCTCGACGAACATCCGCGAGCTCGAGGGCGCGCTAACGCGCGTCGTCGCGTTCTCGTCGCTCACGGGCCGGCCGATGACGGTCGAGCTCGCGCAGGACGTGCTTCGGGACGTGTTCCCGCAAGGCGAGGCCGCGCAGGTCTCGATCAAGCGGATCCAGGATCTCGTCGCCGAGCGGTTCAGTCTCACTCTCGACGAGCTCTGCGGCGATCGGCGCTCTCAGAACATCGTCTACCCCCGCCAGGTCGCGATGTACCTCTCACGCGAGCTCACCGACTCGTCGCTGCCGAAGATCGGCAGGGAGTTCGGCGGGCGCGACCACACCACCGTCATCCACGCCACGACGAAGATCTCCCGCCTGATCCGTGAGGACAGGTCTGTGTACAACCTCGTGCAAGAACTCACCGCACGTGTCAAACAGGTCCGCTGACGCTTCTCGCCTGTGGACACAAGCGGATCCTCCACAATGAAGCCTCACATGCTCATCGCCCTGCCCGTGTCGCAGACGACCGTTTCCCCCATCGTCCACACCCCTTACTACTTCTATGAGGACATTTAGATGATTGAGAGTGAAACCACAGTCGGAGCAGACCTGAGGATTACCTGCTCGAAGGACGATCTTGTCCATGGTCTGACGACCGTGTCGCGTGCGCTGTCGACGCGCACCGCGATCCAGATCCTCTCGGGGATCCTGCTCGACGCGAGCGGCGGCGACCTACGGCTCGCGGCGACCGACATGGAGCTCTCGATCCGCGCGGTCGTGCCGGCCCAGGTGCAAGGCGAAGGCGCGATCGTCCTTCCCGGCCGAACGCTCGTCGACATCGCGCGGCTCTTGCCCGCTGACGACGTAACGCTCGAGCATCGCGCTGCGGAGTCCGTCGTCCATCTCTCGTCGGGAAGCGCGAGCTACACGCTGCAGACCTTCAACGCCGAGGACTTCCCGCGGCTGCCCGATGTCGCGAACTCGACGTCGTTTGCGGTCGAGCGGGAGCCGCTGCTCGTCACGATCAACCGCGTCGCTCGCGCTGCCTCGCGCGACGAGGCGCGCCCGGTGCTGACCGGCGTGCTCGTGCAGTTCGCCGGCGACAAGCTCGTCATGGCGGCGACCGACTCGTACCGCCTCGCAGTGAAGGAGACCACGCTTGGGAGCGCTGCCGCGGACCTCGAGGCGATCATCCCGAGCCGCGCGCTGCAGGAGCTCGTGCGTATCGCCGGCGATGTCGACGAGATCGGCATCGGCGTCCAGGAGAACCAGGTCATCTTCTCGGCCGGCGACGTCTGGCTCTCGTCGCGCCGCATCGACGGCCAGTTCCCGAACATCCGCCAGCTCCTGCCCGAAACCTTCGAGTATGAGCTGACGATCCCGCGCAGCGAGCTCCTCGACGTCGTGCGCCGCGCGGCCGTGATGATCCAGCGGGCGACCCCGCTTCACCTCCGCTTCGCCGAAGGCGAGCTGACGGTCGTGGCGCGCACGCAAGAAGTCGGCGAGTCGCGGGAGTCACTGCCGGTGCCGTTCGTGGGCGACACGCTCGAGATCGGCTTCAACGCTGAGTTCCTCAAAGACGGCATCGAGGCGATCGAGGGCGACGACGTGAAGTTCAAGCTCATCAGCCCGCTGCGGCCGGCGGTGCTCGAGGGCGCAGACGGCGACTTCACCTATCTCGTCATGCCGATCCGCCTACCCGGCTGATCTGATCGTCCAGACAGTCTCCCTGCGCAGCTTCCGTTCGTACGAGCGGCTCGATCTGGCGGTGCGGCCGGGGCTCGTGCTCGCAGTCGGGCCGAACGGAGTGGGGAAGACGAACCTCCTCGAGGCGGTTCATGTCGCGACGCAGGGCTTCTCCCCGCGGACGCGGACCGACGGGCAACTCGTGCGCTTCGGCGATGACGGGGCGCGAGCGGCGATCACCGGGCGCCGCGGCGAGGTGTCACTCGAGATCGAGCTGACGATCCGGCCGGGGGAGGGGAAGCGCGCGAAGCTCAACGGCGCCGCGCTGCGGGCGGCCGAGCAGCTGCGCGCGGCGGTCTCGACGCTCGTGTTCACGCCGGACCGGCTCGGCGTCGTGAAAGGCGCTCCGGCCGCCCGGCGCGCCTACTTCGATCGCGTGCTCGGCCGGCTACTGCCCGCTCGCGCCAACCTGCCGGCGGAGTACGGCGGGGCTGTTGCGCAGCGAAACGCCGCGCTCCGTCGCGCCTCCGGCGGGTACTCGAGCCGCGAGGCCGTGGAGCCGTGGACGGAGCGCGTCGCGACGCTCGGCGCTGAGCTCGTCGCGGGGCGCGCCGAAGTGCTCGAGGTCCTCTCCGCCGCGTTCGCCGAGAGGGCCGGCGAGCTGGGTCTCCCGGAAGCGACCCTCCGCTACGAGGGAGAGCCGCCGACGCAGGAAGCGCTCAACGCGGTTCTCGGGCGCGACCTCGAGCGCGGCACGACCTCCGTTGGTCCGCACCTCGACGACATTCGCCTCGCCTCCGCGGACCGCGACCTGCGGAGCTTCGGCTCGCAGGGAGAGCAGCGGCTCGCGCTTCTCGCGCTACTCCTCGCAGAGGCCGAGGCAATCACAGCCCGGAGCGGTGTTCCGCCGCTCCTGCTCCTCGACGACGTGCTCTCGGAGCTCGACCCCGCCCGCCGCCGGCTGCTCGCGGAGCGTGTCCGCGGCGCGGGCCAGGCGCTCATCACCGCGACCGACGCCGCGATGCTCCCGGCGGATCCGGACCAGCTGATCGAGGTCACGCCCGGGGCGGCCGTCTGATGGAGCCCGTCCGCGAAGGGATCCGCGAGGAGCTTCGACGCCTCGGGGCCGACAGCTCGGCCGCGCCGGACCAGAACGACGCCTGGCTCGCGGCGGTCGGCCCGGAGATCGCCCGCAACGCGTGGCCGGCGCGCACGCAGGCCGACGGCACGCTCATCGTCCACGTGCGCGACGCGATCTGGGGGTTCGAGCTGAGCCAGCAGGCACCGGAGATCGCGGCGCGCCTCCCGGGCCGCCCGCGGCTGCGCTTCGTCCCCGGGCCGCTGCCCGAAGAGGCGATCGAGGATCCGCCCGCAGTTCCGCCGGCGCCGACTCCCGAGCAGGTGCGCGAGGCGGAGGAGATGACCGCCGGGATAGAGGATCCAGACCTGCGCGAATCTGTCGCAAAAGTCATAAAAGCTGCGTTGGTTCGACCCCCGTACGACCGCCCGTTCTGATACACTGCTTTCAGCCCGCAAGTGCCTCATTTGCAGGGCTTTTTTCATGACTGAAACGGACTACACAGCAAAGGACATCACCGTCCTCGAAGGCCTCGAGCCGGTCCGGCTCAGGCCGGGGATGTACATCGGCTCGACCGGCCTCAGCGGCCTCCACCACCTGATCTACGAGGTGGTCGACAACTCCGTTGACGAGGCCCTCCAGGGCCGCAACGACCGCATCGAGGTGACGCTGCATCCGGACCATTCGGTCACGGTCGTCGACTGGGGCTCGGGCATCCCCGTCGACATGATGAAGGAGCAGGGACTGCCCGCCCTCACGGTCGTCCTCACGAAGCTCCACGCCGGCGGCAAGTTCGGCGGCGACGGCTACAAGGTTTCCGGGGGCCTCCACGGCGTCGGCGTCTCCGTCGTCAACGCGCTCTCCGAGCGTCTCGTCGCGACCGTGCGCCGCGACGGCCAGATCTATTGCCAGGAATTCGAGCGCGGCAATCCGGTCGGCGACATGGAGGTCGTCGGGCCGATGGCAGAGGGCGACGCGACGGGCACGACCATCCACTTCCTGCCCGACTCCGACATCTTCGAGGAGCTCGACGTCGAGGCGAGCACGATCACGCAGCGCCTGCGCGAGACCGCGTTCCTCACAAAAGGCCTGCATATCAAGCTCGTCGACGAGCGCGCCGACGGCAAGACAGTCGAGTTCCACTACGAGGGCGGCATCCGCGACTTCGTCGCGCACATCAACGAGGCAAAGGACCCGATTCACAAGCACGTCGTCTACTTCGAGGGAGAGACCGACCAGGGCTCGGTCGAGGTCGCGATGCAGTGGAACGCCTCGTTCCAGGAGTCGGTCTTCACGTTCGCCAACAACATCAACACGGTCGGTGGCGGCTCGCACCTCTCCGGCTTCCGCAGCGCCTTGACCCGCACGCTCAACGCGAAGGCGCAGGAGCTGAAGCTGTTGAAGAAGGACGAGACGCTCGACGGCGAGGACGTCCGCGAAGGGCTCGCCGCCGTGGTCTCGGTCAAGCTCCGCAACCCGCAGTTCGAGGGGCAGACAAAGGCGAAGCTCGGCAACCCCGGCGTCGAAGGCCTCGTCCAGACGACGGTGAACGCGAATCTCGCGCGCTTCCTCGAGGAGAACCCGCAGGACGCGAAGCAGATCATCACGAAGTCGCTCACCGCGATGCGCGCGCGCCTCGCCGCGCGCAAGGCGCGCGAGCTGACGCGGAAGTCGGCGCTCGGCGGATCGTCGCTGCCGGGCAAGCTCGCCGACTGCTCGGTCAAGGATCCGGAGTCGGCCGAGCTCTACATCGTCGAGGGCGACTCCGCCGGCGGCTCAGCGAAGACCGGCCGCGACCGCACGTACCAGGCCGTCCTCCCGCTCCGCGGCAAGATCATCAACAGCGAGAAGAACCGCATCAACAAGGTCCTCTCGAACAACGAGATCCAGGCGATGATCACCGCGATCGGGACCGGCATCGGCGACGAGTTCGACATCGAAGGCCTCCGGTACCACCGGATCATCATCATGACCGACGCCGACGTCGACGGATCGCATATCCGCACGCTCATCATGACGTTTCTCTACCGGCACATGCGCGAGCTTTTCGAGCGCGGGCACGTCTACATCGCCGTCCCGCCGCTGTACAAGGTCAAGCTCGGCAACCAGGAGTACTACTTCGAGAAGGACTCGCAGCTCGAGGATCTCCTCGTGCGCGAGCGCTTCGGTGACATCGAGGCGTTCGATCGCGACGGCAACCAGGTCAAGCTCACCGAGGCTCGCTGGAAGCGGTTCAGCGCGGCGCTCGCGGAGTTTGAGGGCTGGTCGGCGCGAATCAAGGCCGACTACGGCCATCACGCCGCCGAGCTCGTCATCTCGCACCGCCTCCTCGAGCTCGACGCGCTAACTCCTGAGGCGATCGAGCAGGCGCTCACGACGCATCCATCGGCCGGCTACACGCTCTCCACCATCGAGCGCGACGACGACGGCGTGCGCGTGAAGATCGTCGAGGAGGAGACGTCGGCTGCCCATTTCGTCACGCTCTCGGCGCCACTCCTGGCCTCGCCGATCTATGCGAATCTCCGCCGCGCGTACGCGAAGCTCGTCGAGGTCGCCGGCCCGCCGCCGTTCACCCTCAAGCTCGGCAAGCGGGAAGCTGACGCGCACACGCTGAGCGAGCTCCATTCCGCGGCGCTCGAGCTCGCGAAGGAAGGCGGCATCCAGCTCTCGCGCTTCAAGGGTCTCGGCGAGATGAACGCCGAGCAGCTGTGGGAGACGACGATGGACCCGGCGCGCCGACTGATGATCCGCGTCGACGTCGAGGACGCGCACGCCGCCGACCAGCTCTTCTCGATGCTCATGGGCGACCAGGTCGAGCCGCGCCGCCTCTTCATCGAGGAAAACGCCAAAGACGTGAAGTTCCTTGACGTCTAGGAGCAGCCTTGTCTGAGCTCGACACCGGAGCCATCGACCGCGGCCGCGTAGAGCCGCGCGAGCTCGAGCAGGAGATGCGCTCGAGCTTCCTCGACTACGCGATGTCGGTCATCGTCTCGCGCGCCCTCCCGGACGTGCGCGACGGGCTGAAGCCCGTGCACCGCCGAGTCCTCTACGGCATGCACGAGGCCGGCCTCCAGCCGAACCGGCCGTACAAGAAGTCGGCCGCCACCGTCGGCGACGTCATGGGCAAGTACCACCCGCACGGCGACCAGGCGATTTACGACACGCTCGTCCGCATGGCGCAGCCGTTCTCGCTGCGCTACCCGCTCGTGGACGGGCAGGGCAACTTCGGCTCCATCGACGACGATCCGGCCGCGGCGCCCCGCTATACCGAGGCGCGCCTCTCGAAGCTCGCGACCGAGCTCTTGCGCGACATCGACGCGAATACCGTCGACTTCGAGCCGAACTACGACGAATCGCGGCGCCAGCCGTCCGTGCTCCCGTCCCGCTTCCCGAACCTCCTCGTGAACGGCTCGGCCGGCATCGCGGTGGGGATGGCGACGAACATGCCGCCGCACCATCTCGGCGAGACGATCGACGCGGTGGTCGCGATGATCGACGACCCGGAGATCAACGTCGAGGGCCTGATGAAGCACATCAAAGGCCCCGACTTCCCGACCGGCGCGATCATCGTCGGCCGCGGCGGCATCCGCGACGCCTATCGGACCGGCCGCGGCCGTGTTGTCATGCGCGCGCGCGCTCACATCGAGGAGCTGCGCGGCGGCAAGTCGGCGATCATCATCACCGAGCTCCCGTACGGGGTGAAGAAGGGCGGCGACACCGGCGTGATCGTGAAGATCGCCGACCTCGTCCGCGACAAGGTGCTGACCGAGATCTCGGACCTCGAGGATCATTCCGACCGCACCGGGATGCGGATCCAGATCGAGCTGAAGCGCGACGCCATCCCGCAGGTCGCGCTCAACAAGCTCTTCAAGCACACGCCGCTCCAGTCGACGTTCGGCGTCAACAACGTCGCGCTCGTCGACGGCGTCCCGCGCACTCTCTCGCTCCTCGAGCTCATCACGCACTACCTCGAGTTCCAGCGCGAGGTCGTCTCGAGGCGCTCGAAGGACGAGCTGCGCAAGAAGGAAGCGCGCGCGCACGTCCTCGAGGGCTACCTCAAGGCGCTCGACCACCTCGACGAGATCATCGCCCTCATCCGCGCCGCTGACGACGTCGACGCGGCGCGCACCGGCCTCATGGAGCGCTTCGGCTTCAGCGAGATCCAGGCGCAGGCGATCCTGGACCTCCGGCTCCGCGCCCTCACCGCGCTCGAGCGGCAGCAGGTCGAGAAGGAGTACGCCGACCTCGCCGAGCGCATCGCGGAGCTGCGCGACATCCTCGGCGACCCGGCGAAGATCGGCGCGGTCATCCGCGACGAGCTCCTCGAGATCAAGCAGATCTATGGCCGCAACGACGACCGCCGCACCGAGATCGTCGCCGCCGAGGAGGAGCTCGAACTCGAGGACATGATCGCCGAGGAGGACATGGTCATCGCGATCACGCAGTCGGGCTACATCAAGCGCTTACCGGTCACGTCGTACCGCGAGCAGCGCCGCGGCGGCATCGGCGTGATGGGGATGGACCTGAAGGAGGACGACTACATCGAGCACCTCTTCGTCGCCTCGACGCACGACTTCATCCTCTTCTTCACGAATGTCGGCAAGGTCTACCGCCTCAAGGTGCACGAGCTCCCGCTCGGCTCCCGGCAGTCGAAGGGCCGCGCGATCGTCAACCTCCTCCCGTTCCGTCAGGACGAGACCGTGCGCGCCGTCGTGCAGACGCGCAACTTCGAGGAGGCGAAGTACCTCGTCTTCGCGACGAAGAACGGCGTCGTCAAGAAGACGGAGCTCGCGGCGTACAACACGCCGCTCAAGGCCGACGGGATCATCGCGATCAAGATGCGCGAGGGCGACGAGCTTGTCGGCGTCCGTCACGCCACCGGCAACGACGATGTCCTCATGGTCTCGAAGAAGGGCCAAGCGATCCGCTTCCACGAGACCGACGCGCGGCCGATGGGGCGCGACACCGAGGGCGTGAAGGGCATGACCCTCCGCTCCGGTGACGAGGTCATCTCGATCAACATCGCCGAGGACGACGCAGACCTTCTCGTCGTGACCGAGAACGGCTACGGCAAGCGCACGCGCGTCTCCGAGTACCCGGTCAAGGGCCGCGGCGGGATGGGCGTGAAGACCGTGCAGCTGAACGAGGCGCGCGGCTATCTCGTCGGAGCCCGTGTCGTGCGCGACGGCTACCAGGTGATGCTCATCTCCACCGCCGGCACCGTGATCAAGATCCCGGTCGAGGACGTCAAGCGCCTCGGCCGCTCGACGCAGGGCGTGATCGTCATGCGGCTCCGCGGCGACGACGAGACCGTCTCCGCCGTCGCTCCGGTGGTCGAGTCCGAGAACGAGTCCGATTCCGAAACGGAGCTCGCGAACGTCGCTGCTGAAGCTCCGGCCGGCGCGTTGACAGAGCCAGCCGAGCCGGACGGCGAGTCGTCGGAAGACGTCACCGAGCTCGGCGACGACTCTCCCGACGACGAGTAGCCCTTCCACACACGGTCCCGGAGTCGTATAACTCCCAGGTGGCGATCAGCCGCCAAGACCTCCTCGAGCCGATCAACCTCGCCGACCACCTCGGCAAGGTCGAGCTGTACCTCGGCCAGGTGTGCGCCATCGCGGGCATCTCGAAGATGCAGCTCGACTACTGGACGAACAAGGCGCAGATCCCGACGAAGGGCCGCAAGCAGCGGATTTACGACATCGAGGCGCTCGAGACCGTGATGCTCATCAAGCAGGCGAAGGACAAGGGCCTCAACCTCGGGGCCGCTATCGATGCGGCACGGAAGTTCCAGGAACAGCGTCTCGAAGCCCTGCGCGAGCCGGAGCCCGAGCTCGCCCTCGAGCCCGATTTCGTCGTCGCGCCCGCGACCGCCTAGCGCTTCTGCCAGGCGTCGTAGCGCCGCTCGAGCTCGAGGAGGATGGCCGCTAAGAGCGGCGCGCGTTCCCATTCGCGGCCCGTCTCGAGGCGGAGTGACGTCGTCGGCTTGACCGTCTCAGCGGGCAGCTCTTCCGGCGTTTGGTTGACGTTGATCCCGATGCCGAGCCGCACTCGGCCCGTGCTCGCCTCCGGAAGGATCCCCGCGATCTTGCGGCCGTCGACGAACACGTCGTTCGGGTGGCTGACGTGCGCATCCACGGCCAGGGCCGCGGCGACGGCTTCGCCCGCGACGAGCGAGAGCTCGGGCCACAGCGCCATGTGGAGCGTGGGCCGCAGCTGCACCGAGAAGAGGAGCCCGCGGCCCGGCGCGTCCTCCCAGACACGTCCGAGACGGCCGCGGCCCTCGGTCTGGTGGTTGGTGGCGACGGTCGTTCCCTCGGGCTCGTCCTCGCCGAGGAGGCGCTGGGTCGACGCGCACTCGGCGACGAAGCGGTACGGCCTGCCGAGACGCCCTGTGAGGAGCGGCTCGACGCCTTCAGGAGAGAGGTCAGACCACACGGAGGTCGTAGACTAGGGCTGCCGTGAGGGGAGTCCGCCAACCGCTGCGCGAGCCGAGCCGGCTCGACTATGCGACCCTCAGCGACCCGATTCTCGTCACCCGCGCGAAGGCCGGCGACGCGGCCGCGCTCGAGGCTCTTTGCGGCCGCCATGCGCCGCGCGTCGAGCGGCTCGCGCGCCATCTGTTGCGCGATCCCGAGGACGCCCGCGATGCCGCGCAGGAGTCGCTCGCGAAGCTTTGCGTTCGGCTACGCCAGTTCCGCGGCGACGCGCAGTTCTCGACCTGGCTGCACCGACTCGTCGTCAACACGTGCCGCGACGCGGCCGATCGCAAGCGCTCGCGCGTGCACGAGCCGCTGCCCGACGAGCTCGGCGCCGCCGTCGAGCAGGATCCGGCGCGCGGTGTCCGCATGTCGGAGCTGCGCCGCGAGCTGTGCGACTCCCTCGCCGGGATCTCGCGCGAGCAGGCGCAGGTGATCGTCCTCAAGGACGCGTACGACTTCACGTTCGAGGAGATCGCCGCCGCCGCCGGGATGCCCGTGGGCACCGCGAAGTGTCACGCCCACCGCGGCCGCAACCGGCTGCGCGAGCGGCTAGAGAAGCGCGACGTAGCGTGAGCCAGCTCGTAGTTCCGTTCGGCCGGGAGACGATCGAGTCGATCATCCCGCACCGCCCCCCGTTTCTCCTTGTCGACGAGATTGTCGAGCTCGACCCGGGCCGCAGAGTCGTCGGGAAGCTCACCGTCCCGGCCGACGGCTGGTGGTTTCCCGGGCACTTCCCGGGCCGCCCCGTCATGCCGGGCGTGCTAACGATCGAGGCGATCGCGCAGTGCGGCGCCGTCGCGGTGCTCGCCGCCGAGGAGAACCGCGGCAGCATTCCGTTCTTCGCGGGCATCGACGGCTGCCGCTTCAAGCGCATCGTCGAGCCGGGAGACGTGCTCGATCTCGAGTGCGAGTTCCATCGCGTCCGCGGCCCGATCGCGAAAGGCGAGGGCCGCGCGAGCGTCTGCGGCGAGACCGCGGTCGAGGCGATGCTCACCGTCTTCATCGGGCCAGCCGAGAAAGGCGCGGCGCAGTGATCGCCGACGCCACGGCGCCCGTGACGATCACCGGCCTCGGCGCGTACGCGCCCGAGCGCGTGCTCGACAACGCCGAGCTCGAGCGGCTCGTCGACACCTCGAACGAGTGGATCATCGAGCGCACGGGGATTCGCGAGCGCCGGATCGCCTCTGACGAGCAGGCTCTCACCGATCTCGCGCTGCCAGGCTGCGAGACGGCGCTCGCACAGGCGGGCCTCACGGGCAAGGACATCGACCTGCTCATCGTCGCGACCGTCACGCCGGACGTGTCCTTTCCCGCGAGCGCTGTGACCCTCGCCGACAAGCTCGGCGCGGTGAACGCCGGCGCCTACGACCTCTCGGCCGGCTGCACCGGCTTCATGTACGCGCTCGTCCAGGCGTACGGGATGCTCGCGTCGGGGCTCGCCAACCGCGCCCTCGTCGTCGGCGGCGACGTGCTCTCCCGCATCCTCGACTGGAACGACCGCTCGACGGTCGTGCTCTTCGGCGACGGCGCGGGCGCCGTCGTGCTCGAGCGGTCGGAGCAGCCGGGCTTTCTCACGCTCGACCTCGGCGCCGACGGCTCGGGCGGGGAGAACCTCTGGCTCCCGGGCAGCGGCTCGCGCCTGTTCGACGACGCCGACAAGCGCGTGAAGATGAACGGGCGCGAGGTTTTCAAGTTCGCGACTCGCATCCTTGTCCAGTCGGCCCACGACGTCCTCGACCGTGCGGGCTTTACGATCGACGACGTCGATGTCTACATCCCGCACCAGGCGAACGTCCGGATCATCGATCACGCAACCAAGAAGCTCGGGATTTCGTCGGATCGGGTAGTGATCAACGTCGACCGTTACGGCAACACGTCCTCCGGCTCGATCCCGCTCGCGCTCGCCGAAGCGCAGGCGGACGGAAGGCTTCAGCCGGGCAAGCTCGTACTGATGACGGGAATGGGAGCTGGATTGACCTGGGGGAGCACGCTGATGAGATGGACGCTCGCGGTATGAAGAAGATTGCGTTCTGCTTCCCCGGCCAGGGCTCGTACGAGCAGGGCATGGGCCGCGACATCGCCGAGGCCGTCCCCGCGGCAAAGGCTGTTTACGAGCGTGGCAGCGCGGCGAGCGGTCTCGACCTCGAGCGGCTCTGCTTCCACGCGGAGCCCGAGGAGCTGCTCGACACCGCCGTGCAGCAGCCGGCGCTCGTCGCGACGTCGCTCGCGATGCTCGCGGCGCTGCACGAGCGCGGCGTGAAGGCGGACTTCGTCATCGGTCACTCCGTCGGCGAGTTCGCGGCGCTCGCGGCAGCCGAGGCGATGTCGGTGGAGGAGGCGATCGCCCTCGTCCGCGAGCGCGGCCTGGCGATGGCGGAGGCCGCGGCGAGGAATCCCGGCTCGATGGCCGCGATCCTCGGGCTCGCCGACGAGACGGTCGAGGCGCTATGCCGGCGCATCCTCGGCGTGTGGCCGGCGAACTACAACTGCCCTGGCCAGATCGTCGTCTCCGGCGAGAACGACGCCGTGGACAAGTGCATCGAGCAGGCGCAGAGCGAAGGCGCCCGGCGCGCGGTGAAGCTCAAGGTCTCGGGCGCGTTCCACTCCCCGCTCGTCGCGCGCGCGGCCGACCGGCTGCGGCCCGCGATCGAGAAAGTCCGCTTCCAGGAACCGACGTCGCCGTTCATGTCCACCGTCACCGCGCGTGTCGAGTCGGCCCAGCGAATCGGCCCGCTTCTCGTCGACCAGCTCACCGCTCCCGTGCGCTTCACGCAGTCGGCGTCGGAGCTCATGCGCCAGGGCGTCCGCACGTTCGTCGAGGTCGGCCCCGGCAATGTCCTCTCCGGCCTTGTGAAGCGGATCGACCGCAGCGTCCACACCGTCTCGATCAACAATCTCGAGTCGCTCGACCGCCTTCCCGAGCTCCTCGCCGACGCGTGACGTTCGCGTCCCTCGAAGGCAAGCGCGCCCTCGTCACCGGCGCGTCGAAGGGGATCGGTCGCGCGATCGCCGAAGAGCTCGCGCGTGGCGGCGCCGAGGTCGTCGTCGGCTATCGCACCGGCGCCGACGAGGCGGAGGAGCTCGCGCAGGCGATCGGCGGTCGCGCCATCCAGGCCGACGTCTCGAGTGCTGAGGACGCCGCGCGCCTCGTCGAGGAGGCGGGCGACCTCGACATCCTCGTGAACAACGCCGGCCTCACGCGCGACGGCCTCCTCGCGCGGATGTCCGACGACGACTGGCGCGTCGTGATCGAAACGAACCTCTCGTCCGTCTTCTACACCTGTCGCGCGGTGACGAGGCCGATGATGAAGAAGCGTGCCGGAGCGATCGTCAACGTCTCGTCGATCGTCGGCGTGCACGGGAACTGGGGCCAGACGAACTACGCCGCGTCGAAGGCGGGGATCATCGGCTTCACGAAGTCCCTCGCGCGCGAGCTCGGCAGCCGCAACGTCCGTGCGAACGTCGTCGCGCCCGGCTACGTGAAGACCCAGCTCACCGACGTCCTTCCCGAAGAGGCGACAGCCGCGATGCTCACGAACACGCCACTCGGGCGTCTCGGCGAGCCGCACGACGTTGCGGGCGCAGTACGCTTTCTCTGCTCCGACGCGGCAGCCTTCATCACAGGGGATGTGCTGCTCGTCGACGGCGGGCTCGGGATGTAAGTGGCGGGATACGGCTCCTATAACGAGAGGCGCGTCGTCGTTACCGGCCTGGGAGCGGTGTCTCCGCTCGGCCTCGACGTCGAGTCGTCGTGGTCAGCGCTGCTCGCCGGCGAGTCGGGCGCGGCGCCGATCACGCACTTCGACCACTCCGACTACAAGGTGCACTTCGCGTGCGAGGTCAAGGGTCTCGATCCGACCGACTGGATGGACAAGAAGGACGCCCGGCGCGTCGACCGCTTCACGCACCTGATCGTCGCGGCTGCGCGGCAAGCGGAGACCGACTCCGGATTGGACATCGCGAAGGAAGCCGACCGCATCGGCGCGTCGATCGCGACCGGCATCGGCGGCCTCAAGTCGTTCCAGGAGGCGTACTACACGCTGCTCGAGAAGGGCCCGGACCGCGTCAACCCGTTCGCGATCCCGTCGATCATCCCGAACCTCGGCGCCGGCTGGGTCTCGATCGAGCTCGGCACGCGCGGCCCGCTCATGTCCGAGTGCACGGCGTGCGCGGCGTCGAACATGGCGATCGGGGACGCGACCGACGCGATCCGCCTCGGCCGCGCCGACGCGATGATCGCCGGCGGAACGGAGGCGGCGGTGAACGAGGTCGGCATCGCGGGATTCGCCGCGATGCGCGCTCTTTCGCTCCGGAACGACGACCCGCAGCGCGGCTCGCGGCCGTTCGATGCCGAGCGTGATGGCTTCGTCATGGGCGAGGCCGGCGCTGCGATCGTGCTCGAGGAGCTCGAGCACGCGAAGGCGCGCGGCGCGAAGATCTACGCGGAGGTCGTCGGCTACGGGTTGTCCTCCGACGCGAAGCACATCACCGAGCCCGATCCCACCGGGCCCGTCAACGCCTTCAAGATGGCGCTCCGCGACGCCGGCGTGGAGCCCGAGGAGATCGACTACATCAACGCGCACGCGACCTCGACGCCGGTCGGAGACAGCTCCGAGACGCAGATGCTCAAGTACGCGCTCGGCGAGGAGACCGCGTACACGATCCCGGTCTCCGGCACGAAGGGCGCGACGGGACATTGCCTCGGCGCCGCGGGCGCGATCGAGGCGACGTTCACGATCCTCGCGATCCGCGACGGGAAGTTGCCGCCGACGATCAACTACGAGGTGCCGGATCCCGCGTGCGACCTCGACTACGTCCCGAACGAGCCGCGCGACGCCGACGTGAAGATCGCCGTGTCGAACAGCTTCGGCTTCGGCGGGCACAACGCCTGCGTCGTGTTCAAGCGCTTCGCCGAATAGGCGCCCGCGGATCTAGGTTCCGGCACCTGCGGCTCCGCCGCCGCAGCGCTACTCCGTCCCAAACCCCCGCCCACCCACGGGGAACTAAGGATGCGCCCCGCATTGCGCCGTCGAGCGCGCAGCTCTTTGCCAACTTTGCTGCGCTACGCGGGGCGAGTAGGTTCCCGGCGTGGAGCGCTGGGCGACCTTCGACTGTTACGGGACCCTGATCGACTGGAACGGCGGGATCGAGCGTGAGCTCGAGCAGCTGTTCGGGCCCGACGCGGTGGGCGAGAAGCTGCGCGCGTACCACGAGCTCGAGCCGGAGATCCAGCGCGAGGATCCGTCGCGGAGCTACCGCGAGGTGATGGCGATTGCCCTCGCACGGCTCGGCGCGCCCGCCGACGAGCACGACGCGCTCGGGCGCGCCCTACCGGATTGGGAGCCGTTCCCCGAGGTGCCGGCGGCGCTGGAGGAGGTGCGCCCGCGCGGTTGGCGGCTCGCGATCCTCTCGAACACTGATCGCGACCTCATCGACGCGTCCGTCGTGCGGCTCGGCGTCTCGGTCGACGAGACGATCGTCGCGTCCGAGCTCGGCTCGTACAAGCCCGCGCCCGCGCACTGGGAGAAGTTCTTCGCGCGCACCGGCGCCGACCGCGCAAGGCACGTCCACGTCGCCGCGAGCTTGTTCCACGACATCGCGCCTGCGACGATGCTTGGCCTGCGCACCGTGTGGATCAACCGCCTCGGCGAGGCACCCGAGCCGCAGCCCGACGTCGAGCTGACGAGCCTCGACGGCCTAGCCGACGCTCTCGACATGCTTGTCCCGTGAACGTGCGGCCGCTCACACCTGACGACCTGCCGGCGCTCGCCGCCTTCCTTGCCAAGGACGAGGAACGCCTCACCGGGAGGCCGTCGCGGATTGCCGCGGGCGACGTGCGCGAGTGGACCAGCATGTGCGACTTCGCGCACGACTCATGGCTGTGCGAGGACGACTCGGGGATCGCGGCGGTCGCCTGGATGCACGCGCAGGACGACCTCGCGATCGGGATCGTGGCCGTCGGCGACGGCGCGCAGGAGACCCCGATCGGCAACGAGCTAGTCGAGCAGACCGAGCAGCGCGCCCGCGCGCACGACGCGACCCGAATGCACCAGTTCGCGCTCGGCGGAGACACATATGCACGAGAGCTGCTCGCGTCCCTCGGGTACGCGGACGTCCGCCACTTCTACGAGATGGCCATCGAGCTGACCGAGCGTCCCGAACTCGCGGACGTCGAGATCGAGAGCCTTCAGGCTGAGGAGGCAGAGGCGTTCTACGCCGCCCTCGACGCGGCGTTCCAGGATCACTGGGAGCACCACACGACGCCGTTTGCGGAGTGGTACGAGCGGCACTCGTCGAACCCGAACTTCGATCCGAGCCTCTGGTTCCTCATCCGGAGCGACGGCGAGATCGCCGCGGTCGCGCGGAACGAGGCCAACCGGAACGGCGGCGGCTACGTCGGCGCGCTCGGAGTGCGGCGCGAGTTCCGCGGGCGCGGCTATGCAAAAGCCCTGCTATTCCACACGTTCGCGGAGTTCTGGGATCGCGGCTTCCCACGCGTGACCCTCGGTGTCGACGCGACGAACCCGACCGGCGCCACGCACCTGTACGAGTCCGTCGGCATGCACGTCGAGGCCGAGAACGTCGTCTACGAGAAGGCGCTCGCGTGAACGTCCGTCCCTTCGCCGAGACCGACGCGGCTGCCGTCGCGGAGATCATGACGCTCGACGACGAGCGCTTCTATCCCGGCCGGCCGCGCGTGGCCGGCGAGGACGTCTTGACGACTCAACTGTGGAGCAAGGAGGCATGGGTCTGGGAAGAGGACGGCCGCGTGGTCGCGAGCGCAAGCTTCGGCGCCGAGGGTGGCTCCGCCGATGTCCGAGGCGTCGTGGGCGAGCGCGGCCGGGGGATCGGAACCGAGATTCTCGAGCGTGGCGAGGCGTTCGCGCGGGCGGCCGGCGCGGATAAGGTCTTCACCGGTGCGGCGGAGCCGAACGCCGAAGCGCGAGGACTCTTCGAAGGCCGTGGGTATCGCGAGGTACGGCGTTTCTACGAGATGGCGATTGGGCTCACCGAGGCGCCCGCGGTTCCGGCGCTCCCGGACGGCCTCGCTATCGACGAGCTTCGTGAAGGCGAGCAGCGCGCGTTCTTCGACGCAATGAACGAGGCGTTCGCCGAGCATTGGGAGTTTCATCCGGCGACGTTCGAGGAGTGGATCGAGATCCGGCGAGACCACCATCACGACGAGAGGGGTCCGCTGTGGTTCGTCGTCCGCGACGGTGGCGAGCTGGCGGCTGTCATCCGGAACGACGCTCAGCTCGCCGGCGGCGGCTACGTCGGTGGTCTCGGCGTTCGCCCGGGCTGGCGAGGCAAAGGCCTCGCGAAGGCGCTGCTCCAGCGGTCGTTCGCGGAGTTCTGGCGGCGCGGCACGACCCGGGTTACGCTCGGTGTCGACTCCGAGAACGAGACCGGCGCCGTCAGGCTCTACGAGCGCGTCGGCATGCACGTCGAGACGTGCGGGGTCGCCTTCGAGAAGGCGGTCGCGTGAGCATCCTCCGCGCGCGCTGCCCCGACTGCCGCACGCTCACCGCGGTCGCCGTCGACGATGGGTACGAGTGCCACTCCTGCGGTCGCACGTGGGGCGCCGGCCTCGTGCGTGTGCCGCGCGCGTGGGGCGGCGGCGGCGAGCCGATGGTCGAGGCCGCGTCTTTACCGCTCGACTTCCCCGAGGTCGCCGTCGTCGAGGAGGAGACGCTTGCGATGCAGACGCTCGCCGTCGCGTCCGACCTTCCCGAGGTGCCGCTCGTCCTCGGCGGATGCTGCTGCTCGCACATCGGCGTCGTCGAAGGCCTCGCGGCGCGCTTCGACCGCCTCGGGGTGATCTGGCTCGATTCGCACGGCGACCTCAACACGCCCGAGTCGTCGCCGTCCGGCAACGAGTGGGGGATGCCGCTGCGGATGATCATCGACCACGGGATGGTCGCCGCGGAGGACGTCATCCTCTGGGGGGCCCGCAACCTCGATCCGCCGGAGGCCGAGTTCGTTGCGGCGCACGGGATCGGCGACGACCCGGCGGCGGTGCTCGCGCGGACCGATGCCGTGTACGTCGCGATCGATCTCGACGTCCTCGATCCGGCGGAGATGGCGGTGTTCATGCCGGAGCCCGGCGGCCCGTCGCTCGGCGACGTCGAGCAGCTCCTCGCACAGGTGCGGGAGGAAGGCAATCTCGCAGGCGCGGGCTTCAGCGGCCTCGCCCCCGATCCCGCGAACGTTGAGAAGCTCCACAGACTGACCGGGGCGCTCGGGCTATGAGATCGCTCGGACTGTTGCTGCTCGCTGTCGCGGTTCTGGGAGGGTGCGGCAGCGCGGGGCAGACCCAGTCAACGACGGGAGCCGGCCCGCCGCTCGGGAGTGTCCACGCTCGGCTGTGCTATCCGCGAGGGGTGCCCTTGACGATGGCATGTCGGTCGCCCGACGGCCAGTGGACGGTCGAATTCGGCTCGGGTCCGGGGACGCAGCTCATTCTCACCCGGGTCTCGACCGGGACGCGCACCGAGGGGTACAGCTCGCACGACTCGTGCTGCGCCGACATCGCGTGGGCGCTTCCGCATCGCCTCTTCTTCGCCGATGGAAACCACACATTCGCGCTCGACCCCACAAAGGGGAGAGCGCGGTTCGTCGCCGCCTTCAGCGACTTCTACGCCTCGCCCGACGGGGCTTGGGTCGCCGGATACGACTCTCCACCAAGGCTCCAGCCGCAGTTCGCCGCGCTGGTGAACGTGGCGAACCGGAGCTGCGTTCTCTTCCCGGGCACGAGGAACTACGTGGGCCCGCACGCTCCAGCCTCGGGCTTCTCGCGCGACGGTAAGTACGTCGTCGTTTCCAAGTCATCCGGACGCTTGACCCGCTATCGCATCGCGAGTCTCAACGACCCGTGCCCGACCGAATGACGGGACGGCCGTTGGCCGCCGCGCAACCTCCTTCCGCGTCCCTCGGTCTAAGGTAGACCCGTGGCGAACATCGACGTCTCGGTCGAGACCGGCGAGCCGCCGGCCCCGCCGCCCAAGCATCCGAACACGTGCCCGAGCTGTCACTCGCACTACCGCGACGACGAGCTCGACGCGAACCTCTGGGTCTGCCGCCAGTGCAGCCACCACTTCCCGATGCGCGCGCGGTCGCGTATCGACTCGCTCGTCGACCAGGGCTCGTTCGAGGAGGAGGCGGCCGACCTGCACTCCGAGGATCCGCTCGGTTTCTTCGACCTGCGCCCCTACACAGAGCGCCTCGCCGAGGCGGAGATGAAGACAGGCATGGCCGACGCGATGATCATCGGCCGCGGCGCGATCGACGGCCGCCGCGCCGAGCTCGCGGTCATGGACTTTGCCTTCATGGGCGGCTCGATGGGCAGCGTCGTCGGCGAGAAGTTCTCGCGGGCGTGCGACTATGCCGCCGAGGCCGAAATGCCCCTCATCTGCGTCACGAGCTCGGGCGGCGCGCGTATGCAGGAGGGGATCCTCGCGCTCATGCAGCTCCCGAAGACCGTCGCCGCCGTCGAGGATCTCCGCGACTCCGGCCAGGCGTTCATCAGCGTCATGGCGCATCCGACGACGGGCGGCGTGCTCGCGAGCTTCGCGACGCTCGGCGACATCCTCCTCGCGGAGCCGAACGCGCTCATGTCCTTCGCCGGGCCGCGCGTCGTGCAGGAGATCACGCGCGAGAAGCTCCCCGACGACTTTGGCCGGGCCGAGCAGAACGTCCGCTACGGCCAGATCGACGCGATCGTCGAGCGGGCCAAGCTCCGGCCGACCCTCTCCCGCCTGCTGAGGTTGTTCGATGCCCCCGAGTGAGCACGAGCTGCGGCTGCGCGAGCGGCTCGGGAAGCTGAGGCACCTGTCGCTGCTCGGCGGCGCGAGGCTCCACGGCGAGCTCGAGCGCCTCCAGAAGCAGATCGACAAGATCGGCGAGGAGGCGACCGACGAGGAGGTCTGGCGCAAGGTCGAGCTCGCGCGACACGACCAGCGCCCGTACACGCTCGACTACGTTCAGCGGCTGCTCGGGGATTGGTTCGAGCTGCACGGCGACCGCGCGCTCGCCGACGACGGGGCGATGGTCGCCGGCCTCGGAAAGCTCGGCGGACGCACCGTCGTCCTCGTCGGGCAGCAGAAGGGCCGCGATATCCACGAGCGCGCGACGCGTCGATTCGGCATGCCGAACCCCGAGGGCTACCGCAAGGCGATGCGCGCGATGGAACTCGCCGAGCGGCATCGCTTCCCGATCGTGACGCTTGTCGACACGCCGGGCGCCTATCCGGGTGTCGTCGCCGAGCAGCACGGCCAAGGCGCCGCCATCGCGGCGTCGCAGGCGGCCATGGCGCGTCTCACCGTGCCGACAGTCACGTGCGTGATCGGGGAGGGAGGCTCGGGCGGCGCGATCGCGATCGCCCTTGCCGATCGCGTCCTCATGATGGAGAACGCGATCTACTCCGTCATCTCGCCGGAGGGTTGCGCGTCGATTCTCTGGCGCGACGCGGGCCAGGCGAAGAAGGCGGCGGCCGCGTTCCGGCCCGACGCCGTGCATTGCCTCGAGCTCGGCGTGATCGACGCCGTCGTGCCTGAGCCGAAGGGCGGCGCCCAGCTCGACCATGACGCGGCCGCGAAGCTTCTCGGCGAGGCGCTCCGCAACGAGCTCGACGAGCTCGACGGCATCCCGGGCGAGGAACTTCGCCGCCGGCGCCGCGCTCGCTTCCGTCGTCTCGGCGTCTACGCCTGAGTGAGGTTCCGATAGGTTCGCTCAGTTTTTTTCGGCAGGGTTGGCGCCACTGTCCACAGCGTCCACAGGCTTATCCCCCACTATGTATGCGTCGTGTGAACGATAGAAATACGATTTGTGAGCGAGAAACTCTCCGAGTACGAGCGGAAGCGCGACCGCAAGAAGACGCCGGAGCCGTTCGGCGGGAAGCGGTCGAAGAAGGCCCCGATCTTCGTCGTCCAGCGCCACGACGCGCGTCGCTTGCACTACGACTTCCGCCTCGAGCGCGACGGCGCATTGGCCTCGTGGGCCGTGCCGAAGGGCGTGCCGCTCGAGTCCGGGCAGCAGCATCTCGCCGTGCACGTCGAGGATCACCCGCTCTCGTATGCGACGTTCGAGGGTGAAATCCCGAAGGGCAACTACGGCGCCGGCACCGTCGAAATTTGGGATCACGGGACGTACGAGCTCGTCGAGGAGAAGCCCGACGGCGGGCTGACCGTCCGCCTCCACGGCGAGCGGCTCGAGGGGACGTGGACGCTTGTCCCGGCGCATCTCTCCGGCGACGAGAAGAACTGGCTCCTCTTGCGCAAGCGCGACGAGAGCATTGCCGCGCGCCGCGACTTCTACGACCCGATGCTCGCGACGCTCGTCGAGAAGCTCCCGACGGGCAGCGGTTGGCTGTTCGAGCCGAAGTGGGACGGCTACCGCGCGCTCGCCTACGTCCGCGGCGGGGAGGCAACGCTGCGGTCGCGGCGCGGCAACGACCTGACGCAGCGTTTCGCCGCCGTCGCGAAGGCGCTGCCGAACGCGCTGCGCACGCCCAACGCCGTCGTCGACGGCGAGGTCTGCGCGCTCGACGAGAACGGCCGCCCGAGCTTCTCCGCGATGCAGCAGGGCAAGCCGGGGACGCAGATCGTGTACGAGATCTTCGACGTCCTCGAGATCGACGGCGAGCGGCTCACGGGACTGCCGTTAACCGAGCGCCGCGAGCGGCTCGAGCAGCTGGTCGTCCCGTCCGGCGTCGTCCAGGTCTCGGGCGTCTTCGACGACGGCGAGGCGCTCCTCACGGCGGCGAAGGAGCACCAGCTCGAAGGCGTGATGGCGAAGAAGGCGGGGTCGCGCTACCTCGAGGGCAAGCGCGGCGGCGACTGGCTGAAGGTCAAGACGCACGGCCGGCAGGAGTTCGTGATCTGTGGCTGGACGAAGGGCCAGGGCCGGCGCTCCGGGACGTTCGGCTCGCTCGTCCTCGGCGTCCGCAAGGGCAAGGAGTACGTCTGGGTCGGGAACGTCGGCACGGGCTTCAACGACAAGACGATCGACGAGCTCCTCGCTCGGCTAAGGCCGCTCGAGCGGGAGACGAGCCCGTTCGCCGCCGTGCCGAAGATGCCGAAGGTTCGCAAGGGCGACGTGGTGTGGGTGGAGCCGTCGCTCGTGTGCGAGGTCGAGTTCCTCGAGTGGACGCACGACGGCCACCTGCGCGCGCCGTCGTTTCAGGGCCTCCGCGACGACAAGCCTGCGAAAGCCGTCAGACGGGAAGACCCCGCAGCGATGGAAGACCACGGCGTGAAGCTCTCCAACCTCGACAAGCTCTTCTGGCCCGAGGACGACCCGAACGGCCCGATCACGAAGGGCGATCTCATCGACTACTACCGCGCGGTCGCGCCGGTGCTCGTCCCGCACCTGAAGGGGCGCCCGTTCACGATGCGGCGCTACCCCGACGGCGCGTACGGCAAGGCGTTCTTCCAGAAGGACGCGCCGAAGGGCATGCCGGAGTGGATCGAGCGCTTCCATGTCGAGGTCTCGACCCGCGAGCGCCCGCCGCAGAAGCGCTGGATCGACGCCCCGGTCGTCAACGACACGCGCGCGCTCCTGTGGATGGTGAACATGGGCTGTATCGACATGAACGCGTGGTACTCGCGCGTCGACAAGCCGGACAAGCCGGACTTCGTCCTCTTCGATCTCGACCCGTCGCCCGATGTCGGCATCAAGGAGGTGGTCGAGGTTGCGTGCATCGTCAAGCAGGCTCTCGACGCGGTGGGCCTCGTCTCGTTCCCGAAGACCTCGAGCGCCGACGGGATCCACGTGATCGTCCCGATCGAGCGCCGCTCGACCTTCGCGCAAACGCGCGAGTTCTCCGAGATCGTCGCGGGCGCGATCGCCGCGACGCACCGCGGCCTCGCGACGACGGAGTGGTCGAAGGCGAAACGGCGTGGCGTCCTCATCGACTCGAACCAGAACGGCGGCGGGAAGACGATCGCGTCCGTCTATTCGGTGCGGCCGCGGCCGGGAGCTCCGGTCTCGACGCCGCTGCGCTGGGATGAGGTGACGGAGAAGCTCGATCCGACGAGCTTCACGATGGACGTTGTCCTCGAGCGGATCCGCCGCCACGGCGATCTCTTCGAGGGCGTTCTCACGACGCGGCAACGCCTCGAGCCGGCGCTGAGAAAGCTCCGCTAAGGTCGCCTGTTCCCGATGCCGATGGAGATGCAATGCGGGTAGGCGCGCCACCGGTCGCTGCCGGAGCTTCGACGACCACCACATCGACGAACTCCGTCATCACGATTCAGGACGGGACGATCGTTCACCACTCTCTCGTCGGGCAGTGGTTCCACGACGTCGTGAACGCCGTCACGGCCGGCCTCCCGATCTTCTTCGTCGTCCTTCTTGCTATCACGGCCTGGCTGCTCTGGCGGATGGTCGGCGCGATGCCGCGCACGAAGCCGCAGAACATGGCGACGAAGGGAGTCTCGACCACGACGTGGGACGACGTTGCCGGCGTCGAGGAAGTCCGCGCTGAGCTCGAGGAGGTCGTCGAGTTCTTCCGCGACCCGGAGCGCTTCGAGCGGCTCGGCGCGAAGGTGCCAAAGGGACTGCTTCTGTATGGGCCGCCGGGCACCGGCAAGACGCTGCTCGCCCGGGCAGTCGCGCACGAGTCGGGCGCGAACTTCTACTCCGCGAGCGCGGCCTCGTTCGTCGAGATGTTCGCCGGCCTCGGCGCCGCGCGCATTCGCAAGCTCTTCCAGGAGGCGCGCAAGAACGCGCCGGCGATCATCTTCATCGACGAGCTCGACGCAGTCGGCGCCCAGCGCAGCGGGCACGGCTTCAACCGCGAGCAGGATCAGACCCTCAACCAGCTTCTCGTCGAGCTCGACGGCTTCGAAGGAGCCGAACAGGTCGTCGTCATGGGCGCCTCGAACCGCATCGAGGATCTCGACACAGCGCTCCTCCGCCCCGGCCGCTTCGACCGGCAGATGCTCGTGCCGCCTCCGGATCTCGCCGGTCGCGAGGCGATCCTGCGCGTGCATACGCGCGGAAAGCCGCTCGGGCCGGACGTGAGCCTCGCGACCGTCGCGCGCCAGACCTCCGGCCTCACGGGCGCCGAGCTCGCGAACGTCTGCAACGAGGCGGCGATCGCGGCAGGCAGGCGCGGCGACGTCGTCCTCACGCAGGAGGACTTCGACGGAGCCCTCGAGCGCGTCGTCGCCGGCCTCCAGCAGAAGAAGGTGCTCACCGAGAAGGAGCGCATGATCCTCGCGTACCACGAGGGCGGCCACGCCCTCATGGCGCACCTGATGGGCGGCGCGTCAGAGCTGCAGAAGGTGACGATCGTCGCCCGCGGCACCGCGCTCGGCTACACGTTCCATCTGCCCGAGGAGGACCGCTACCTCCACACGAAGGAGGAGCTGATCGACTGGATGGTCGTCGCGCTCGCCGGCCGCGCCGCCGAGGAGGTCGTCTTCGGCCGGGTCACGAACGGCGCCGCGAACGACCTCGAGAAGGTCACCGACATCGCGCGGCACATGGTCTTCGACTGGGGCATGTCCGACGCGGTCAGCTCGCGGACGATGCGCGCCGACAACTATGCGCTCTCCGAGGCGACGAAGCGGGTTCGCGACGACGAGCAGTCGCGCCTCACGGACGGCGCCTACGCCGAGTCGATCCGCCTGCTGACGAAGCACCGCGCCCCGCTCGACCGCGTCGCCGCCGCGCTCCTCGACAAGGAGACGCTAGGCCGTGACGAGGTGCTCGAGCTGTTCCACGACGTCGAGCCGGAGTCGCGCGCGTCCGAGACCGTCGGCGTCCCGCGCATCGTCGCGACGACGTACGGCTCGCTCTGGCCCTAGCTAGGCAGGAACGATTTCTAGTTGCGTGTGGCGACGGCGCTGGCGTCCGGAACCAGCGGGTCCGCTGCGCCAACAATGACTTCGGCTTCAAACCCAGCCTGAACGAGGCGAAGATCATGTTCTGACAATCTTCCGCGCCTGTCCCTCAGCCACCCTTCTAGGCGTTCGCCGGCGATGTATAGCACGTCGTCTTGCTCTGTCTCTGCTTCCGGGAAGTCTCCCCAGATGACGACGATTGCCTGCACCCATTTGCATGAAACCCCCGTCGTGGTCTGGATGCGCTCCTTGAGATTGATCGCCTCTCGCGTCAACGAGCCTCCGAGACGAGGGAAAGCGTAGGAATCACGTACGAAGTCCCCGTAAGTAGCGGTCAACCCCGCTTCCTCGACGGAAAGCCTCCCGTACAGATTCTTTGAATCGAGCAGATAGACCCCCGCCGGGCCGACTGCCACGTGGTCGATGTCACCGTACTTCGCCTTTCGACCGTGGTAGCTGCGCCATTCGTTGTCCTCTAGCCGCTTGAGGATCTCGGCCGTCTTTTTCTCTCCGTCGCCGCCGCGCTTCCATTTGGCGATGAACTCCGGAGGGGAATCCCATGTGGAGAAGATCACCACCTCGGTGGCGCCGACCCATAGTCCTGCGTAGAACTGGCCGTGCGGCGCGTATAGCCAGAATGGAATGGCGCCGAGGGCCCCTAGAATTGCGGAAATTGCAAAGACGGGCCAAAGTTGCCTCCGCCAAAGTTTCAGGCGGTGCTCGTAGTAGTCCAGTAGATGACGCCCTGCGTCCGACGATGAGCGTCGCCGACCGAACATCGCCCAATCATAAGGCTCGAGTTTTGAGGCGCCCGAGGCGTTCTTCGTAGCAAGCTCTATTGCTGGTCTCTCCCTAGCCCCTTTCACATACGATCGACCTGATGACTGCCGCGCGCTCGATCCACCATGTCGGAGTGGCCGTCGACGACCTGGACGGTGCGATCGACACGTATTCGCGGCTGTTCGGCGGGACGCTCGAACATCGTGAGCGCGTCGACGAGCAGGGAGTCGAGGCGGCGTCCATCCGCGTCGGCGAGAGCCGCGTCGAGCTGCTCGGAGCGCTCGGCGACGACACGCCCGTCGGTCGCTTCCTCGCGAAGCGCGGGCCGGGCATGCACCACGTCGCGTACGAGGTGGACGACATCCGCGCTGCGCTCGCCGATCTCACTGGCGCGGGCGCCGAGCTGATCGACGAGACTCCGCGCCGCGGGATGTTCGGCCTCGAGGTCGCGTTCGTCCATCCCGACTCTGTCCACGGCGTCCTCTCGGAGGTGGTCTCTGTTGGTTGACGAGCGTGTTCGTGTCGAATTCGGTTTCGCCGGCGGTCAGGTAGTCGCCGCGTTCGTCGACCCCAGCTCCGCCGACGCTCTCGAGTCTGCGCTCGGCGGCGGAACCGGCAGCGGGCCGGTCGTGGTGCTCGACACCGAGGACGGCCCGCTCCACGTCGTCGTGGCGCAAATCGCCTATTACAAGCGGATCGTGCGCGCCGGGCGGGTTGGCTTTTCCTCTCACTGAGCTGAGGCGCGTTAGCCCGCCCCGGTTCGCGGGGTAGACCAGCGAGAATGAGCGCATCCATGGAGCGGAACGTCGATGAGTCGGCCGAGCATGTTCGCGATCTCGTAGCGCGCGGGCAGCAAGGCGACCGCGAAGCGCTCGAGGAGCTGTACCTCATCCACTTCGACCGGATCTACAGCTACCTCCACGTCAGCGTCGGCAACCGCCACGACGCGGAGGACCTCACGACGCAGGTGTTCCTCAAGATGCTCGAGAAGATCGGCAGCTTCCGCTGGCAGTCGGCGCCGTTCTCGGCGTGGCTCTTCCGCATCGCGCACAACCTCGCCATGGATCACTTTCGCGCCCGCCGCCGCTGGCAGCCCGAGGAGGAGGTGCCGGAGCCGCCGGCGCACGAGGCGGAGCCGTCGGCCGAGCTCGAGGCAATGCGGACGATCGGCCGCGAGTCGATGCTCAAGCTCATTGAGAAGCTCTCCCCCGAGCAGCAGCAGGTGCTGACGCTCAAGTTCGTCTTCAACCTCCCGAACGCGGAGGTCGCGGCGATCATCGACAAGACCGAAGGCGCCGTGAAGTCGCTCCAGCACCGCGCGCTCGTCTCCCTGCAGAAACAGGTGGACGGCTCCGAACGGCCCGTGAACTAGAGCTCCTAACGCAACGGAGCACGGGCCGCCTGGCCGCGCTGGGCTGCGCTCCCTGCGTCCTTGCATCGCACTCGCCCATCACGCCCAGTCAGCGCGTGGTCATTCCGTTAGGAGCTCGTCGCCCCACTAGGCTGGGGCCGTGGCGCTGGAGATCGGGATCGTTGGGCTGCCGAGCTCGGGGAAGACGACGCTCTTCCGCGCGTTGACGCACGCCGAGGCGACGGGCTCGGGCAAGGAGCACGTCGGGATGGCGCAGATCGCCGACCCGCGCTTGGACGCGCTCGCCCAGCACGTCGGCGCGCGCAAGATCACGCCGGCTGCGGTTCGCGTCGTCGACGTTCCCGGCACCGGGCCGCAGCTGTTGGGGAATCTGCGCCAGGTCGACGCCTTGCTCGTCGTGCTCGACGGCTTCTCCGGGACGTGCGTCCCCGACGACGATCTCGAGACGTTGAAGCTCGAGCTGCTGGTCGCGGATCGCGACCACGTCGAGAGGCGGCTCGAGCGTGTGGCGAAGCAGGCGAAGTCGGGCGACGCCAAGGTCAGGGCCGAGGCGGCCGAGCTCGAGCGGCTGCTGGCGCATCTCGACGCCGGGCATCCGCTCTCGGAGTGGGACGGTGAGCTCTCGTCCGGGCTCGACCCTCTGACGACGAAGCCGCTGATCTCGATCGTCAACGGCCCGGATGGGATTGACCTTGCTCTCGAGGCCGAGCTCTCGGAGCTCACGGACGACGAGGCGGCGGAGTTCCGGGGCGGCGGCGAGTCTGCGCTCGGCGAGGTCGTGCGGCGGCTCGCGGAGACGCTCGACCTCATCACGTTCTTCACCGCGGGCGAGAAGGAGACGCGGGCGTGGACGCTACGGCGCGGCGAGACGGCGCTCGACGCCGCGGCGACGATCCACTCGGACATCGCGCGCGGCTTCATCCGCGCCGAGGTGACGCGCACGGAAGACTTCCTCGCGGGCGGCCAGGCGCGCCTCGAGGGCAAGAACTACGCCATCGAGGACGGCGACGTCCTCAACATCCGCTTCAACGTCTGACCGCTTCGGCCGCGGCCCGACCAGGCATGTCCGGTGCCAGGCACCAGACATTTCCCGAAGGACAAGCAGAGCGAGCGCAAGCCGCTCAGTTCCATGAGCGGACGTCTCCCTTGGACACGTCCCGTGCCTGGCACCGGACGTGTCCAGGAGGGACATGGCTCAGTTGCCGCCCGACTTACTGAGGCGAGGTCCGGATGGCGCCGGCGGGGTCGTACGCCCCCGCCGACATCGTCGGGCTAGCAGCACTTGCCGCCGCCGCAGCAGCAACAGTCGCAGTCGCTCTGGTTCATGCGTCCTCCTTTCATCGATGGATGTCGATGATGATACATTGATAGGAGTCGATGCAAGCGCTTCCCCTCCTTTCCCCCATCTGCTGCGGCCCGTCCACGCCGCCGCTCGACGCCGGCGAGGCGAGTGCGCTCGCGGCGAAGTTCAAGGCGCTTGCCGATCCCGCGCGCGTCGCGATCGTCAACCGCCTCTCCGCGGCCGACGAGGTCTGCGTCTGCGATCTCAACGCGGCACTCGACCTCGCGCAGCCGACCGTCTCCCATCACCTCCGCGTTCTCCGCGAGGCCGGGCTCGTCGAGTCGTCGCGCCGCGGAACGTGGGCGTTCTACCGGCTCGTCCCGGAAGCCCTCGAGCAGTTGCGCGGGACGCTCGGCGGATGACTCGCGTCCTCTTCGTCTGCATCGGGAACCAGGGCCGCTCGCAAATGGCGCAAGCGTTGTACGAGCAGCGCGGGGGGGAGGCGCGCTCGGCCGGATCGCAGCCAGGCACCGAGCTGCACGAGGCGGTGGTCGAGGCGATGGAGGAGATCGGCGTCGACATCTCCGAGCGCAAGCCGAAGGGCTTCACCCGCGAAGACGTCGAGTGGGCGGACTACGTCATCACAATGGGGTGCGGCGACGCATGCACGTACATCCCCGGCAAGGAGTACCTCGACTGGAACCTCGCCGACCCGGCCGGGATGTGCCTCGAGGAAGTCCGCGAGCTCCGCGCTGTGATCGAGGAGAAGGTCAGCCGCCTGCCGATATGAGCGCGACGCCGGTGAGCGCGAGGGCGACACCGGCCAGCTGCGGCCGCGAGATCCGCTCGTGGAGGACGAACCGCGCGAGCACGACGAGCACGACGGGATAGAGCGAGCCGAGCACCGCGACGACGCTGATCAGCGCGTGCCGCGACGACGCGCCGTAGAGCAGGTTCGCGCCGGTGTCGAAGAGGCCGGTCGCGACGAGAAGCGGGAGGACGGGCCGCAGCCGCGCGGCCGACGGGCGCGTCAACAGCGCCGCGGCGAGGACGATCGGCACGACGGTCAGGCGCAACAACAACGTCCCCCAGACCACTCCCGCCTGCGAGACGCGGTTCAGGCCGAGGAGGGACGAGCCGAATCCGGCCGCCGCGAGCAGCGCGAACGAGGCGCCCGCAGTGAGCTTCCGGCCCGCGCCCTCGGGGACCGGCTCGAGGGCGGCGGCGACGACGCCGACCACCGCGACGACGATCCCGACGATTTGCAGCGCCGACGGCTGCTCGCCGCGGGCGAGCCCGTACAGGACCGGAACGACCGCGCCCATCGCGGAGATCGGCCCGACGATCCCCATCGTCCCGACCGCGAGCGCGCGGTAGAACGCCCCGAGACCGACGACGCCGCCCGCGCCGGCGAGCACGCCCCACGCGAGCTCACGGCCGGTCGGGACCTGCGGCTGTGTGACGAGCGCGATCGTCCCCACGAGCACGAGCCCCGCCACCTGCGAGACGACGAGCACCCAGACGATCTGCGTGCGCCGCGCACCGAGCCCGCCGCCGAAGTCCGCGATGCCCCACGAGACGCTCGCGGCGAGCGCGAGGAGGACTCCGATCAAGCCGGGACAGGCCGCGTCGCGGCGACGGCGTCGAGCTGGTTCGCGTGGTACAGGACAGCGGCCTCAGCGGTACGCGCCGCGCGCGCGTCGTGATGGCAGGCGACGGCGTGCAGCAGCTCGTCGGGCGCATCGAGCTCCTCGAGCAGGCGCAACCCGAGGTGGACGTGGCCGAGGAGCTTTCCCTGCTCCGTCGGCGCGAAGACAGGCGGCGGCCCGAGCTCGCGCGTCCGTCCGACATCGTGGACGAGCGCCGCCGCGATCAAGAGGTCCGGGCGCAGCCGCGGATGGATCTGGCACAGCTCACGGCAGAGTGTCGCCACGCCGACCGTGTGCTCGAGCAGGCCGCCGGCGTACGAGTGATGGCCGTCGGGCGTCGCGGGATACGAGCGCAGCGGTGCCTCGCCGAGCGCGCGCACGACGACCTCGCGCAGCCCGTCGTTCTGGACTTCCGCCACGAGGAACTCGAGAAAGCCCTCGAGCTCCTCTGCGTCGCGGCGCATCCCGACTGCGAGCCCCGCGGGGTCGACTCCCTCCGCCGGCTCGAGCGTGCGCACTTCGACCTGAAGCTCGTTGCGGAACTTCTCCACGCGGCCGAGCACGCGCACGGCATCGCCCGCCTCGAAGCGCCCGTCGAGGAGGTCGACGTCGTTCCACACGCGCGCGGAAATGCGGCCGCTCGGGTCGACGAGCTCGAGCGCGAGATACGTGCCCCCGTTGCGGGTGCGCAACCGCTCCTTCCGCGCGACGGCGTACACGCCGTCGATCGTGCGGTTCTCCTCGAGCTCGGCGATCGCGGTCACTTCCGGAGTTTCGCATCTCGCGAGCCGGGGACCCGGTCCGTCGATGGCTGTCGTATCGGGCCAGACAAGGCGGTTCGCCGCCGCAAGCCCTGTAACGCGGTACTGGCTGGCGAACTGCGTCGGCTTCTCGCTCGCCGGTGGTGCGAGCGGGACGGTCGTGCGTGTCCTTGCGGACACCGACCCGTACGTCCCCACGCAGCTGCAGATTCGCGAGGGCCGCAAGCTGCGGCGGCTCCCGACGTCTGCGGTGGTCGAGGTCGACCCGGCCGAACAGGTGCTCGTGGTGCGTGGGAACGATCGCGCGGCGGCGCGGCGTGAAGCCCTCGGCGACGCCGCGGCGGTTCTCAGCGAGATGGGGGCCGCTCTCGGAGCCCTCCTCGTCGTCTGCGCGCGGTGGCTCGTTCGCGCCGGGACGGAGACCGCGCGGTTGGTACGGTCACTGCCATGGCAGCAATACGGCCGTTCCGCGCGCTCCGTTACGACGAAGCCGTGGCAGGAGATCTCGACGACCTGGTCGCGCCTCCTTATGACGTCATCGGATCCGCGCAACGCGAAGCGCTCCTCCGACAAAGCCCGTTCAACGTCGTCCACCTGACCCTTCCCGACAGCGAGGAGGAGGCCGGGGCGCAGCTCCTGGAGTGGCGCGAACGGGGCGTCCTCGTCGAGGACGCGGAGCCCGCGTGCTGGTGGCTCGCGCAGGAATACCAAGGTCCCGACGGCGTGCGCCGGCGCCGTGAGGGTTTCGTCGCCGCGCTGCGAGTCGAGCCGTACGAGAACCGCGTCGTACTCCCGCACGAGCTCACGCACGCAGGCCCGAAGGAGGGCCGCCTGCGCCTGCTGCGTGCGACGCGGACGCAGCTCGAGCCGCTCTTCTTCCTCTGGGACGGCAAGGTCGACGTCGACGGGCTCGGCGAGCCGGATCTCCAGAGCGGCGGCGACCGCCTCTGGCGGCTCGACCCGGAGTTCAGCGAGGCCCTCGTCGAGACGCTCGAGGACGCGCAGCTCCTCATCGCCGACGGGCATCACCGCTACGAGACGACGCTCGCGGCGGGCGAGGAGTGGCTGCTTGCGGTGATCGTGCCGACCGAGCAGGAGGGACTGACGATCTTCCCGACGCACAGGCTCGCGCAGTCGGCCGACGGGGTGGAAGGCGAGCAGATCAGCCCTCCGGGTGATGCCCTGCCGGGACCTGTCCTCTACCGCGACGGCCGCTACGAGCTCCTGCGCGGGGAGGGTCTCGATCCCGAGGTTGTCGCGGCGCTCCCGCTCGAAGGCGTCACGTACACGCCGCACCGCGACGAGGCCGTTGCGGCGGTCGATCGCGGCGAGGCGGCGGCGGCGTTCCTCCTGCGCCCGACGCGCATCGAGGACGTGTGGGAAGTCGCCCAGCGCGGCGACGTCATGCCGCAGAAGAGCACGTTCTTCTATCCGAAGCTCACGTCCGGCCTACTGATGCTCCCACTCGACGTAGGCTCGCCGGAGTCGAGCATGAACGAAGGCCTCGGCTCGGCCGGGGCCGGAGCGGGAAACTGAACGACTGGCTCTCGCTTTGTAGGGCCGCTGTCTCCGACGTCGAGGCGGTGCTCGAGCGCCTCCCGACCCGCGCCGACCGCGAGGCAATCATCGGCACGGGCGCCGGCGGCGACGAGACGACGGCGATCGACCAGGCGGCGGAGGAGGCGATCGTCGAGCGCCTTCGCCCGACCGGCGCCTCCATCGTCTCGGAGGAGCTCGGCATCCTCGAAGGCTCCGACACCGTCGTCGTGATCGACCCGATCGACGGATCGCTCAATGCCAAGCGCGGCATCCCGTTCTTCTCCCTCTCGATCGCCGTCGCGGAGGGACGGACGATGGACGACGTCCGTTTCGGCTTCGTTTACGACTTCGGCAGCCGCGAGGAGTGGACGGCGACGCGAGGAGAAGGCGCGTTCCTCAACGGCGTCCCACTCACCGCGGTACCCCGCGCGGACGAGATCGAGGTCCTCGTGATGGAGGCGACGCGAACGGATCTCGTTGCCGCCGACGCGCCGAAGGTCGCCGAGCTCGCCCACCGGCTGCGGATTATGGGCTCGACGGCGCTGTCGCTCTGCCATCTGGCCGCAGGCCGCATCGACGCCGTCTGCACGCTCAAGTCGACCCGTTCGGTCGACATCGCCGCGGCCCAGCTTCTCTGTAGCGAGATGGGCGTCGCGCTCGAGCTCTTCGATGTCGCCGAGCCGTTCGGCGCGGCGCCGCTCGACCTCGAAGGGCGTTCGCGCCTCGCCGCTGCGGGAACGAACGCGGTGTGCACGAACCTCGCTCGCGCCCTGTCCGGATAGGGCTGTCCGGCTGGAACTACGCGCACTGGCGTAACGGCGTCTTCTATCCGCCGCGCCTGCCGGCCGCGCGCTGGCTCGAGTACTACGCCGAGCGCTTCGACACGGTCGAGGTGAACGCGACGTTCTACCGCCTGCCGCGCCGCGACGCGGTCGCGCGCTGGGTGGAGCAGACGCCCGACGGCTTCGTCTTCGCGGTCAAGGCGTCCCGCTACCTCACGCACGTGAAACGGCTGCGGGAGCTCGGGCCGGGGCTCGAGCTCTTCCTCGAGCGGATCGAGCCGCTCGTCGCATCGCCGAAGCTCGGCCCGCTGCTCTGGCAGCTGCCGCCGACGTTCAAGCGCGACGACGACCGTCTCGCCGCCGCGCTCGCCCAGCTTCCGCCGGGCTTGCGACACTGCATCGAGTTCCGGCATCCGTCGTGGTTCGTGCCGGAGACGTACGCCCTCCTCCGTGAGCACGGGGTCGCGCTTGCGATCGGAGACCGCCCGCAGGTCAACGCTTTCCAGGCGCACGAGCTCACGGCGGACTGGACGTACGTCCGCTTCCACGCCGGGACGCGCGGCCGGCGCGGCAATTACTCCGATGGCGAGCTACGCGAGTGGGCTGCCCGTATCCGCGAGTGGAGCCGGACGCATGACGTCTACGCGTACTTCAACAACGACTGGGAGGGATTCGCGCCGCGGAACGCCGCGCGCCTCGAGCAACTGCTCGCTACCGCTTGACTTTGGGCGTCGCCGCGGACGTCGCGCTCGCGCGCCCGGCGATGTTCTTCGCCGTGATGCGGATCTTGAGGCGGTGGCCGGCGTCGGCGGCCACGAGCCGGTGCGTGGAGGCGGTCGCGCCCTTGATCGACCTGCATGAAGTCCCCGCCGCGGAGCAGCGGAGCCACCGGTACGTGAGGATCGGCAAGTTCGACCAGCTGCCGTGGAACGCCTTCAGGCGATTCCCGACCTTGGCGATGCCCGCGATCGTGGGAGGCCGGTTGTTCACGGGCTTGGCCGGGACCCAGTAGATCGCGTAGATCGTGTTCGAGGGCATCACGAAGCCGTCGTGGTAGACGAGCGGGCCGGTACCCGAGTAGAAGGGGTCGTGGGGCTTGAAGTTCGTCGCCGTGCCGCCCGCGTACTGGACACAGCCGCCGTCGGCGTTGCTGTACTCCTGCTGCAGGAAGTAGTCGTGACCGTTGATCACCTGGTTGTACTGCTGCCCGTCGAGCGTGGTTCCGAGGGGGGCGCCGAAGTTCCAGGCGCAGAGGTCGCCGTTCTCGCTGCCGAAGAACGCGTTCGGGATTCCCATGAAGGTCTCGTGGTCCTCCGACGTCCAGCCGTCACCGTAGGGATCGGTGATCGCCTCGCTCTGCTCGTGGCTGACGGTGCTGAGGGTCGCGTCCGCATCGCTACCGGCGGGCGTTTGACCCGTGTTGCACGCTCCGTCCGAGACGGCGGCGTTATCCGGCTCCACGCCGTAGATGAAGCTGTCCGTGTACCAGTGGTACGCGCAGAAGACGTTCGTCGTGCACGCGAGGCCGTCCCTCGCGTAGCCGGCTCCGTCGCACACGCCGACATTCGCGGGCGTGAAGATGAAGTAGAGAGCCGTCGTCGTGTTCGTCGGCCAATGCTTCTTGGCGATGACGTTCGCGATCTCCGTCTGGAGCTGCTTGTCGGTGACGCAGTACTTGTCGAAGTCGTCGTGGCACTTCGTGGCCGGGTATGGGTTCCCGTCGACGTACGTGTTCGTCGCGGCATCGAACGTGACGTCGTACGCGATGGTCGTAGACGGGGTGGAGTACTGCGCGAGCGTCGAGTAGACGTTCGTCCCCAGTCCGCTGTCGTGGGCGACGTCGGTGAAGTACTGGTTGATCGTCGCCTCGTACGCCGCACACGATGAGATGCAGTTGAAGCCCGTCAGCGACGCAGGCGCGGCTCCGGCCGGGGTCGACGCAGCGCTCAGCGCGAGTGCGCCGGCGGCGAGCGCGATGACGGCGAAAAGCTTCACGCCGGACAGGCTATCCCGGTTTTTGGCAGGTTGAAGAACCCTTACGTGTGTCTTACTTCTGGGCCGCCAGAGCCGACGCGAGCTGGCCGAGTTTGCGGACAGCGGACTCGAAGGTCGCCGCTGCGCTCGACGTCGCCTCGCCGTCGGACCGGAGCGCATCGACCTGGCGGGCGAGATATGCGGCCTGACTGTCGATGTAGCCGGCGTCGAGATCCTGCGTGGGCGTCGTCGTGAGATACGTCGTCAGCGTGTTGAGCTCGTTCCCGATCTTCGCGGCTGCCGTCGACATCGCCGTCGCGCTGCCCGAGACCGATGTCGCGTCCGCCTGAGTCGCGTTCGTCTGCGCGGCGATCGTCGCGCTCGAGGCTCGAGCTGCCCGCAGCGTCGCCTGGGCCTGCGTCGCGATCTGACGTTCCTGTGCGACTGCGGCCCGTGCTTTGGCGAGCGAGGCGGACAGAGCGTGGTTCCGCGCGGTCGCGTCGGCGAGAGCGCTCGTCGCGGCGGCGTTCTGCTGGGTCTGGTGGCGCCAGCCGATCGTGAAGATCGCTGCACTCACGAGACCGCCGCAGACGAAGGCGAGAGTGGTGAGGAGCCATGCGGGCCACGAGCGGCTGCGGCGAGCTGCGCGAGGCGTATGGGGCGCGCGCATGACGTGCGTGTGCTGCTCGTCGACTGCGGGCCAGGAATCGGTGGTGGAATGCGTAGCCATCCGGGGCCGCTTCGCCGCCGCCGTGCGCGATCCTCCTAGCGGCGGTCGCGCAGGCGTCGCCAAATGCGCAGCGGGAACATCCCGAGGAAGGGAGCGCGGCGGCCGATCTCGTCGCGATCCTCGCGATCGAACGCGCGCGCGAAGTGCGCCGCTTCCTCCGGCGAGGCGTATTCCTTCTCGCCTCCGGCCGCCCCGCAGCGCTCGCACGTCCAGCGCATCGTCCGACCCTCGGTGGCGAACCGGTAGCGATGCCCGAAGACGGCACAGCGGAGCACGAAATCGAGCGTAACCGGGAAGCGCGGATGATCGTTGCGCCGAGGTGAGCGCCTCCGCTGCTTCCGCTGAAACCGGTCGCATCGAGACCAACGTCCCGGCACGGCTCGACCGCTTGCCCTGGGCGAGGTTCCACTGGATGGTCGTGATCGGGCTCGGGACGGTGTGGATCCTCGACGGCCTCGAGGTGACGATCGTCGGCTCGATCGCGCCGCGCATGACAGAGGCCGGCAGCGGCATCGCCATCTCGACCGCGCAGATCGGCACCGCGGCGGCGGTCTACGTCGCGGGCGCGTGCGTCGGCGCGCTCTTCTTCGGTCAGCTCACCGACCGCTTCGGCCGGAAGAAGCTCTTCCTCATCACGCTCGGCGTCTACATCGCCGCGACGCTCGCGACGGCGGCGTCATGGAATGCGTGGTTCTTCTTCGCCTGCCGCTTCTTCACCGGTGCCGGGATCGGCGGCGAGTACGCCGCGATCAACTCGGCGATCGACGAGCTCATCCCCGCCCGCGTGCGCGGCCGCGTCGACCTGATCATCAACGGCTCGTACTGGGTCGGTTCGGCGGCCGGCTCCGCCGTGGCAATCCTTCTGCTCAACAAGGCGCTTCTTTCGTCGAACATCGGCTGGCGGATCTCGTTCCTCCTTGGCGCGATCTTCGGGCTCGCCGTTCTCTTCGTGTGGCGAAACGTCCCTGAGAGCCCGCGCTGGCTCTTTATCCACGGCCAGGAGGAGGAGGCCGAGCGAATCGTCCGCGAGATCGAGCAGGGCGTCGAGCGCGACACCGGCGAGAAGCTCGACCAGCCCGACCAGAAGCTCGTGGTGCGCCAGCGCGAGGTCATCCCGTTCCGCGAGATCGCGAAGACGGCGTTCCAGCGCTACCCGCGGCGCGCTGTGCTCGGCCTCGCGCTCTTCATCGGGCAGGCGTTCCTATACAACGGCGTGACGTTCAACCTCGGGACGCTCTACACGACGTTCTGGGACGTCTCGTCGAGCTTCGTCCCGGTTTTCATCATCGTCTTCGCCGTGGGGAACTTCCTCGGGCCGCTCCTGCTCGGCCGGTTCTTCGACACCCTCGGCCGCAAGCCGATGATCGCGGGGACGTACTTCGGCTCGGCAATCGTCGCCGCGGTCATGGCTCTGCTCTTCACCAGCAACTCGCTCGGCGGCTCGCCGTGGGGGTTCGAGGCGTTCATCTTTGCGACCTTCTTCCTCGCGTCCGCCGGCGCGAGCGCGGCCTACCTCACCGTGAGCGAGATCTTCCCGATGGAGACGCGCGCGCTCGCGATCGCGTTCTTCTACGCCCTCGGTACCGGCATCGGTGGAATCATCGGGCCGCTCCTCTTCGGGAACCTCATCGCGTCGGGCAAGCGCAGCGAGGTGGCGGTGGCCTTCTTCATCGGCGCCGCCGTCATGGCGCTCGGCGGCCTCGCGGAGATCTTCTTCGGCGTGAAGGCCGAGCAGGTTCCGCTCGAGGACATCGCGAAGCCGCTGACGGCGGAGGACGACACCGACGAGACGATGGAGAGCGAGCACACGCCGGACCGCGCGCGCTCGGGCCGCGGCCGCTACCGGCCGGGCCCCGGCATCGACTACCCGTACTACTCACCGGGGCTCATGGGCACCGCGGTGCGCCGTCCGTCTCCCGTGAGCGAGCTCACGCGGGAGGTCGACGCAATCGGCCATGCCGTCGACGAGGGCGGGCCGATCTCCCGCGAGGAGCTCTCGCGTCTCGTTGGCGCTCGCCGCTGGGGGCCGGGGCGCTTCTCCCGCGCGCTCGACGAGGCGGTGGCAACCGGTCGCGTCCGGCGATCTCGCCGGGGCATGATCGAGCCGCCTGAGCCTGGCGCGTAGGCGTTACCCTCGATCCCATGGAGCCCTCCCGCGACGCCGTTCTCGCGGCGCTCGAGCAGGTGATCGACCCCGAGCTCCGGCGGCCGGTCACGGAGCTCGACATGGTGCGCGACCTCGAGCTGCACGATGGCGTCGTCGCGCTCACGATCGTCCTCACGATCGCGGGCTGCCCGCTCCGCGACTCGTTCCAGACGCAGGTCGAGCAGGCGCTCTCGACGGTGCCGGGAGTGACCGGCGTCGAGCTCTCCTTCGACGTGATGACGCCCGACGAGCGGCAGGCGCTGACTCAGAAGCTCCGCGGCGTCGCGCCCGACGAGGGCGTGATCCGCATCCCCGCCGACTGCCGCGTGATCGCGGTCGCGAGCGGGAAGGGCGGCGTCGGCAAGTCGACGCTCTCCGCCAACCTCGCCGTCGCTTTCACGGAGCTCGGCCACGAGGTCGGGCTGCTCGACGCCGACATCTACGGCCACTCGATCCCGCACGTCCTCGGCATCCACCAGCGGCCTGTCGCGGTCGACCAGATGATCGTGCCGCCCGTGAAGGACGGGCTCAAGCTCATGTCGATCGGCTTCTTCCTCGAGACGTCGAACGAGCCGGTGATGTGGCGCGGCCCGATGCTCCACCGCGCGCTCGAGCAGTTCCTCACCGACGTCCACTGGGGCGAGATCGACACCCTCATCGTCGACATGCCGCCCGGGACGGGCGACGTCTCGATCTCGCTCGGTCAGCTGCTGCCGCGCGCCGAGGTCGTCGTCGTGACGACGCCGCAGAAGCTCGCGCAGGACGTCGCCGCGCGCGCCGCCGCGATGGCGCAGAAGACGAACATGCGCCTGCTCGGCGTGGTCGAGAACATGTCCGGCGACGTGTTCGGAAGCGGCGGCGGAGAAGAGCTCGCCGGCGATCTCGGTGTGCCCCTCCTCGGGACCGTGCCGCTCGACCCGGTGCTACGCGAGCAGGGGGACGCGGGCGCGCCGGTCGTCACCTCGCGGCCCGACTCGGAGTCGGCGCGCGCAATCATGGCCATCGCTCACGAGATCGAGTCCCTCCGGCGCGAGCCCGCCGGCATCCTCAAAGCGCTGCCACTCGTCGGATGAGCGCCGCCGAGGTCGTGGCGGAGGCGTACTCCCTCGCCAGGAAGAGCAACCACAAGAAGCTCCGCGGCCTCTTCGCCGACGATGCGACGTGGGAGCCGTCGAAGAAGGGCAAGTGGAACGCGTGCAAGAACCCCGACGAGATCGTCCGCACCCTTCTGTGGCGCGCCGGCTCGGCGAACCGGATGCGCCCGATCCAGACGATCGAGCTCGGTTCGTTCGTCGTCATGCGACTTCGAGGCCGGCGCCTCGAGCGTCTCGGCGCGCAGGGCTTCTGGGCGCCGAAGCTCTTCCAGGTGGCCGAGGTGAGGGGAGGCAAGATCGCCCGTCTGCGCGACTACGGGACGATGGAGGAGGCGCTGGCCGGAGCCGGCCACGACTCTTGATGGTCTGACCCTGTGGCAGGCGCTGCCTTCTTCGATCTCGACCGGACACTGCTGAGGCGGTCGTCCGCCCTCGCCCTCGCCGGCTCGTTCCGCAAGCGCGGCGTCATCACCCGCTGGCAGATGGTGCGTGCCGCCGCGTGGCAGCTTCTCTTCGTCGCGCGGGGCGCGAGTCACGAGTCGGTGCGGCGCGCGGCGGAGGACGGGCTGAAGATCCTCGCCGGCTACAGGCCCGAGGATCTCCGCGAGCTCGTCGCGGAGGCATTGGAGCCGATCCTCCGGCCGCTCGTCTACGCCGAGCCGCTGGCGCTCGTGAAGCAGCACCACGAGCGCGGCGAGAAGGTCTACATCGTCTCGGCCACGCTGCAGGAGATCGTCGACGTGATCGCGGAGGATCTCGGCTTCGACGGCGCTCTCGGGACCGTGATCGAGGTGAAGGACGGCAAGTACACGGGTGTCGCGGAGCGTTCCCTTCACGCCGAGGCGAAGGCGAGCTGCGTGCGCGCCGTCGCCGAGCGGGAGGGCTACGACCTCGCCGAGTGCACGGCGTACTCCGACAGCCACACCGATCTGCCGTTCCTCGAGCTCGTCGGACATCCCGTAGTCGTGAACCCGGATCGCGCCCTGCGCCGCATCGCCCGCGAGCGTGCGTGGCCGGTGCTCGAGTTCACAACCCGGCACCATGAAGTCTGAGGAGGCCCGCGCGCGCCTCGATGCGCTCGGCTTCGGGGCCACCGACACGCAGGCGTTGTGGGAGCACTTCGACCACGCCGAGAAGCAGGGGAAACTCGGTCATGGCTACTCCCGCATTGTCTGGCTCGAGTCGCAGGACGGCTTCGATCCAACGGCTGTACCGCAGCTCGTGGAGCAGACGGACGGGTTCGAGCGCTGGAACGGCGGCGGCGCGATCGGCTACCTCGTCATGCAGGCGGCTGTTTCCCGGGCGCTCGAGTCTCCGCCCGAGCGGGCGCGACTGATCGTCTGCGACCGGACGTTCCCGACGGGGATGCTCGGCTACTACGCGCGCCAGCTCGCGCTGGGCGGGCTCGTGGCTTTGGTCACGGCAACGTCACCGGCACGGCTCGGCCCGCCGGACGGCCCGAAGGTCGCGGGCACGAACCCGCTCGCGATCGGCGTACCCAGCTCGGACGGCGAGCCGCTCGTCGCGGACGTCTCGATGGGAGCCGTCACGTGGGGCGACGTCATCGCGGGCCTCCGCTCCGAAGACGAGCTCGTTCCGTTCGGCGGCGAGCAGTGGCACAAGGCGTTCGCGCTCGCGGTCGGGCTGCAGGGCTTCGTCGATGCGCTCCACCGGGAGCCGGGTCATGGCGCGGTCATCCTCGTCGCGCAACCGGAAGCGGATCCGATCCCGGCCCTCCGCGCCACGGGAATCCGCCTCCCCGGCGATCCCAAGTAACAGCCTGTTACTACGAGGGTCGAGCGAATCGGCTAGCGAAACGGCGCACGGCACAGTCATCGCAGCGTCGGCGGCTGGATTCGGCTCGAATAAGTCGCTGTAGTCGGCGGCAGGGATACCGGAACGGGAAACAGGGCAGGGCTTACGCTCCTGCCCTTCCTATCGAAGAACCCGCGCGGCCTACGCCGCGAGTGGTATGGCTCGCGCTCGCGCCAAAGCAGAGGCGAGGCGAGCGAGGATCACGAGGTCGGCGTGCAACTGAACCTTCTCGATCCCACGAACGCGGAGCGGGCCAAGACCCCACTCATGCTTTAGCCGACCGAACTCTCTCTCAACGGCTGACCGGCCCCGGTAGAGATCGCCGAACCGCTTGGAGTTGCGCGGGATCAAGGGATGCCGGAGCCGACTGCAAGGGGAACCTCACGAAGTGGCGCTGTCCGCACGCAGCCGCTTCCGGCAAGGGCCAGTTGAAGCTCGCCTGCTCGCCCGCGAGCCGGTGGGTCAAGGCGTCCCGCCTCCAGATCGGCCACCCCGAGATACCGGGGAAGCTGTTTTGACTCGGCGCTGACAAACAGCGTCGCCGGGCCGAACCTTCTCTACTAGGACGGGCCAGTCACTCGGGAATGTCACCCGATGAGGTGGCGCAAATAGCCCCAGGAGTTCTCGTTGTAGTTGAGGCTCCGGGGGTAGATCTTGACGGTCACTCGCAGTGGGTCATAGCCCGACTGACACCTGTCTGAGTGGGCGCTGCGTCCGACTACGCGCACCCAACCCACGACGCTTCCGTTCTCACCGCCCGCCGCTGCGGCAAGCCACTGGGTCCGGCTGCGCCTGCGAGGGAACCACGTCGTCGGATAGCCGGGCTGCATTTCGCGGTTTCTGCTGAATCCGCCCGCCCGGAACCTGGCAACTCCGGACTGGCCGATCTTGAGATACCGGATCCCGAGAGCGAAGCGAAGCGGCCCCGTTCCGGTGCAATAGGTGCGCTCGTAGACGGTGCCGATCTCGGGCAGCTTGGCGACCACGACTGCCGGCGGCTGCCGCGTAACCGCCGAAGGCTGCGTCGTTGCGGCCGTGTTGCCACTGTGCAGCGAGCACCCTGCTGCAAGGAGCGCACCCGCGACCACCACGATCAGGAAGACACTCGCCTTCATCTGTCTAAGAGCGGTACGACGCTAACCGCCCTAGCGGTCCCTCGGCTGCGCGAGTTCGCGTTCTCACCTGAGGGGGTGCCATCCCTTACGCGCGTGGGTAAGACCGGCTCGGATCATGGGTATCCGTCCTCCGGGGAAGCCTGAATCCCGCATGGACACGCGGCTACAGCCTTTCGCTAGACCCTCCTAGGAGGTCGGCGAATCCCACGCTAGATTCGCTCGGCCTTGTCGAGGAGTCCCGGCGGAAGTGCTTTCGTGGCGTCCAGAATCTCGATACCGATGAGACGGCCCTTCTTGTCGAAATCGAGAATGAACATCCCTCGCGCATGGGGCTCGTCTACGTGATGCTGGCGCACCGCCTCGCCCTCAACAATTTCCTTGAGGTAGATGTAGGCGGAGTTCCCGCTGCGGTTGAACGTGACCCTCACGGCGCAATGCTACGCCGTGAGTGGAGCGGCTCCCGCTCAAGCGAGCTCCAGAGGCCGCGCTACGCGCTCGGGAAGCCCGGGTCGTCCTTGATCGACGCGAAGTCGTCTTCCTTCGCCGCCAGCGCCGCGTAGTCGGGACGCTCCTCGCACGCGCCGCCGAGTAGTTCGAGGGCGCGGTCGCCATTGCCGGCGCGAGCCTCGACTTGGGCGAGGTGGTAGCGGATCGCGGGAATGTCCGGGCGCTCGGCGACGGCCTCCTCGAGGAGCGTCCGCGCCGTGTCCCAGTCCTCGGCATTCCGCGCCGGGAGCGACGGGAAGATGTACTCCCACGACGAGATCGCGTGCGCCCCGGGCTCGCCGCCGATCGCGAGCACGGTCGTGCCTGCCTCCTTCGCGATCGCGTGCCGCTTCTGCTTCGGGTCGTCGAGGAAGACGATCGTCCCCCACGGGGCGTCGATCTCCTCGTCGTCGACCGTGAACGTCGCGTGGCCGCGGATGACGATGTACGCCTCCTCGTGCGTCTGCTCGGTGTGCTCCTCGACGACCTCGTCGCCGGCCGCGCCCGCCGTGTACGCGTTGATGCCGAATGCCGTGATGCCGAGCGGCCGCCGCACCGGCTGCCACATGAGCGACCCGAGGACTGGCAGCCCTTCGATCTCGTCGATCCGCAGTGTTCTCATGGGGCCTCCCGCAATGCTTCGAGGACGACAGGGTCGATCTTCTCATCGCCGTCGACCCGCTCTTCGAGGTTCTCGACGCCGGCCCACTCCTCGAGCGAGCCGTGACCGAGGCGCGCGAGCCTTGCGTCAACTTCGGCGCGGAGCTCGCCCTCGAGCGGCAACCACTCCTCGCGCGGGGTCTTGTCGAACAGGCGCCGGTGGAGGCCGTAGATGCGGTGCAGCTCCTCGATCGGGCTTGCGTGGTCCTCGACGCGGAGGTCGACGGAGACGTCGGAGAGTGACGCGTAGCCGCCGCCGCGCTCGACCACGAGGAGGGACGCGGACTGCTGGCCGCGGCGGTCGCCTCCCGCAGCCTGCGCCGCCGTAAGGCACTCGAGCAGGCGCTGTGCGAGCGGGAGATGCGCGCTCGCCACGAACGTCTCCGCCAGCGCGCCAACCGTCTCCGCGCCAACGAGGATGTTCCCCTGCGCCGCATAGCACGGGCCGTTGAGATGCCCCGCCCAGTCGAGGCACTCCGGGCCGGTCCAGCTCGCGCTGCGCCCCTCGCCATCGACGACGCCGAGCTGCCGTTCGGCCCGGCCGTCATCCTCCTTGGTCAGCCTTTCGACGACCTCCGCCGCGCTCAGTCCCTCGCGCAGGAGGGCGAGCCCGTTCGGGCCGTAGCGCGGGTTCGCGTACGCCTGCGTCGCGATCGCGCCCACCTCGGGCTCGGCCCACGGCACGACCGAGCCGACCGAGAGGAACTTCGACTGCACCGCGACGCCCCACTGCTTCGCCTCGAGATCGCAGGCGGCTATCGAGTACGTCGCGACGACGGGACTACGAGCCATACGTCAGCTCCGTCAGGTCGAGAGCGAGGAGGTCTGCGCGATCCGCAGGAACGAGGACGCATGCCACCTCGGGCCGCGCGAGGGCCGCGCGCACGTCCTCGGGCGTCGAGGCGCGGACGACGACCGGCGTGCCGGCCTCGAACGCGGCGTGGATGTCCGCCGGAGCGTGCGGCGAGTCGACGACGAGCGCCTCATCCACCGGAACCGCCGGATCCCCCTCGACCGCGAGCTCCGGCACCTGCCGGCCGCTCGATCCCCACCAGCGCTCCCTCATACGGTGACCGACTCGCCCGGCTCGATCATCTCCACTTTCACGTCGGGCGCGAGCTCCTGCAGCCGCGCGGGCCGCCCGACGAGCGGCGGGAACGTCCCCCAGTGGCACGGCACGCAGCGCTTCACGCCGAGCAGCTCGAGCGCGAGCGCGGCCTCCTCCGGGCCCATGGTGTAGTAGTCGCCGATCGGGAGGACGGCGAGGTCGGGCTCGTACAGGCGGGCGATCAGAGCCATGTCCCCGAAGACGCATGTGTCGCCGGCGAAGTAGATGCTCTTTCCCTCGGCGCGCACGACGATGCCGCACGGCTCGCCCATGTACGCGCCGTCGTTGTTCGAGGACGAGTGGTGCGCGTTCGTCATCGTGAAGCGGACGTCGTCGACCGAGACGGTCCCGCCCTTGTTCGGGTCGAGGGTCTTCTCGACACCCTGCGTCCCGAGCCAGAAGGCGAGCTCCACGGGCGCGACGACGGTGCAGCCGTGCTGCTTCGAGAGCTCGACGGTGTCGCCGTAGTGGTCGCCGTGCCCGTGCGTGATCGCGATCACGTCGACCTTCTCCGGCGTCATCTCGCTCTCGGGGCACTTCGGATTCCCATTGAGGAACGGGTCGATGTAGATGCGCTTTCCGGCCGCGTCGAGCCGGAAGGCGGAGTGTCCAAGCCATGTGAGTTCCATGGATCGAGCCTAAACGCGGAGGACCGTCCGATGCGGACACGAACCTTAAGGACGTGGGTTCGCGGCTCCTGCCCCTGGCGCTCGCGACGGCCGCTTTTGCGGCCGGGATCGCAGGCCTCGGCGGGCTCGCTCTTTGGCTCGGTTTGTTCGCTGTTCCGGCGGCTGCGGGAGCGGCGTTCGTGGCGATCAGCGACGCGCTCGAAGATCGCCCCGTCCGCATCTCGGCAACGATGAACTCCTTCGCCCTCGCCTTCATCGTGCTCGGCTGCGCGGTGCGCTCGAACGCCGCGGTCGGAGCAGCCGCGTCGCCGCTCGCTACGTGGGCGCTCCTGGCGGCGCTCGTCGCCTACTCGGTTCCGGCCTTTGCGTGGGTGCTCCAGCCGGTGAGGGTCACGCGGACGATGCCGGAACGCCGGCGCCGCCCCCGCGCGGCAGAGCTCGAAGTCGAGATCGACGAAGCGCTCTCGCGCGCTGCTTAGAGCGAGCCTCAGAAGGGGAGCGAGCTCGCGGCGTGCTGGGCGAGGTCGATCAGCGGGGAGACGGCGAACATCGAGCCGACGGAGACCGCGAGCGCCATTCCGACGGCAACGTGCGTGAGCCTGTCCGCCGGCGGTGAGCCGCCGACAAGCGCGACCGCCGGCTGGCGCATGTACATCGCCCGCACGACGCCGAGGTAGTAGTAGAGGCTCACGAGCGTTGCGAGCACGCCGACGACGACGAGCCACGCCCAGCCGTGCTCGTACGCGGCGGCGAAGACGTAGAACTTCCCGACGAAGCCGCCGCCGACCGGCAGTCCCGCGAAGCCGAACATGAAGAACCACATCGCGACGCCGAGGAACGGCCGCTCCCAGCCGAAGCCGGCGAGAGTCTCGAGCGTGACCGGCCGGCCGAGCTCCTTCTCCCGTGAGGCGACGATCGCGAACGAGCCGAACGCCATCGCCGAGTAGGGGATGAGGTAGTACATGAGCGCGCGGCCGCCGAGGGCGCTGTCCGCGCTCACGGCGATGAGCATGAAGCCGGCGTGCGAGACCGAGGAGTAGGCGAGGAGCCGCTTGACGTTCGTCTGCACGAGCGCCGCGAGGTTCCCGATCACGAGCGAGGCGACCGCGATCGCGGCGAACGCGACCGACCACAGGTGCTGCTCCGACGGGAACGCGAACTCCACGAGGCGGACCGCGAGCACGAGCGCGGCGACCTTCGTCGCCGCCGACATCCACGCGGTGACGGGCGTGGGCGCGCCCTCGTAGACGTCGGGCGTCCACATGTGGAAGGGCGCCGCCGAGGCCTTGAAGGCCAGGCCGGCCAGCACCATCCCCAGCCCCAGCAGGATCATCGAGTCGTGTG
>JAWVDC010000153.1:0-15937 GCA_033857715.1 Gaiellaceae bacterium | reverse complement strand
GCCCGCGGCCGACGGGCTTGCGATCGGCCTCATCGCCGACGGCGAGATCGCCGCCTCGACCGCCGTCCTCTCTGTCTCCTTCGGAATGCCGGAGGACGTGTTGAGCGCCTACCTCGGCGCATGCGGGGCGCTCCCGGAGGCGTCGTGGTACGTGAGCCGGGTCGACGACGACCTCGTCGCCACGGCGCTCGGGATCACGATCGACGGCGTGACCGGAGTCTTCAACGTCGCCACGCTGCCCGGCCACCGCGGGCGTGGGCACGGAGCGGCGCTCACCGCGCGTGTCGTTCAGGACGGGTTCGAGAGCGGAGCGCGACTCGCGTTTCTGCAATCGAGCAAGCTCGGCCATCCGGTCTACCGGCGGCTCGGCTTCCGCGACGTTGAGGAGTACGTCCTCCTGACGCGCCCCGCCGCCGCGTAGCGCGGACTTGGCGCAAAGTTGCGCGCTTGACGGCACAGCTCGCCGCGCATCCTTTGTTCCCCGTGGGTGGGTGGGGGTAGTGAGAGCCGCGACAACCGACGCTGAAGCGACCGCTAGGCGGCGCCGGTCACTCGTCGGGGCGCTCGGGCGTGCCGGGCCGGCCGTCGGGGAACAGCTCGGCGAGGCGGCGCGCGACCGGCGCGGGAACGAGCGCAGAGACGTCGCCGCCGAACGCGGCGATCTCCTTCACGCCGCTCGAGGAGACGAAGCTCACCTGGGAGCTCGCCATGATGTAGACCGTCTCGATCTCCGGCGCCAGATGCCGGTTGAGCTGGTTCATCTGGAACTCCCACTCGAAGTCGGAGATGACGCGCAGGCCCTTGACGATCGCCTTCGCGTCCCACCGGCGCGCAAAGTCGACGACGAGCTCGCGGAAGACGTCGATCTCGATGTTGTCGTGACCGGCGAGCGCGACCTGCAGGAACTCGACCCGCTCCTCCACTCCGAAGGTCGGCTCCTTGTGGCGCGGCGCGCCGACGACTCCGACGACGACGCGGTCGAAGATCCCCGCCGCGCGCGTGAGGACGTCGACATGGCCGTTCGTGACGGGGTCGTACGTGCCCGGCGCGATCGCGGTGATCACGCGTCACCCGCTTCGAAGATGGTCACGCGCGTGTTGCCGTACTTCCGCGACGTCCTCACCGGGAGCGGCAGCTCGGGCTCGCTCCGCACGTCGGTCTCGAGAACGGCAAGGCCGTCCGGCGCAAGCAGCGCGGGAAGATGGCGGGCGAGGCGTGGCTGGATGTCGTCGAGCATGCCGTAGGGAGGGTCGACCAGCACGAGATCGTACTTCGCGCCCGCGGTCGCCTCCTGCGCGAGCGTGAACAGGGCGTCTCCGCGCACGATGCGCGCGCCCGTCAGGCGGAGCTTCTCGAGGTTCCGCTCTATCGCGTGGAGCGCGTCCCGGTCGTTCTCGACGAAGACGGCGCTTCTCGCGCCACGGGAGAGCGCCTCGATGCCGAGCGCGCCCGAGCCGGCGAAAAGGTCGAGCACCTTCGCGCCGTCGAGCGGGCCCACGAGGTTGAAGATGTTCTCGCGGACGCGGTCCGACGTCGGCCGCGTCTCGGTGCCCCGCGGCGCGATGAGCGTGTGTCCCTTCCGGCTGCCCGCGATGACGCGCATGGGAGGATCGTCGCATGGCGACCTTCTCCCTTGTTCACGGTGCGTGGGGATTCGGCGCGCAATGGGATCTCGTACGCGCCGAGCTCGAGGCGCACGGCCACGTCGTCCACACGCCGGACCTGCCGTGCGAGGAAATCGGGGCCGGCGTCGACGAGTACGCCGCGGCGGTCCCCGCATGCGATGTCGTCGTCGGACACTCGCTCGGTGGGATGACGATCCCGTACGTCGCCGCCGGGACGCACGTCTTCCTGTGCGCGCTCGTCGCCGGTGCAATCGCAGAGTGGGCGGACGTGTTCGGGCCAGGGTTCGGCGCGGGACGCCTGCGGGACGACCTCGGACGCTCGTACTACCCCGACCCAGCAGTCGCCGCGGCCGAGACGCAGTACCCGCCCGAGCTCGCCCATCTCGCAGCCGGCATCCGCCGCCAAGCGCCGTACGAGGCAGCACCGCGGCCCGTCGCTGAGCCCGTATACGTCGTGTGCACCGAAGACGCCGTGATCCGTCCCGAATGGCAGCGACACGCCGCGCGTGACGTCCTCGGAGTCGAGCCCATCGAGCTCGAGGCCGGCCATATGCCGATGCTCGAGTGCCCGCGCGAGCTGGCGGAGCTCCTCGACGGGATCGCGGGCGAGAGCACGGCAATACCGATCTAGGCGAGCGTCTCGCGGTCGACCTCGGCGAAGAGGTCGTCCGCCGCATCCCTCAGCGGGCCGGTGCCGACGTGCGTGGCCTCGGCGCGCGCGAGCTCGAGGAGCGCGCGGTCGTGCCGGAGCTGTGCGAAGCGGAGATCCGAGAGACCGGACTGGCGCGTCCCGAGCAGTGCGCCGCCGCCGCGGAGGTCGAGATCGACCTCGGCGAGCTCGAAGCCGTCGCTCGTGTCGACGAGCGCCTGGAGGCGCGCCTGCGCGGATTCGGTGAGCTCCTCCTTCGCGCGTGAGACGAGGACGCAGTACGACTGCTCGGCGCCGCGCCCGACCCGGCCGCGCAGCTGGTGGAGCTGCGCGAGGCCGAAGCGGTCGGCCTCCTGGACGATCATCACCGTCGCGTTCGGGACGTCGACCCCGACCTCGATCACGGTCGTCGCAACGAGCACGTCGAGATCGCGGGCCTTGAAGCGGGCCATGAGCTCGCGGCGCTCCGGCGTCTTGAGGCGGCCGTGGACGCAGCCGACGCGGAAGTCCTTCAGCTCGGCGCGGCGCAGGCGCTCGGCCTCGGCTTCCGCGGCGCGCGCGAGCGACGTCTCGGAGAGCTCGACGAGCGGGCAGACGACGTACGCCTGCCGGCCCTCCGCGAGCAGCCGCGTGAGGCGCGTGTACGCCTCCGACGCGCGTTCTTCCGTGATCCAGCTCGTGATCACCGGCTTGCGCGAAGCGGGCGGTTTCTTGATCTCCGACACGGCGAGGTCGCCGAAGACGGTGAGGGCGAGCGTGCGCGGGATCGGCGTCGCGGTCATGTGGAGGACGTGCGGCGCACGGGTGCCGGAAATCGCGGAGCGCTGCTCTACGCCGAAGCGGTGCTGCTCGTCGACGACGGCGACCGCGAGGTCGCGCAGCTCCACCCCGCTCTGGATCAGCGCATGCGTGCCGACGACGACGTCTGCTGTGAGCGCCTGCTCCCGCTCGGCCTTCTTCGAGGAGCTCGTGAGCAGCGCGCACGTGACGCCGAGCTCGAGGCAGAGGTCCGCGATCGTCAGAAAGTGCTGCTCAGCGAGGGTTTCCGTCGGCGCCATGAGCGCTCCCTGGCGGCCGTTCTCAACTGCCCGGAGGAGCGCGTAGAGCGCGACGACGGTCTTGCCGGAGCCGACGTCGCCCTGCAGCAGGCGTTGCATGGGTGTCGTGCGCTCGAGGTCGCCGTCGATCTCGCGGATCGCCTGCTCCTGGTACGGCGTGAGCGCGAACGGGAGCGCCTCGCGGTAGCGCTGGATGAGGTCGCCGGGCTCGCCGAGGCCGGCGGCAAGCGTGCGCTCGCGCTCCTCCACACGGCGCGCGATCCCGATCTGCAAGACGAGGAGCTCCTCGAACGCAAGCCGGGCGCGGCCACGTTCCGCCTCCTCGAGGTCGCGCGGCCGATGCACCGCCGCGAGCGCGTCTCGCTTGAGCGGGAGTCTCTCGCGGTCCCGGAGCTCGGCGGGCAGCGGGTCGGAGACGTTCGCCGCGAGCGGCAGCGCGAGATCGACGACACGCCGGACGCTCGCGGCCGCGATCTCCTCCGCCGCGGGATACACCGGCGCGAAATCGGCGGTCGCGCGCGTGTCGCCGAGGTCGTACGAGCGCGGCTCGAAGCCGAAGCGGCCGAGCTTGCCGCGGATCCGTACTTCGGTGCCGGGCGTGAGCTTGTCGGCGAGCCACGGCTGGTTGAACCAGCTCACGCTGACGGCGGCGGTGCCGTCGTCGATGCGCGCGACGACTCGCGTCCGCCGGCCGCGCATCGGCTTCTTCTCGGCCCGAAGGACACGTCCCGCGATGACGCACTCCTCGCCGTCGCGGAGCGCGGCAATCGCCACCTCGTCGGCTGCGGTCTCGTAGCGGCGCGGCCGGTGCTCGAGGACGTCGCGCACGGTTGCGAGACCGAGCTTCGCGAGCTTGCGCTGGATCGACGGCCCGACGCCGGGCATTGAGTCGAGCCCCAGCTCGAGCCGCCCAGGCCGCGGCGAGCGCGGCAGCAGAGGCCACCGTTCCGGTGGGTCCAGGCCTGCGAAGGCCGTGTGGCGGCCAGTTGCTGTCATCGTCTGTGGCACCGAACGGAGTCAGTATCCCCGCGGGTCCGGACGGCGGATCGCGGCGTCAGTCGCCGGAGCCCGAGCCCGAGTCGTCCGACCCGGGGCCCGAGTTGTCTGACGCGGACGGATCGTCCGAGCCGGAGGAATCTCCCGAGCTGGAGGAATCTCCCGAGTCGGCGGAGTCGTCCGAGGACGGAGCAGGTGTCGCGGGGGTGGCGACGACCGGGACGTCGGCGGTCTCCTTCTCGGCCTCGGGGCTCGAGGTCTCCACGACGTCGGAGGACGAGGCGATCTCGGGAGCCTCGTGCTCCGCAGGCTGCGTGTCGGCGCGCTCGGACGAGGCCGCTGCCCCGGTGTGCGTTGGCGACAGGGTCGCGGTTGCGGGCCGCGCGACCTGGACGTGAGCGGGGGGCGCGGAGATGTGCGTCTTCGTCTGCGAGTGACCGAGCCCGAGCGCCCGCGGCCCGACTGCGGCGCCTCCTGCGACGATCGCCGCCCCGACGCCGATCACGGCGACCTTCGCGACCGCCGGTGCTGCGGCACCACCACCGCCGCCGAGCAAACGGCCGAGCAGCCCCAAGGGCGAGAGCGCCGACAGCACCTCGGTGAGCCTTCCCTGCAACGTCCGCCGCGCGCGGAAGAGGAGCGACTCGACGGCCGTCGTCGTCACCGACAGCACGCCTCCCACCTCGGCGTACGAGAGGCCGCGGTACTCGCGGAGGAGAATCGCCTCGCGCTGGGCGCGCGGCAGATCGTCAAGCGCCTCGCCCAGCGTTGCCATCTCAAAGCGGCTGACCGCGGCGGAATGGGCGTCGGCGCCGACGTCGGTCGGCTCCGCCTCGACAGCGAGCGGCTCGCGCATCCGCTCGCGCACCCGCGCCAGGCATTCGTTGCGGGCGATGGCGGCGAGCCAGGCCGCGGGCTCGCGCGGCGAGGATCCGTTCTCGAGCGCGCGTTGCGCGGAGAGGAACGTCTGCTGCGCGGCGTCCTCGGCCTCGTGGCGATCCCGGAGCAACGACCGGCAGATCGAGCGCACGAGACGGCCGTGGTCGGCGTACATCTCCTCCACGCGGCGGGCGATCCCCGGTGACGCGGCCTCCGGCTGCGAGTAGGCGGCTATGCCCATGCTCGGATGGTAGACGCGCAATCGGCCTCCTCCATACCTAGGAGGAGGGCTCTAGGGCGAAAAACTTGCGCCGTCGGCCGCGTCGCGGAACCAGAACAGGCCAAGCGTGCCCGGCCCGGCGTGGGCGCCGATGACGGCGCCGAGCGTCACGACGAGCTCGAGCTCGGCATGCGGACGGCGCTCGCGGATGAGCGCTTCGAGCTCGGCGGCGCGCTCCGGCGCGGCGGCGTGACCGAGCGCGAGCCGCCACCCCGGCTCGTCCGTCGTCTCCGTCTCGATCGCGGCGACGAGCTCCGCGAACGCCTTCCGCTCGCCACGCACGCGCTTCACCGGCGCGACCTCGCCGTCCACGACCGAGAGGATCGGCTTCACGTTGAGGACGCTCCCCGCGAAGGCGCGCGCCTTCCCGATCCGGCCACCGCGTTGCAGGAACTCGAGCGTGTCGACCGTGAACAGGAGGCCGCGCTCGCGCTTGTAGCGGTAGATCAGCTCGTCGATCTCCTCGTCTGTCGTTCCCCGCTCGAGCCGGCGCTGGATCGCGAGCGCGAGCATCGCGATCGAGGCCGACGCGGTCTCGGTGTCGACTGCGTGCACGACGCCGTGCCCGAGCTCCTCGGCCGCGCTCTCGGCGCTGAGGATCGTCCCCGAGACCTTGCCCGAGAGATGGAGCGAGTAGATCCGCTCGTAGGAGATGAGCTCGCGGTAGCAGCGGAGGAAGTCGGCCGGCGTCGGCTGCGAGGTGCGCGGGAACTCGGGATCAACGCGCAGGCGCTCGTAGAACGCATCGGCCGTGATCTCGACCCCATCCTTGAAGCTCTCCTCCCCGAAGCGGACGTAGAGCGGCACGCCGCGCCAGTTCGGGAAGCGCAGGGCGGCGTCGGGGATGTCGGCGGTCGAGTCGAGGACGATGGCCGTGTTCGCGGCGGTGAGGTTCACGCGGAAGCCGCTTGCTGGATCGCGGCGACGATCTCGTCGAGCTCCTGGTCCTTGCCGAGGACCGCGACGGCGCCGGCGGTGAGGAGCTCCTGCCGCTGACCGGCGTCGGCGGAAGCCGTGAGCGCGACGACGCGGAGATCGGGGAGCTCTGCCAGGAGATGCGTCGTCGCCTCGACCCCGTCGAGGACGGGCATCCGGTAGTCCATGAGGACGACGTCAGGCCGGTGCTCGAGCGTCGCCGCGACCGCTGCGGCGCCGTCCCCCACCGCCGCGACGACCTCGACTTCGTCGCGCATGCCGAGCATCAGCTCGAGCGCCTCGCGAAAGACGTCGTTGTCCTCGACGAGCACTACCCGGACCGGCATCCGTGGAGCCTATTCGGCGCCGAGGAGCAGCGCGTAGTGAGGCTGGCCGCCGTCGTGGAGTTCGATCTCGAGGTCGGGATGGGCGGCGCCGATCCGGTCGAGGAGCCCGTCGAGCTCCGGCGGCTCGTCCCCGGTGAGGAGGGTTAGGAGCGAACGCGGCTCGCTGAGGAGCTGCTCGACCACGGCCAGGGTGACGGTCGCGAAGTCGTCTCCGCCGGCGACCGGCTCACCGTCGGCGAGCCCGAGCCATTCGCCGTCTCTGATCGCGACGCCGTTCAGCTGGACGTCGCGCGAGGCGCGCGTTACCTCTCCGGACGCGACCGCCGTGACCGTCTCGCGCATCTCGGCGGCGTTCTCGGCCGCGCTGCGGGACCCGTCGAAGGCGACGAGCGCCGCGAGCCCCGCCGTGATCGAGTCGGTCGCGACGAGCTCGACCGACCGGGCCGCGTTCTGCGCGGCGTGCTCGGCGGCGAGCCGGACGTTCGAGTTGTTCGGGAGGAGGATCACCTCATCGGCGTCGAGCTCCTCGATCGCGGCGAGGAGCTCCGCCGTCGAGGGATTCGACGTCTGGCCGCCCTCGACGATCCGGATCGGCCCCACCGGCGCGGCGACACTCTCGAAAAGACTGCGGTTCCCCTGCCCCGCGACGACCGCGACGACGCCGCTCGTCGCGCGCTCGACAGGGTCTGGGACGACCGAGAGGCGGCGCTCGCGCTGCTCCTGCTGCACCTGCATATTGGCAATCTCGATCCCTTCGATCGTGCCGGCGGCGGTGCCGAGCGAGAGCGCCGCGCCGGGATCGTCGGTGTGGACGTGCACCTTGAGCGCCGACGCGTCGCCGACGACGAGGAGGGAGTCGCCGAGCCGCTCGAGCTGCGCCTCGAGCGCATCACGGTCGAGCGCGTCTCCCTCGATGACGAAGACGGTGCAGTAGCGGTAGCGCGACTGCTCGAGGTGGATCGCGTCGAAGCCAGCGCCCTCAGCAGCGACGACGGGAGCCTCGGGCACGGGCTCGCCCGCGACCGCTGCGGCGACTCCGCGCAGAAGCTCGACCAAGCCGGCGCCACCCGCGTCCACGACACCGGCTTCGCGGAGCACCTCGAGAGCCTCGGGCGTGCGCGCGACCGCCTCCTCCCCGCGCCGAACGAGGTCGATGAGGAGCTCGCCGAGCGGGGCGGCGCGGTCGGCGCGGCTCTCGGCCTCCTCCGCGAGCTCGCGCACGACGGAGAGCATCGTCCCCTCGACCGGCCGGCGCACCGCGCTGTACGCGGCGTCGGAGGCGCCGCGCAACGCGCGGGCCGCGAGCTTCGGCTCGACGCCGTTCACCGACTCGGCAAGCACGTCGGCAGCGCCGCGGACGATCTGGGAGAGGATCACGCCCGAGTTCCCGCGCGCCCCCATGAGCGCGGCGCGCGCGACCTCGTGCGCAAGCGCCGGGCGGTCCGCCGCCTCGGACCCGCCAAGCGCGTCGGCCACCGCGCGCACCGTAAGCGTGAGATTAGTCCCCGTATCGCCGTCGGGGACGGGATAGACGTTGAGGTCGTCGATCCGCGTCCGGCTCGCCTCGAGCGAGCTCAGCGCCGAGCCGACAAGCACGCGCACGCGATCGAGGTCGTCGGCGGCGCTCACTTCCCCGAGGTTCTCACGGCATCGACGTGGACTTCAACCGCGAGCACGCGCAAGCCGGTCAGCCGCTCGACCTCGTATGCGACCCGGTTGCGGACGCTCGACGCGACCTCGGCGAGGTTGAGGCCGTACTCGACGACGACGTGAAGGTCGACCGTGACGCCGCCGTCCCCGTCACGACCGATCTCGATCCCGCGGGCGTGACCCTTCCCGCGCGCAATCCGGCCACGGAGCGAGCCCTTCATCCCGACCACGCCGTAGCACTCGAGCGCGCTCTCGGCCACGATCTGCGCAATCGCGCCACTCGCGATCGTGATCCGCCCCAGAGTTGATGCCTCCATCCCCGACTTCGACGCCGGGAGAAGCGCCGCGGTTGCGAGGGACTCGCGTGCGCCGGAATCCTCTGACCGCGTGCGACGCCTACGAATCGAAGCCGTCGTCTACCTGCAGCTCGTACCCAGTCTCAGCGGCGATGCGCTCTGCCTCCACGCGAGTGATCCACTCCCCATCGCGTACAGCCTCTTCGCTTCCATCCGGCTGATAGATCCAGGCGGGTCCGATGTCCTCGGAATGCGGCGCCTCGCCGTCGCCTCTCGGTACGTCTTCGAGCTTCCAGTAAAGCGTGGTCGCGCGGATTTGCATGGAGGGATGGTACGACCGGCGCGCCAAGATCGTGGTCTGGGCGACTGTCCTCTCCCGCCCCATCCAGCCGGAGGCTAAGACTCGCGAAGCGGGCTTGGGCGCAGGCTCACACGGCGACGGCAAACAAGTACTCCGCACGAAGCGCGCCGGAACCGCGCTTCCGGCGCGCGGAGTTCCGTCACAACAGCGAGCGAGTCCGGAGGACTCGCGAGCTAAAGAGCCTTCTGAACCTTGCCGGCCTTGAGGCAGCGCGTGCAGACGTACGCCCGCTGCGCCCTGCCGGCGAGGAGGACGCGAACCTTCTGGAGGTTCGGCTCGAAGCGGCGCTTCGTGGCGACCATGGAGTGGCTCCGGTGGTTTCCGAAGCCGGGCTTCTTGCCGCAGATGGCGCAGACCTTGGACATCGGCGGCGGAGTGTAGCGGCGAAGCGGCCAGACCCGCTCGTCCGGCCGCAGGCTAAGACAGCCGCGCAGCGGCGGCTTAGCCGCAGGCTCCCCTGCTCCCGGCGCGCGCCGAAGGCGCCCGCCGCGGCAGGTAACAAGGTCTCAGCACGGAGGCCGGGAAGACCGCGCTCTTCCCGGCCGGAGTTCCGCCAACAGCGAGCGAGTCCGCAGGACTCGCGAGCTATCTAGCCGGCCGCCTTCATCAGCGCGCGGACCTGGGAGAAGATGTCGGCCATCTCGAGCGCCGCCCGCGCCGCGTCTCCGCCCTTGCCGAGCCGCTCCTGCGCCTGCGCGACCGTGTCGACGGTGAGGACGCCGAAGGCGACCGGGATTCCCGTCTCGAGCCCCGCGAGCTGGAGGCCCGATGCGGCCTCGGTGGCGACGTAGTCGAAGTGGGCCGTCTCGCCGCGAATGACGCAGCCGAGGCCGATCACGCACGAGTACCGCCGCGTCTTCGCGAGCGCCATCGCCCCGATCGGTAGCTCGAACGCGCCGGGGACGGGCATGACGGTGACCCGCTCCTGCTCGACACCGGCGGCGGAGAGAGCTTCGAGCGCCGACTCGAGCAGCCCGTTCGAGATCTCGGAGTTGAAGCGCGAGACGACGATCCCGACGCTGCGATTGTTGCCGAACGGCGCGCCCTCGATCACGGCGACGCCGGCCGGGATGTCGATCTCGCCAGGCCGATGGGCGAGGACGGGATCCGTCTCGTCCGTGTCGGCCCCGGGCAGCTGCCATCCCACCGAATCCGGATCCGGCTCCGCTACCTCGATGTCCGCTTCAGCCACGTCGTCGTCGGGCTCTGCGCCCGGCCAAAAACCGCCACTGCTTGTCATTCACCCTCCGGTACGAACTTCAAGTCTTGATGGTGCAGCTTGTGTCCGAGCTTATCCCGCTTGGCCGCGAGGTAGCGCACGTTCTCGGGATGAGGCGGCATCTCGATCGGCACCTGCTCGGTGACGCGGAGGCCGTACGCCTCGACGCCGGACACCTTCTTCGGGTTGTTCGTAAGCAGCCGCATCGTCGTGATGCCGAGGTCGGCGAGGATCTGGTTGCCGATCCCCCACTCCCGCTCGTCGGCGGCGAAACCGAGCGCGAGGTTCGCGTCGACGGTGTCGAGGCCCTGCTCCTGCAGCTCGTACGCGCGGAGCTTGTTGAGCAGGCCGATGCCGCGGCCTTCCTGCGCCATGTAGAGGAGGACGCCGTTGCCGGCGGCCGCGATCGTCGCGAGCGCCGACTCGAGCTGCTCGCCGCAGTCGCAGCGCAGCGAGTGGAAGACGTCCCCGGTCAGGCACTCCGAATGGACGCGGACGAGGACGTCGTCGGTGATCTCCCCCATGACGAGCGCGACGTGGTCGCGGCCGGTCAGGGTCTCGCGGTAGGCGACCGCCGTGAACTCGCCGTACTCGGTTGGCAGTCGCGTGGAGACGACGCGCTCGATGAGCTTCTCGTTGCGGCGCCGGTACTCGATGAGGTCGGCGACGGTGATCATCTTGAGGCCGTGCCGCTCGCAATACGGCACGAGGTCCGGCACGCGGGCCATCGTTCCGTCCTCGTTCATGATCTCGCAGACGACGCCGGCGGGATTGAGGCCGGCGAGGCGCGCGAGGTCGACCGCTGCCTCGGTCTGGCCGGCGCGGACGAGCACGCCGCCGTCGCGGGCGCGGAGCGGGAAGATGTGGCCGGGCTGGACGAGGTCGCGGGGGCTGGACGCAGGGTCGATGGCGACGGCGATCGTGTGAGCGCGGTCGGCGGCGGAGATCCCTGTCGTAACGCCCTCGCGCGCTTCCACCGAGACGGTGAACGCCGTGCTGAGGCGCGCTTCGTTCTTCTGCGTCATCGGCGGCAGCCCAAGCTCCTCGCACCGGTCGGCGGTGAGGCAGAGACAGATGAGCCCGCGCGCGTGCGTCGCCATGAAGTTGACGGCTTCGTCGGTCGCGAACTCGGCGGCAACGACGAGGTCACCCTCGTTCTCGCGGTCGGGATCGTCGACGACGACGACCATCCGGCCTGCGCGGATGTCCTCGATCGCCTCCTCGACCGACGCGAACTCGCTCACGCGCGGAGCTTCTCGACGTACTTCGCGAGCACGTCGACCTCGAGGTTGACCGGGTCGCCCGGCTCGAGCGCGCCGAGCGTCGTCGCCTCGAGCGTGTGCGGGATGAGCGCGACGGCGAAGCCCTCGTCGTCGACGGCGGCGACGGTGAGCGACGTTCCGTCGATGGCGATCGAGCCCTTCTCCACGCAGTAACGGGCGATCTCGGGAGGCGCGTCGAACCACGTCAGGTCTCCGCGCTCGCGCAGGCTCCCGACGCCGTCGACGTGGCCCTGGACGATGTGTCCGCCGAGCGGCTCGCCCGCGCGGAGGGACGGCTCGACGTTGACGCGGGTTCCGGCGGCGAACCCGGCGAACGTCGTCCGCTCGAGGGTCTCGGGGACGACGACGAACGCGAGCGTGCCGTTCTGCCGGCCGATGACGGTGAGGCAGACGCCGGCGATCGCGACCGAGTCGCCGAGCTCGGCGTCGGTGGCGGTCTCGACGACGAGTCGCGTGCCGTTGAAGGACGCGACCGTGCCCACCTCGCGGACGATTCCCGTGAACATCGGCCCCAGGTTACGGCTCGCGCAGGTACGCCTCGACGAGGACGTCGTCTCCCGACGGCTCGGAGCGGAGGTGGAGGAGCTCGAGGAACTGGGCGAGGTCTCCGAGCATGTGCGGGCCTTCGCCCGCGAGGACCGGCGCGACGAAGAGCAGGAGCTTGTCGACGAGCCCTGCTTCGACGAATGCGGTCGCGAGGGTCGGGCCGCCTTCGAGGAGCAGAGACTGCACGCCCTCGGCGCCGAGCGCGGCGAGCTCGTCCGGGAGCGGCCCGCTGCGGAGCTCGAGGTCGGACCCGTCGGGAAGCGGGCCGCGGCCGAACGCGAGGCGGCGTGGCTGGCGCGTCGCTCCGACGTCGCGCGCGTCGAGCCGTGGCGCGTCGGCGCGCACCGTTCCCATGCCGACTGCGACCGCGTCGTGTGCGGCACGCAGCTCGTGCACGCGGCCGCGCGACTCCTCGCCCGAGACCCAGCGGCGCCCGGGCACCGTGACGCGCCCGTCGAGCGTGACCGCCGCCTTGTACGTCACGAACGGGCGGCCGCGCGCCTTCCATGTCCGCCACGCCTCGTTCTGGCGGCGCGCCGCGAGGTCGTCGAGGAGCTCGACCTCGATGCCCGCTTCTGCGAGCCGCGCGAGCCCGCGTCCGTCGACGACGGGGTTCGGATCGCGCGCGCCGACCACGACACGCGCGATGCCGGCCTCGATTACTGCGTCGGCGCACGGCGGCGTTCGGCCATGGTGGGAGCACGGTTCGAGCGTGACGTAGAGCGTCGCGCCGCGCGCCCTTTCCCCCGCCTGCTCGAGCGCCGCGGGCTCGGCGTGGCGTACGAGCTCCTCCTCGTACCAGCCCTCGCCGACGATCTCGCCGTCGTGGACGACGACCGCGCCGACGACGGGGCGATGGCCGGTCTTGCCGCGGCCGCGCTCGGCGAGCTCGAGCGCGCTCGCGTAGAAGCGGTCAGGCAACAGCGTTGGCGAGCCTGCGGTACGCGGCCTGGAGGTCGTCGCTCGCGAAGATCGCCGAGCCGGCGACAAAAAGGCTCGCGCCGGCGTCGCGCGCGGCGGCGATCGTGTCGTCGCCGATCCCGCCGTCCACCTGGATCGGGATGTGCGCGGGCAATGCTGCGCGCAGGCGGGCGATGCGGTCGACCGCCTCCGGCATGAACTGCTGGCCGCTGTAGCCGGGATGGATGCTCATGCAGAGGACGATGTCGACGTCGCCGGCAGCGCGCGCGACGTCCTCCGGATCGCTCTCGGGGTTGAACGCGACGCCTGCCTGGAGACCGTGCTCGCGCGCGGCGGCGATCGTCGCGGGAAGGTCGTCGACGACCTCGTAGTGGAACGTCACGCTGTCGCCTCCGGCCGCTGCGATCTGCGGAAAGTGGCGCGTCGGGTTGTCGACCATGAGGTGGCAGTCGAGGACGCCTCCCTTCGCGTGCACGTCGGGCGCGATGGAGTGGAGGACGACCGGGCCGATCGTGATCGGCTCGACGAAGTGCCCGTCCCCGACGTCGAAGTGAAAGACGCGGCAGCCGGCGTCGAGGAGCACGTCGATCTGCTCGCCGAGGCGTGCGAAGTCGGCCGCGTACAGCGACGGCTCGATCTCGGCCGTCCGGATCCAGTCGCTCCACGTCATCCGGCACGGATCGTACGGCGTCGACCTGTCCCGGCGGCACACGTCCAGCCGCGACATGTCCCGCCGCCACGTGGGGGGTCAGACCCCTTGTCTTGTACGGCCGTGTCAGTCGCGGACGAGACGCGCGATGAAGAAGCCCGTCGTGCCGTGGACATGCGGAAGTGTGAGGAGAAACTCCGGCCGCGTCGGGTGACGAAAGTGTGACCACTCTGTGGCGAGAGGCACAACGCGCAGGCCGCTCGCTTCGACGACGGCTTCGCACTCGTCGGGATTGAGCGTGCAGACCGAGTAGACGATCGTCCCGCCCGGACGGACGCGCTCCGCTGCCGAGCGAAGGAGCGCGAGCTGGAGCTCGGGGAGTGGCGCGGCGCGCCAGCGGAGATCCGGCCGCTGGGCGAGGACGCCGAGGCCGGAGCACGGTGCGTCGACGAGCGCGCGGTCGAAGCCGGTGAGCTCCGGCGGGAGCGCGGTGCCGTCCGCCTCGACGACCGTGACGTCGGCCCGACCCATCTTCGCGAGGTTCGCGCGCAGCTCGCTCGCACGGTGCGGATCGAGCTCGACGGCGGTGACGTCACCGCGCAGCGCACCGGTCTTGCCGCCCGGCGCGGCGCACAGGTCGAGCACGCGCTCGCCGTCCTGCGAGCCGACGCAAAGCGCGGCGAGCTGGGAGCCGCGGCTCTGCGGCCAGATCCGTCCCTCGGCGACCGCGAGGTCGTCGACCCGCGCGACGCGGAACGCGCCCGGGACGTCGGTCGGCTCCCCCGGCGGGTCGCCGGAGATAGCGCGTACGACGGTCTCGAGCGGCTCGTTCATCGCCCGCATGAGCGCGAGCGCGCCGTCAAAGCCGAGGACGCGCTCGAACGTCTCGGCGATCCAGTCCGGGTAGCTCTCCTTCAGCGCGCCGTCGGGCAGGCCCTCGAGGAGTGGGCCGATCCCGCCCGCGAGTCGCCGCATGACAGCGTTCGTGAACGGCACCGCGCGCTCGAGCCGGGCGCCGCGAACGAGCTCGACCGACTCGTTCGCCGCCGCGTGTGGCGCCGTGTCGGTGTAGCCGAGCTGGTACGCCCCGAGCCGCAGCGCCGCGCGCACGGGCGGATCGAGCTTGTGCACCGGCCGCTTCCCGAGCGTCTCGATCGCGTGGTCGAGCGTCCGGGCGCGCTGGACGGAGCCGTACGCGAGTCGCTGCGCGAAAGCCCGCTCGCGCTCGTCGAGCCCCTCCGCCGCGGTGCGGAACGCGCGGTCGGCGTACGCGTCCTGCTCGAAGACGCGGAGCAGAACCTCGTACGCGGCGCGCCGGGCGGGCGAGACGTTCATGTGCGGCAGACGAAAATCGCCCAGTTCATGGCGTCGCGCTCCCAGGCGAGGTAGCGCGCACGCTCCGCCGTGCCGCGGACGCGGAACTCCTCGGCCTGCGGATGGTCGGGGTTGGCCGCCAGCCACTCGTCGAACGTCTGCCACTTGAGCGACTCGTATCGGTCCCAGTCGTCCTGCGAGGAGGCGATGAGCGAGACGACGCGAACGCCGGTCGACTCGAATCGCTCGACGGTCTCCGGCAGCGGAAGCCACTCGCTCTCGTCGGTGCGCTCCTGCTCGCCGGCGAACGGGTCCGGCGGGAGCGGCCACACACGCCAATACGGCTCGCCGACCGCAAGCAGCGGCGCCACAGGCCGCAGTCGCTCGAGCGTTGGCAGGAGGCCGCCGTAAGCGAAGGTCGCGCCGATGCAGAGCGCGGCGTCGTAGCGGCCGAGCTCGAAGCTCTCGGCGTCGGACTCGACGACCTCGATGCGGTCGGCGAGCCCGGCCGCCGTGACGCGTTCTTGCGCCGCCGCGACGAACTCCGGCGCGCGCTCGACACACGTCAGCCGGCAGCCGAACGTGCCCGCGAGGATGATCGCCGGCCCACACGCTCCCGACGCGATGTCGAGGACGTGCGAGTCCAGGGAGAGGCCGAGCCGCTCGCCGAGAAGGCGGATCTTCTCCGGGCTCGTCGGGTTCATGAGCTCGTGTCGTGCCTCGACGACCGCGTGCCACCACGTCATCATCGGCGGCCACGGAGATACGCGTCGTACGCCATCCGCTTGCCGCCGGCCGGCTGGACCTCGAGCGGCTCGAACGCGCCGTCCTCCCCCACACACGCGCGCCACACGAGGAGGTCGCCGAGCCGCGCGCCGATGTGCGGGGAAAGCGCGCGGACGCGGTTCACGAGCTCCTCCGCCGGAGCGCCCGGATCGAGCTCGCGGTC
>JAWVDC010000152.1:0-4011 GCA_033857715.1 Gaiellaceae bacterium | reverse complement strand
CGTAGTCGGCGGCGAGCTGCGGCGAGATCGTGCGCAGCCACGACCAGACCACGTCGTCTGCGGTGACGGGGGTTCCGTCGCTCCACTTGACGTCGTGCCGGAGATGCAGCGTGACCGTCGTGCCGTTGACGTCCCAGCTCTGCGCGAGCCCGGGCTTCGGCTCGAGATCCGGAGCCGGGCCGAGGTAGACGATCGGGACACTCGTATTGAGCACGACGAACGCCGACGTCGTGTCGGTCGCAAGCCCTGCGTCGAGCGACGGCGGCTCGCTCCCGATCGCGATCCGCAGCGAATCGTTCCCGCTGCCGGTTCCGTCGGTCGTTCCATTAGAGCTTCCGCCCCCGCCGCAGCCTGCCGCCACGAGGGCGAGAGAAAGACCTGCGGCGAGACCGATGAGCCAGGTAAACCTGGACTTTCGCATGGTGCCTCCTCTAGCTCGGTCTCGTCTTACGTGAACCTAACAGGGAAAGTTCTTCCACCGATGCCCAGTAAGAAAACTAACTCTTAAGTAACTCCTTACTCGGCCCACTCCGGAAGGTCGAGATTCTGCTCGTCGAGCATGCGCCGAACGCCCGGCAACTCGAGCGTCGAGAGGAAGTGGCGGCGGAGGTTGGGCCTGTCCCAGGACGGCGGATCGAGCCGCCGTCCCCAGCGCGTCAACATGAAGAGGAACAGGTCGGCGCCGGTGCGATGCCCCGCGGCAAGCCACGTTTTGCCCTCGAGCGCACGGTCGAGGATGTCGAACGCGTCGCCCGCGTCGCGCGCGGCGGCCGCGCCTACCGAGTCCTCCGCGCCGTACCGCTCGGGGTAGAAGAACCGGAGCATCGAGGTCTGGACGGTGTTCGTGAGGAAGATGAGCCAGCGGTAATACTCGGCGCGCTCGTCCGGAGCGAGCCGCGCGTCGGGGAAGCGGTCGCCGAGGTAGAGGAGGATCGCGGCCGATTCCGTGAGCACGAGGCCGTGCTCCTCGTCGACGAGGGTCGGGACGACGCCGAGCGGGTTGAGCGCGCGATAGTCCGCGCTCGTCTGGGCCTCCTCGCGCCCGATCTCGACGAGTCTGTAGTCGACGCCGATCTCCGCGAGCGCGGCGTGCGGCGCCAGCGACGCCGCTCCCGGCCGCCAATAGAGGACGAAGCCCACGCCCCGACCTTACTCCGGCCTTAGGCTCCGCGTCGTGGAGGTCAGCGCCGCCACGGCCCGCCGTTTCCTGCTCGCTCGGCATTTCCTCAGCCCGGCGCGAGCGCTCGCGAGCACGCCGGCGTCCGTGCTAGCCGTCCTGCGGAGGCTCGGCTCGATCCAGTTCGACCCGACCGCCGTCGCCGGCCGCAACCACGACCTCGTGCTGCACGCTCGCATCGACGGCTACGAGCCCGCCTGGTGCGATGAGCTGTACGAGCGGCGAGAAATCTTCGAGACCACGAACAAGGCGCTGTCGTTCATTCCCGCGGACGAGTTCCCGTGGTATCGCGTGAACGCCGGCCGCAAGGGGCCGCGCTTCCATTCGGCCGCTCTGAAGGACAACGCCGCGGTCGCCGAGCAGGTGCTCGCGCGGATCCGCGCCGACGGCCCGCTCTCGTCCACCGACTTCGAGCAGGAGAGCGGGGCGACGAAGAACTGGTTCGGACTGCCGGAGAACGCCGTGCGCTCGGTGCTCGAGGCGTACACGGTCGCGGGTGTGATCGGGCTCGCGCGGCGCGACGGCAACCGCCGGTACTACGACCTCGTCGAACGACTCCTGCCCGCGGAGCTGCTCGACCGGGACGTCCCGGAGCGCGAGCAACTTCTGCACAAGCAGCTCTCCCGCCACCGCGCGCATGGATTGCTCGGCGCGGGCGGGGCGGGCGGCACGTTCGCACGCATCGCGAATCCCGACGTCCGCAAATCGCTCCACGCCGAGCTCGTCGAGCGCGGCGACCTCGTCCCGGTCGCCGTGGAGGGAATGCGCGGCACGCGGTTCGTCCTCGGCGCCGAAGCCGCGGCGCTCGAAGCTCCGCCGGCGCCGGCGCCGACGGTCGCCTTCGTCGCGCCGTTCGACTCCGTCCTGTGGGATACGAAGTTGCTCGCGAGCCTGTTCGACTTCGAGTTCGTGTGGGAGGGGTTCTTCAAGCCGGAGAAGCGGCGTTGGGGGTACTACGTCCTCCCCGTCCTCTTCGGCGACCGGTTCGTCGGCCGGATCGAGCCGCGCGTCGACCGCGACCGGCGCCGGGTCGAAGTGATCGGCCTGTGGTGGGAACAAGGCTTCGGGCCGGAGCGTGCCGACGGCTTCGTCGAGGCGATGCAAGAAGCGCTGCGCGCGTACCTCGGCTTCGCCGGCGGTGATCGTCTCGAATGGGCGCCTGAGCTCGCGGCCGCGAAGCGTCTCTTCGGCTGATCACGTCGCGCGAAGCGGAAGCGAAGCGATCTCCGCATCGACTGCGTCGCGTTCGGCGCGGGTCAAGCGGCGCCAAGGCTCGAGCGACACCTTCGTCTGCTGCCGACGCCACGTCCCGGCGAGCTCGCCGGCCACGAGGAGCGCGCCGGGCCAGACGGCGGGCGTCCAGAGCGCGTCCCGCTCCCGCGCCCCGGGCACGAGGAAGGCGCGACGCGCGGCCTCATAGAGGAGCCAGTACGAGTCTCCGCCGGGCAGCAGGCGCACCGCAGTCGACGGCGCGACCGGCTTCCGAACCGCGATCTCGTCGCTCGCGAGGATCCACTCGTCCCCGAGCGGCGTCCCGACCGGAATCAGATCGAGGCCGTCCCAGGCGACCCGAGCCGCCTTCACCCGCACTCCGGCCCACTTCGCGAACGATGCGCTCGTGCCCGGCCCGAAGACGTGGAGATAACGACGCGCAAGCTCGCGCCGCGCTTCGAGTGGCTCGATCGCCGGGCGGGGCACGGTCCAGACGTCGGGCGCGCGAGCGCCGTCCCAGCGGATGAGGACGGTGCCCGTCGTCGCGGCATGGCGCATGAGAACGGGGAGGTCCTGCTCGCCGGCCGCTATCCGCGCGGCCCACGACTCGGCCCGCTCCCGCCCGCGAGCGCTGTCGGGGTGGCGGCCGACCGTGAAGACCGCGTGGTCCTGTGCGGGCACGACATACGTGGCGAAGCGCGGCCCCCAGACCTGGACGAACGCGTCGTCGTCCCATATCTCCGGGTGCGCGCCCTCGACCCGAGCGTGGATCGAGAGAAGCGCCGCGCGGGGCAAGCTGTCCTGCAGTCCCGCCCACGCCGCGGCGCGTAGCGAGCGCGGCCCCGGCGGCAGGCGCTCCTCGAGCGCGCCGACGCGGCGCCGGAACGCGAGGATCTGCGCCCGCGTGAGCTCGAGCCTCGCCGCCATGCCCCAAAACGATAGAGGCGGCCCCTTGCGGAGCCGCCTCTTGCCCTGCTGAGGAGGAAGCGCTTGCTACTTGGTCGGGACCGTGAAGGAAGCAGTCGCCGTGCCCGAGCTGCCTTTGCTCGTGACGGTCGCCGTGCCCGCCTTCGCACCGGTCGGGACCTTCGTCGCCAGGCTGAAGCGCCCGGAGAGGTTCGTCGTCGCCTGTCCGAGCCCACTCGTGACGCCCGCGTCCGTGAACTTGTTCGTCAGCGTGTCGCCGGCCGCGAAGAACTGGCCGAGGATCTTGAACGTCGCACCCGCGAAGCCGATGCTCGGGGTGAGGGAAATCGTCGGCGTGTCGTAGTTCGACTTGCCCGTCGGATTACCGGCGGCGTCCGAGCCAGGGCAGCCGTTCGTGGTGTTGTCCCACTCGAGCTGCATGAGGTAGTGGTGACCGTTGATCGTCTGGTTGTACTCGGCGTCCGTGGGCCCGTACGTGGTGCCGAAGTTCCACGCGCACATGTCGCCGTTCTCCATGCCCGCAGCGCTGTCGTCCGCGTTGCTGTCCCACCAGCCGGTGCCGAACGGGTCGGTGATCGACTCCTCGTGCTCGTGGCTCGTGACGCTGATCTCCGGATCCGACGGATTGCCGTTCGGCCGCTCGCCGAGGTCGCACGTCAGCGGGTTGCCGTTCGTCTGCGCCGCGTACGGCATGT
>JAWVDC010000151.1:0-9232 GCA_033857715.1 Gaiellaceae bacterium | reverse complement strand
ATCCCAAGCGCGGTGGCCGCTTCCGGCTCCCGCCGGGCGGAGCCCGGCTCCGCCGGAAGCTGACGCCGCTGGCTGCAGGGGGCTGCGCTCGCGCCGCTCGTCCGTACCCCGCGTACTGTCCTTCGCGGAGCGCGCTTGCCCCTTTGCCAGCGACGCCCCAGCGCGCTTGGGGCGCAGGCATCATGCGAGACATGGCCCGCGTCCTCCTGGGAGTGACGGGTGGGATCGCCGCCTACAAGGCGTGCGAGCTCTGCCGCTTGTTCGTCAAGGACGGTTATGACGTCGTGCCGCTCGTCACGCCCGGCGCGGAGCGCTTCGTCACGGCTGAGACGTTCCGCGCGCTCGCGCGACGCCCCGCCGGCGACGACGTCTACCTCCACCTGACGCGCGCCGACATCCTCGTCATCGCGCCCTGCACGGCGCACACGCTCGCGAAGCTCGCGCACGGCATCTCCGACAACGTCCTCACCGAGGCGGCGCTCGCGCACCGCGGCCCGGTGCTCGTCGCGCCGGCGATGAACCCGCGCATGTGGGCGCACCCGGCGACGCGGGAGAACGTCGAGACTCTGCGCGCCCGCGGCGTCGAATTCGTCGGGCCGGACGAGGGCGAGACGGCCGAAGGAGAGCTCGGCGTCGGGCGGATGGCCGAGCCGGAGGAGATCTTCCGCGCCGCGCTCGAGGTGCTGCGCGGGAAGAGCGCGCTCCGGGGGAAGCGCGTGCTCGTCTCCGCCGGTGGCACCCGCGAGCCTGTCGACGCCGTTCGCTACGTCGGCAACTGGTCGTCCGGACGCATGGGAGTCGCGCTCGCAGCAGAGGCGCGCCGGCGCGGTGCCGACGTCACCCTCCTCGCCGCGAACGTCGCACTGCCGGCGCCCGAGGGAGTCGAGCTCGTCGAGACGCCGACCGCCGCCGATCTCGAGCGCGAGGCACTCGCTCGCGCCGCAGGGGCCGACGTCATCGTCATGGCGGCCGCCGTCGCCGACTACCGCCCCGCCGCGGCGCTTGCCGCGAAGCGCCCGAAGGACACGGAGACGTGGACGCTCGAGCTCGAGCCGACCACCGACGTCCTCGCCTCGCTCGGCGCGCACCGCCGCGACGGCCAAGTCCTCGTCGGCTTCGCGGCCGAGACGGGGGACGGCGGCCTCGACCGTGCGCGCGCCAAGCTCGAGCGGAAGGGCGCCGACCTCTTCGTCCACAACGACGTCTCACAGCCCGGCATCGGCTTCGACGCGCGCGACAACGCCGTCACGCTCGTCTCCGCCGCCGGCGACCGCGTGCTGCCGAAGGCGCCCAAGACCGAGATCGCGGCGTCGATTCTCGACGAAGTGGAGAAGCTCCTAGCGGATGGCTGAGCGAGCGGTAGACCCGGCGCCTGCGGACGTCCTCGAGTCGATCACCGCGAATCTCGGCCGCGTGATCCACGCGCCCGCCGAGTCGCTGCGGCTCGTTGTCCTCTGCCTCGTCGCCGAGGGGCATCTGATCGTCGAGGACTTTCCCGGCGTGGGGAAAACGATGCTCGCGAAGGCGCTGGCGCGCTCGCTCGACTGCCGCTTCTCGCGCCTGCAGTTCACACCGGATCTGCTCCCGTCCGACGTCACCGGCGTCAACGTCTTCAACCAACAGCACAACGAGTTCGAGTTCCGTCCCGGGCCCGTCTTCGCGAACCTCGTCCTCGTCGACGAGGTCAACCGCGCATCGCCGAAGACGCAGGCCGCGCTGCTCGAATGCATGGAGGAGCGCCAGGTGACGGTCGACGGCGTCACGCACCCGCTCGAGGCGCCGTTCATGGTCATGGCGACGCAGAACCCGATCGAGTACGAGGGGACGTATCCGTTGCCCGAGGCGCAGCTCGACCGCTTCTCGCTCAAGCTGTCGCTCGGCTATCCGCCACTCGCCGAGGAGGCGAAGATGCTCGGAGAGCAGACCGGCGAGCCGCCGCTCGAGTCGCTCGCGAGCGTCGCCACCGCGGCGGACGTGCTCCGGCTGACCGAGGCCGCCCGTGCCGTGTACGTCGAGGAGAGCCTCGGCCGGTACGTCGTCGCGGTTCTTCGGTACACACGTGCCGACTCGCGGCTCTATCTCGGCGCGAGCCCGCGCGCGGGAATCGCTCTGCTGCGGATGGCCAAGGCGCTCGCGCTCGCCGAGGGCCGCGACTTCGTCTCGCCGGACGACATCAAGGCGCTCGCCGCACCCGTCCTCGCGCACCGTCTCATCCTCGCGCCCGAAGCGCGGTCGGCCGGCCTCGGCGCGGCCGAGCTCGTCGCGGATGCGCTCGCGCGCACACCCGTTCCCGTCTGATGACGAGGAGAGGCGTTGCGGTTCTCGCAATGGGCCTCTCGGTCTGGGTCGTTGCGTGGCTGTTCGGCTCGCGGGCCCTCTTCCCGATCGCCGCCGGACTCGTCCTCGCGGTGCCCGTCGCGATCGTGTGGGTGCGCCTGTCCCGGCAGCGCCTCGCGGTGACGCGCAGCTGGGAGGGGCACGCCCTCGTAGAGGGCGGGAGTGTGGACGTCGAGCTGCGCGTCGAGCCCAGCTCCCGGATCCCGGTGCCTGCCGCGGTCGCCCACGAGTCGATCGGACGGCTCGGCGAGCGGGCCGTCGACCTGCGCCGCCGGGACGGCGTGTACGTCGGCTCGTACACGTTGCGGAACCTCTCGCGCGGCCGGCACGTCTTCGAGCCGCTGCGCGTCTCCGTCTCAGACCCGTGGCAACTCGCCGAGGCGTCTCTCCGCGCCAACGTGCCGGAAGTTCTCGTCGTCCGTCCGGAGATCGTCGAGCTCGACGGGCTCTTCTCCGACGCGGGCGCGACGCTCGCCGACGGGCGACGCCTACCACTCCGCCGGCCGGCAGGGCTCGAGTTCCACACCGTCCGCAACCACATGCCGGGCGAGTCGCTCCGCCGCGTGCACTGGCCGTCGACGGCACGGATGCGGACGCTCATGGTGAAGGACTTCGAGGACGCCCCGCGCGACGAGGTCGCCGTTCTGCTCGACGGTGACGCGGCGGGCGTCGCGGGAGACGCGCCCAACTCGTCCTTCGACGTAGCCGTGCGCGCCGCGGGCTCGATCCTGCGCGCGCACGTACGGGCCGGCCATCCCGCGGTGCTCGTCCTCAACACCCGCGCGCGCGAGATCGAGTCGGTGGCGAGCGAAGGCTCGGACTGGGGACGCGCGCTCGACATCCTCGCGGGAGCCATGCCCGATGCGCGCACGCCTGCGTCGGCACTGCTCGACTCGGCGGACGGGCCGGCGGCGCGCTCTCTCGAGCTCGTCGTCGTCACGTCGCGGCTCGAGCCGGGACTCGTCCGCCGGCTGCTCGAGCGCACGATGTCGCACCGGGCGGTCGCGCTCGTCCACATCGACGCCCCGACGTTCGCTGGGCGCGCATCGACACCGCAGCCGGATCTCCTGCGGCTGCAGGCGGCGGGTGTTCCCATTGCGGTCGTCCGCCGGGGGGACGACCTGCGAGAAGCGCTCGGCCAGATCCATGCCACGTCACGGAGCGAGAACGCCATTGCGTAGGACGCTTCTCGCTGCGGGCGTTGCCGGCGCGGTGATCGCCATCGCGTGGCTGGAGTTCGAGCAGCCCATCGCGGCGCCGATGCGCGCCGTGGCCCTCGCGTTGCTCGCCCTTGCGGTCGCGGTGCTCCCGGGCGCACGGCTCCAGGCGTTGGGCAGCGTCGGCGCGGCCGTGCTCGCCGTTCGACTCGCGTTCGGGATCTGGCTGCCTCGCCACCCGATCGGCGGGAGCGGTGCCGTCTGGAGTCACATCGACAGCGGCTTCGTCGACTTCTACTCGACGCATCTGCCATTCGACCCGCGGCTGCACGCCAACATGGCCGAGCTTGTGCTCCTCGCCGTGTTCGTGTTCACGCTCGCTGTCGGTCTTCTCGCCGCAGCTCGCAAGCCCGTGTCCGCAGCTCTCCTCCTGCTCGTCGGAGCGGGCTGGCCGGCAACGCTCATCGTTCCCGCGCACGGCACGCCGATCGGCGCGGCGATTCTCGGAGCCGCTTTCCTCGTCCTGGCAGTCGCCGGCACGCGGAGGATCTCCGGCTCGGCCGTGCCGTTCGCGCTCGTTCTCGTGCTCGGCGGGATCGTCGTCGGCACGGCGACCGCGTCCAATCACCCCGTCCTCAACTGGCAGGGCTGGAACATCACCGGCGGCAACGGACAGGCGAGCGTCCGCTTCATCTGGGACGCGCAGTACCGCGGGATCCGCTTTCCGAAGGCCAAGACGACCATGCTCGATGTCCGCTCGCGCAAGGAGCCCGCGTATTTCCGCGCCACGGTGCTCGACGACTTCGTTGACGGTAGGTGGGTCGTCGGACCGCCGCGGGACGCGGACGCCTTGGAGCCGGCCGCCGCCCTGCGGCCCGCGAACCAGACCAAAGAGGTCGTGACCATCGAGGGGCTTGTGGATAGGCAGCTTCTCGGCGGCACGGTGCCCGTCCGCTTCGACGCCGGCACGTCCGCCGTCGAGGCCGGGCCGGGCTTCGCGCAACTCCCGTCCGAGTACGCCCGTGGCTTCCAGTACACGGCGTGGAGCTACGACGCGAGCCCGACTTCCCACGCACTCGCCCAGTTACCCGCCCGCTATCCGGCGAGCGTGCTCGGGATGCTCGACGTCGGCCACAACGTTCGCTTGCCTGTGTTCGGCTCCCCCGGTCACGACGCGGAGGTCATGCGCTCACTCTCGGTGAACTCGGAGCTCGCCGCCTACCGCCCGCTGGCGCGCCTTGCCAGTCAGGTCACGCGCGCTGCGACGACGCCGTACGCGGCCGTCGTCGACCTCGAGCACTGGTTCCTCGTCGACGGCGGGTTCGCGTATTCGAACCATCCGCGCATCGTCGAGCCGCCGCTCGTCGGCTTCGCCACCACGACGCGGAGCGGGTACTGCCAGTACTTCGCGGGGGCGATGGCGCTCATGCTTCGGTACAGCGGGATCCCTGCCCGCGTCGCGGTCGGCTTCGCCGGACCGACGTTCAACCCCGCCAGCCACGCGTGGACGTTCACCGACCACGACGCGCACGCCTGGGTCGAGGTGTGGTTCAAGGGATACGGCTGGCTTCCGTTCGACCCGACGCCCGCTTTTCCCGGGTCGAGCCGCGCGCGGCTCATCGCCCGCTACACGGGAATCAGCGGCGGTGGCGTGGGAGGGCCCGGCGGGCGCGACCAATCGAACTCGGGCAACGGAGGCGGGAAGAAGGGCACCCACGAGCCGCCGGAAGGCTCGGGAGTGCCGGGCGCGCGGCGCGCCGCGGGCACCAGTGCCTTCCCGTACGCGCTCGTCGTCGTCGTGCTCGTCCTCGTCGGCGCGGTCGGTGGAATCGCCCTGGCGAAGGAAGCCCGCCGTCGCGCGCGTAGGCTTGCACGCGACCCGCGGAGGATCGCGGCGGCGTGCCGCGAGGAGCTCGCGAGCTTCCTGCTCGACCAGGGAGTTGAGACACCGCCGAGCGCGACCGTCCGCGAGCTCGGCCTGCTCGCGCACCGTTCGCTCGGTGCCGACTCGGCGGCGTTCGTCGCGGCCACGACTGCCGCGCGCTTCGGACGTCCGGAGGCGGCCGCCGACGCTGCGCGCGCCGCCCGGCACGAGTCTCGTTCGCTGCTCGCGTCGTGCCGGCGCGTACTCACGCGGCGCGACCGGCTGCGCGGGTTCTTCTCCCTGCGGTCGCTTGCGCGAGCGCGCTGGGCCGTTGACGGTCCAGCGTCTCTGGGTACCACGCCACCGTGAGCGAGTCGACGTACAGCCTCTTCCAGCGCGGCCGGAAGCACCTACGGTCGGGGATGGCCGCACAGGCGACGGTCTCGCTCGAGAAGGCGAAGCGCCGCGAGCCCGACAAGGCGTCGATCCGCGAGGCGCTCGGCATCGCCTACTTCCGGATGGGCCGCTGGGACGAGGCGGAGGCGGAGTTCCGCACGCTGCTCGAGCTCTCGCCGGTCAACGACTACGCCCACTACGCGCTCGGCCGCTGCCTCGAGAAGCAGGGGAAGCAGGCCGAGGCGAACGGCCACTACAAGCTCGCGAGCTCCCTCAGGCCCGGGTCGAAGCAGTATCGGTCGCGGATTCTCGACCTCGAGTGAGGGCGCCAATTTGAGGGTGGTTGTCCAGCGCGTCTCGCGCGCTCGCGTCACTCCGGGCGGCTCGATCGGGCCGGGCCTGTGCGTGCTCCTCGGCGTCGCGCGCGGCGACGGGGAGGAGGAGGCGATGCGCCTCGCGGGCAAGATCGCGCGGCTGCGGGTGTTCGCGGACGAGGAGGGCAAGTTCGACCGCTCGGTCATCGACCTGGGAGGCGCCGTCCTCGTCGTTTCGCAGTTCACGCTGATCGCCGACACCGCGAAGGGGAACCGGCCGAGCTTCACGGACGCCGCGCCGCCAGACGAAGCGGAGCCGCTCTACGTGCGCTTCTGCGCCGAGCTGCGCGCGCTCGGCGTCGAGGTCGAGACGGGAGTGTTCGGCGCGAAGATGGAGCTCGAGCTCGTCAACGACGGGCCGGTCACCGTCGTACTCGACGCCTGAGCAGCGCGAAGCACCGTTGCTACACTCCTCGAACCACATTTCGGCGTTACTGAAATGGGCCTGCGGGCCCATTTTTTGTGACGGCAGCAGGAGAAAGGGCAGCAGATGCCGACGACATTCGAGAAGGAGCGACAGCTGAGCAGCGAGATCGTCCCGCGGGTCGAGCATGACGTTCCGGGCGTCGACGTCCTCGCCGTCGAGCTCCTCTCGCCGACGCGCTTCTGCGTCTACGTCGACCATCCCGCCGGCGTCGACCATGAGCTCTGCGTGCGCGTCACGGACGCGCTCCGCGACTACCTCCGCGAGTACTCGGTGGAGGTGTCGTCGCCGGGGATCGAGCGTCCGCTCCGCACGCGCGAGCACTTCGCATCCGTGGTCGGAAGCCGCGTGAAGCTGCGGATGCTCGGCAGTAAGAAGCTCAAAGGCGAGGTCGTGTCCGCCGGGGACGACAGCGTCACCGTCGCTGCCGCAGACGGCGCCGAGATTCACATCCCGTACGCCGAGATCGTGCGGGCAAATCTGATCGAAGATGGGAGTTTGTCATGAGCCAGGAGATCATCGACGCCGTTCGCGAGATCGAGCGCGACAAGGGAATCGAGGAGGGCGCGCTCGTCGCGGCTCTCGAGGACGCGCTGCTCGCCGCGTACAAGAAGACGCCGGGCGCCTCGCGCCACGCGACGGTCGAGATGCACGACGACGGCGAGTTCCGCGTCTTCTCCGTCGAGCTCCCGCCCGACGTCGAGGAGCGGCTCATCGACGACGCGCGCGAGCGAAAGCTCGAGGAGCTCGAGCGGCTCGAGGAAGAGACCGGCGAGCGCCAGCACACGCTCATCTCCGACGACGACCTCGACATCGACTGGTCGGAAGTCCCCGAACAGGACGTGAAGCGCGAGGATGTGACGCCGGAAGGCTTCGGCCGCATCGCCGCGCAGACCGCGAAGCAGGTCATCCTCCAGCGCATCCGCGAGGAAGAGCGCCGGATGATGTACGACGAGTACATCGACCGCGTAAGCGAGGTCGTGACGGGCATCGTCCAGCAGGCCGGCGACCGCAACAACGTCCTCGTCGACCTCGGCAAGGTCGAGGCGCTGCTGCCGCGCTCCGAGCAGGTCGACGGCGAGCGCTATGAGCAGGGCTCGCGCATCAAGGCCGTCATCACCGAGGTGCGTTCCGGGACGAAGGGGCCACAGGTCATTCTCTCGCGCCGCGATCCCGAGCTCATCAAGACGCTGTTCGAGCTCGAGGTGCCGGAGATTGCCGACGGTCTCGTCGAGATTCGCGGCGTCGCCCGCGAGCCCGGTTACCGCTCGAAGATTGCCGTCGAGTCGCACGCGCAGGGCGTCGACCCGGTCGGCGCGTGCGTCGGCCCGCGCGGCTCACGCGTGCGCATGGTCGTGTCCGAGCTCCGCGGCGAGAAGATCGACATCATCCCGTGGAACCCGGAGCCGGCCCGCTTCGTCGCGAAGGCTCTCTCCCCGGCGCGCGTCCGCGAGGTCTACCTCGACGACGAGGCGCGCGAGGCGACCGTCGTCGTTCCCGACGACCAGCTCGCGCTCGCGATCGGCAAGGAGGGCATGAACGCCCGTCTCGCCGCGCGCCTCACGGGCTGGAAGGTCGACATCCAGAGCGACTCCGAGTTCGCGCAGGCCGAGGCCGATGCGGCCTTCGGCGGCGGCGACGGCGAGAGCGGGGAGGACTACTCCGGCCGCTGCGCCGCGATCCTCACGAACGGCAAGCGCTGCCCGAACGCCGCGCTCTCCGGCTCGCGCTTCTGCGGCGTTCCGGCGCACCAGCAGCTCGAAGGCTCCGGCTCCGATTACGTCGGCGGTCCTCCGGCTGAGGCTGCAAGCGACGCCGGCGAAGCCGACGTCGCGCGGCCGGAAGGCCCGGGGGGGCCCGAGGTCGAAGAGGCGGACGCCGAGGAGGTTGCGGTGGAAGCCGAGGCAGAAGGCCCCGAGGAGATCGACGCCGAGCTCGAGGTCGCCGAGGTGTCCGCGGAGGAGGAGTCGTAGGGTCCGAACCGTTGCGGACGTGCGCCGGCTGCGGCAGGCGCACTCCGCAGCGTCAGCTGCTTCGGTTCGCGGCCCGAGACGGCGTTCTCGTCGCCGGCCGGAACGAGCCGGGCCGCGGGGCGTACACGTGCCGCGAGCTCGAGTGCTTCGAGCGGGCGGTGGAGCGCCGCCAGTTCGCGAGAGTGCTCAAGCAAGCCGTCCGCGTGGACCCTCTATTGCGTCGTCTTTACACTGAAGGAGAGAATGGCTAACGGAGGCAAACCAAATCGCCCGCTCCGCCCTCGCGGCGGCGGCGGCCCTGCGGGGCGGCGCCGCCGCGTCGTCATCGATCAAGGCGCGCAGCGCCCGAACGCGCGCGAGCAGCGGCAGGCGCGCGCGGACGCAGCGGCCTCGCGCGGACCGAAGGCGCCGGTAGCGCCGCCGACCGGTCCCGTCTCCGTCGAGTCCGGTATCAGCGTCCAGAACCTGTCGCAGGCGCTCGGCGTCTCGATGCCGCAGCTCATCAAGATCCTCATGGGCCTTGGCCAGATGCGCACCGCGACCCAGTCGCTGAGCGATGAAGAGGTCGAGCTCATCGCGGCGGAAGTCGGCCGCGAGATCACGATCAAGCACGCCGCCGACGAGGAGGAGGAGCCGGAGTCGTTCGACGACACCGAGGAGCAGCTCCAGGCGCGGCCGCCGGTCGTGACGATCATGGGTCACGTCGA